>JAPOTO010000050.1:20827-25993 GCA_026709135.1 Gammaproteobacteria bacterium | reverse complement strand
AGCCGGGAAGGAATCCGATTACCGCCGGCAAGCGACCGGTGCCCAAACCATGCGCCGCTTCGTTTGAGCGCCGCTTCGTTCACTACTCCACTCAAGTTGCGGCACGGAACAAAATTCTATACTATGCGCCCCGCAAAAATTCAGGCCAAACTCGCTTTCGCGGCCCCTGCTGGCGGCAGCCACAGGGCATCGCGGCGAATCATCCCAAGGATTGCCAACCCATGTCATTAGCAATCGCGCTGTTCCTGCTCGTCATCGCCACTGTAGTGCTGCATTTCGTCTTCGCCTATTACTTTGACTGGTGGTTCACCCCGCTCGCCGCCGACTGGGGGGGAATCGACCTCACCGTCAACATCACCCTTTGGGTAACCGGATTTGTCTTCGTCGCGATCAATGCGTTCATGGCGTATTGCGTCTGGCGCTTCCGCCACAAGCAGGGCCACAAGGCGGTGTACGAGCCGGAAAACCACCGGCTGGAAATCGGCCTGTCGGTGTTCACCGCGATCGGCGTCGTGCTGATGCTCGCCCCCGGCCTGTTCTACTGGGCGGCTTTCGTCAACGTGCCGGAAGAGGCCCGGGATTACGAAGTGCTCGCCCAGCAATGGCAGTGGCAGTACCGCTATCCCGGCGCCGATGGCGTGCTCGGCAGCGCCGACACCGCCCTGGTGTCGCAAAGCAACCCCTTCGGCATCAACCCCGAAGACCCCAACGGCCAGGATGATGTCGTCGTCAACGACCCGCAGATGCGCTTGCCGGTGGATCAAGACGCCCACTTCCTGTTCCGCTCCAACGATGTGCTGCACAATTTCACCGTGCCCCAGTTCCGGGTGAAGATGGATTTGGTGCCGGGGCTGGTTTCCTACATGTGGTTCACGCCCACCGAAGTCGGCACCTACGATGTGCTCTGCGAGGAGCTTTGCGGCATCGGCCATTTCATCATGCGCGGCCAGGTCGTGGTGGAAACCGAGGAAGACTTCAACGCCTGGCTCGACACCCAGCCCACTTTCGCCGAAACCCAGAACATGGTCGCCGCCAATCCGGCCGCGGGCCAGGCCCAATACGCGATCTGCGCCACCTGCCACGGCCAGCGGGGCGAGGGCAATCTGGCGCTCAACAGCCCGAAGATCAGCGGGCAGCCGGCTTGGTATGTCGAGCGGCAGTTGCAGTATTTCCGCACCGGCGTGCGCGGCGGCGAGGGTGATGTTTTTGGCCAGCAGATGGCGGCGATGGCGACCACGCTGACCAGCGACCAGGCGGTTCGCGACATGGCGGCGTACATCGCCACCTTCCCCGACGAGCCCGCCGAACGCACCGTCACCGGCGACATCGCCAACGGACGCGACATCTACGACCGCAACTGCGCCGCCTGCCACCTCGATGACGGCAGCGGCACCTGGTACACCGACGCGCCGCCGCTGGCGGGCCAGAGCGACTGGTACATGGTCACCCAACTGGGCAACTTCCGCGCGGGAATCCGCGGCATGCACCCGGAGGACGACTACGGCGAACAGATGGTTTACATGGCGACCGCCATGGCGGACGAGGAAGAGATCCGCGACGTTGCGGCCTATATCAACACCTTGGTATCGAGCAGCGTCGCGCTCGGAGAATAGTCGGGCATCATCGGCTCGCTTGCGGCGCCAAGCCGCGGCGGCCGGAAACCGAATCAGGAGAAAGAAATGGCATACGTACCACTGGCGGACCAGGAACTTGAACTCCACCACCCGCATAGCTGGGTGACGAAGTACGTCTGGAGTCAGGACCACAAGGTGATCGCCATCCAATACGGTGGAACCGCCATCGCCGTCGGGCTCGTCGCCCTCGTGCTGTCGCTGCTGATGCGCATGCAGCTTGGCTTCCCGGAAACCTTCGACCTGATCGACCCCAACTCGTACTACCAGTCCGTGACCATGCACGGCATGATCATGGTGATCTACCTGCTCACCGCGCTCTTCCTCGGCGGCTTCGGCAACTACCTCATTCCTCTCATGTGCGGCGCCAGGGACATGGTTTTCCCGTTCATGAACATGCTCAGCTACTGGGTTTACCTGGTTTCGGTGATTATCCTGATGGCGAGCTTTTTCGTCGGCGGCGGGCCAACGGGGGCGGGCTGGACGCTGTATCCACCCCAAACCTCGCTGGCGGGAACGCCGGGGCATGACATGGGCATCGTGCTCATGCTGATCTCGCTCGCGGTGTTCATCGTCGCCTTCACCATGGGCGGCCTCAATTACGTTGTCACGGTATTGCAGTACCGCTGCCGCGGCCTGACCATGATGCGCCTGCCGCTGTCGATCTGGGGCATCTTCGTCGCCACCGTGCTCGGCCTGTTCGCCTTCCCGGCATTGCTGGTGGCGGCGATCATGATGCTGTTCGACACCCTGCTCGGCACGAGCTTTTTCATGCCGGCGGTGATCGAGTCGGGCACGGCGCTCGATTACGAGGGCGGCAGCCCGATCCTGTTCCAGCACCTGTTCTGGTTCTTCGGCCACCCCGAGGTCTACATCGTCGCGCTGCCGGCATTCGGCCTTGTGTCCGACGTTCTCAGCACCCACGCCCGCAAGAACATCTTCGGCTACCGCATGATGGTCTGGGCGATCATCGTCATCGGCCTGCTCAGCTTCATCGTCTGGGCGCACCACATGTATGTCAGCGGCATGCACCCCTACTTCGGCTTCTTCTTCGCCACCACCACGCTGATCATCGCGGTGCCGACGGCGCTCAAGGTCTACAACTGGGTGCTGACGCTGTGGGAGGGCGACCTGCGCATGAACGCGCCGATGTATTTCGCCATCGGCTTCATCTTCACCTTCATCCACGGCGGCCTGACCGGCCTGTTCCTGGGCAACGTGGTTATCGACCTGCCATTGTCCGACACCTATTTCGTCGTCGCCCACTTCCACATGGTGATGGGGGTTTCGCCGGTCTTGGTGCTGTTCGCGGCGCTGTACCACTGGTTCCCGAAGATGTCGGGGCGCATGTACCACGAGGGCATGGCCAAGCTGCATTTCTGGTGCACCTTCCTCGGCACCTACGCGATCTACCTGCCGATGCACTATCTCGGCATCCACGGCGTGCCGCGGCGCTACTACGCCCTCGGCACAACCGAATTCATGGTGCCGGCAACCCAGGACGCCAACACCGCCATCACCATCGCCGCGCTGTTCGTCGGCGCCTCCCAGTTGCTGTTCTTCATCAACATCTTCTGGAGCCTGCGCAGCGGCAAGAAGGCCGATCCGAACCCCTGGGGCGCCAACACCCTCGAATGGCAAACCCCCGAGACGCCGCCAATCCATGGCAACTGGGGCGACAAGCTGCCCACGGTGTACCGCTGGGCCTATGACTACAGCGTCCCCGGCGCCCATGAGGATTTCATTCCCCAGAACACGCCGGAAAGCGAAGAACCCACGGTGGACGCCGAACATTTCGACCCGGACCACGACACCTCCAAGGCGGACCTGTGAAATCGCTCAAACATCTGGCCGACAAGCCCTGGGAACGCAAGGGCATCATCGGCGGGCTCAGGCCCGAAGGTGCCTTCGACACCGCGCCGGCGAAGGTGGCGCTTGGCTTTTTCCTGATCGTCGCGACGATCATTTTCAGCCTGTTCACCATCAGCTACTTCATCCGCATGGAACTGCCCGACTGGCGGCCCCTGGGCGAACCCGGGCAGTTGTGGCTGAACACCGGCTTGCTGGCCCTGGGCAGCGTGGTGTTCCAGCTCGCCCGCAACAAGGTGGGCCGGGGCGAAAACCGCAACGTGTTCGCGCTGTTCCTGGCCGGCGGGCTGTGCACGTTGGCTTTCATCGTCGGACAGATCATGGTCTGGAGCGACCTGATGGCGGGCGGGGTCTACTTGGCACCCAATCCCGCCGCGTCCTTTTTCTATCTGCTCACCGGCGTGCATATCGCGCACCTGCTTGGCGGCTTGTGGGTCTGGAGCATGACTTCGATCCGGCTCGCTTCGGGCAAGGAGCCGAAAGACGTCCGCCTGAGCATCGAAACTTGCACACTCTACTGGCACTTCCTGCTCGTGGTGTGGCTGGTGCTTTTCGCGATTCTTTCCAACACCTGAGGAACCACTACGAATGAGCGAAGCTGCTGCAACTGGCGCGGCCCCCGCGGAGGGGATGACTGGCCTGGTCGACGACTGGGCCGCGGACAAGCAGACCTATCATGTGCCTTGGGGCAAGGCCATGATGTGGATCTTCCTGGTCAGCGACACTTTCATCTTCACCTGCTTCCTGACCGGCTACCTGAACGTGCGCATGACCACGACCGATCCGTGGCCGCCGCAGAGTGAGATTTTCGCCCTGAGTTTCGGCGGGGCGCCCATTCCGCTGATCCTGATCGCGATCATGACCTTCGTGCTGATCACGAGTTCGGGCACGATGGCGCTGGCGGTGAACTATGGCTACCGGCGCGACAAGTTCAAGACCGTCGTCTTCATCTGCCTGACCGCCTTGTTCGGCGCGACCTTCGTCGGCATGCAGGCCTTCGAGTGGACCAAGCTGATCGTCGATGAGGGCGTGCGGCCCTGGGGCAATCCCTTCGGGGCGGCGCAGTTCGGCTCGGTGTTCTTCATGGTGACGGGTTTCCACGGCCTCCACGTGTCGGCCGGGGTGATCTATCTGCTGTGGGTGGCGCGGCGCATCTGGGTGGGCTACTACGACAAGAAAGGCTACGAAATCGTCGAAATCGCCGGGTTGTACTGGCACTTCGTCGATCTCGTGTGGGTATTCATCTTCGCATTCTTCTATCTGCTTTAGGGAGAGACCGCAATGGCATCATCATCGGAGACCGCGGGGCAACAGCACCCGCTTGGCGTCTACTACCAAGTTTGGATTCTGCTGTTCGTCGTCAGCGCCGCTTCCTACGCGGTCGATTATTTCGATGTGCAGGGCGCCATGCGCTGGACGCTGGTCATCGTCTTCATGCTGGTCAAGGCGGGCTTCATCGTCGCCATCTTCATGCACGCCTTCTGGGAAAGGCTGGCGCTCGTGCTGACCATTCTCGGGCCGCCCGGGGTATTGCTGCTGCTCATCGCCTTCATGGCGGTGGAGGGCGACTACACCTCGGGAACCCGTTTCGACTTCATGGGCCACGACCGCGACGCCGTGGCGCTGACCCCCGCCGAACTCCACGGCACCGCCGGCGAACACGGCG
>JAPOTO010000050.1:0-20562 GCA_026709135.1 Gammaproteobacteria bacterium | reverse complement strand
GCCGCGTCAAGCGCGGGCAAGCCTCCTTGCAGGCTTGAAGAGGTGCCATTGACGATCAGGTCGAAGCGCCGCCCGCGCAACGCCTCCAGGCTCGCCGCGGTCAGACTGCCGCCAAAATCCCGCGCGAGCTCAACCGCCCGTTCCGCGGTCCGGTTGCAGACGGTCATCGAGGCCGGGGATTCCTCCGCGAGGGCGGGTATGACGCCGCGAATCGCGCCGCCGGCGCCGAGCAGCAATATGCGGCGGCCCTGGATCGCGATGCCGAGATTGTCGCGAAGATCGCGCACCAGGCCGATGCCGTCGGTATTGGCGCCGGCGCAGCCGCCGCCCTGCGCCGGATAGAGCGTGTTCACCGCCTTGGCCCGGGCGGCGTTGGGGGCGAGCTGGCTGGAATCGCACAGCGCCCACGCCGCCTGCTTGAACGGCACGGTGACATTCAAGCCGCGGCCGCCACCAGCAAAGAAATCCCGCACCAAGACCTCGAAGCTTTCGCTCGTGGCAAGCAGCGGCTCATACAAAATGGCTTCACCGGTCTGTTCGGCGAACAGCGAGTGGATCAGCGGCGATTTGCTGTGGCTGATCGGGTTGCCGACCACGGCGTAGCGGTCCGGGGCGGTGTTCATGCCCAGTCCTTGGGCACCAGGTAGTAGCTGGTGAGCTTTTCCTCCTCGCTGCCGGGTTCCGCCCGCCAGTTGTAGATCCAGCGAACCGCCGGCGGCAGCGACATCAGGATCGACTCAATTCTGCCCACCCCGGATTGCAGACCGAACAGCGTGCCCCGGTCGTAAACCAGATTGAACTCGGCGTAGCGGCCCCGGCGGTATTCCTGGAACTTGCGCTGCTCCGCACTCCAGGGCAGTTGCCGGCGGCGCTGGACGATGGGCAGGTAGGCATCGATATAGCTTCCAGCCAGGGCGCGGACGAAGGCGAAGCTGCGTGCGAAGCCGCCTTCGTTGAAGTCATCGAAGAACAAGCCGCCGATGCCCCGGCGTTCATCCCGGTGCTTGAGGTGGAAGTACGCGTCGCAATTGCGCTTGAAGCGCGGGTAGTAGTCGGGGCCGAAGCGCTCGCAGGCTTCCCGCGCGGTCCGGTGCCAATGGCCGCAGTCCTCATCGAAGCCATAATACGGAGTGAGGTCGTAGCCGCCGCCGAACCACCAAACCGGATCGTCCCCGGTGGTGGCGAACAGGCGGAAATTGGCGTGGGAGGTCGGCACGAAGGGGTTGCGGGGGTGGATCACCAGCGATACCCCCATGGCTTGGTAGCCGCGGCCGGCGAGTTCGGGCCGGGTGGCGGTCGCCGAGGGCGGCAGGGATTTGCCGAACACATGGGAGAAGTTCACCCCGGCTTTCTCGAACACCGCGCCCTCGCTGAGCACCCGGGAGACTCCGCCGCCGCCGTCGCCGCGGTCCCAGCGGTCGGTGATGAAACCGGCTTCACCGTCCTCGCCGGCAAGCCGGGCGCAGATGTTCTCCTGCGTATCGAGCAGGAATTGTTTAACCGCTTCGGTATCGATGGCGCTCATGGATAAAGTCCCGGCGGATTATGGTTAGGCGTCCCGCTGATTCTGGCTCAGCGTATTCTAATATTGCTCAACAGGTCGCGGATTTCGGATGGGGCGCCCCGCCCGCCGAGGCGCCCCTCGGCCACGTAATCGATTTCCCCGCCGAACTGCCGCCGCAAATCCTCTGTGGAGCGGATTTCCGGCTCTCCGGCGAAATTGGCCGAAGTGGAAACGATGGGCCTGTTGAACGCCCGGCAAATCGACGCCACCACGGGATGATCGCTGACCCGGACAGCAACCGTTGGATGCCGGCCCCGGATCCAGGCGGGATAGCGTCCAGCCGGGTCGGGAATGAGCCAAGTCACATGGCCGGGCCAGCTTTGGCGCAGGATCGCCAGCGGTTCTTCGCCAAGTGGCGCGAGCAGATCATCGATCTGCTCCATGCCGGCGGCGACGAGCAGCAAGCCTTTGTCGATTTCGCGCCGTTTCAACGCAAGTATGCGAAGCGCGGCATCCCGGTTGAACGGGTCGCAGCCAAGCCCCCATACGGCTTCGGTGGGATAGGCGATTACGCCGCCGCGCCGCAGGACCACCGCCGCGCCCCCGCCCCCGGATTCGGTCCCGGCCGGCCGGGGGTTCATTGCTGTCCTTGCAATTCCCGATCTTGCGCCTGAACCCGTTCCGAGTCGGCGCGGCGGTCGGCGGCGACCCGGCTGGCCAGCTCATCGTCCGCAAGCGCCATGATCTGGGCCGCCAGGTAGGCAGCGTTCCTGGCCCCGGTCCTGCCGATGGCGACCCCGGCCACCGGCACGCCGGCGGGCATTTGCACCGTCGAGAGCAGCGCGTCAAAACCATTCAGCGGGCCAGCATCCATCGGCACGCCGATCACCGGCCGCGTGGTGTGCGCGGCGATGGCGCCGGCGAGATGCGCGGCAAGTCCAGCCCCGGCGATGAACACCTGGCAGCCGCGCTCCACAGCAGCCTCGACATATTCCCGGGTCGCTTCCGGCGTGCGGTGCGCCGAACTGATCTTGATCTCGTGCCGGATGCCAAACTTGCCGAGCACCTCGGCACCGGCCCGCATGGCTTCAAGGTCGGATTTCGAACCCATCAACATCGCAACAAAAGGCGAACTCATCTGCCTCACACTCCTGTGGAAAAACCAGCGAAACTATACCAGTGCCCCAGCCAACGCAAGTTGCGATTCGGGTAACGCATCGCCGCTGCCGGTTGCCGGTGTCTGGTGGACGCCGTGAATCCGATCCGGCCACCAAGCACAGCTTGGTGGCGTTTCGGCTGCGCGCGAAGCCGTGCTTCGCAAACGCTTGCCTACACCCTTGGAGGCTCTGCTTCGACATCCCTGTCTCAGAAGCCACCAGACACCGGCAACCGGCAGCGGCTTACGGAGCCCCGCAAGCCCCTCTTGGAGCCAATCAAACCCTGAAATACCGCCCTACCTGGTGGGTGACGAGCCCGGCGAGTTCGAGCTGGAGGAGCTTCACCGCCAATTCCTGCGCGGACAGGCCGGTTTGGCTGGCGAGGGATTCCGGCAGCGAGCCGGTTTCCTCGAGTTGGGCGATCAGGCTGGCGTCGACCGGATCGAGGGCGGGATTGCCGGCAACCGCCGGCGCCGCCTTCGGGCGAAAGCGGTCGAGCGGGAGGATGCCTTCGAGCTCCTGCAGCACGTCGTCCGGCGTTTCGACGAGTTTGGCGCCCTGGCGGATGAGTTGGTGGCAGCCGCGGGAGTGCGGGCTCGATATCGGGCCGGGCAGGGCGAAGACTTCGCGGTTTTGCTGCAGGGCGAATTTGGCGGTGACGAGGGAGCCGCTCTTCAAGCCCGCCTCGACCACCACGGTTCCGGCGCACAGGCCGCTGATGATGCGGTTGCGGCGGGGGAAATGATCCCGGGCCGGCGGCGAGGCCAGCGGGAACTCCGAAACGAGCGCGCCCTGGGCGAGAATCTTCCCGCGCAGTTCGCGATTGCGCGCGGGATAGCAGATATCGACCCCGGTGCCCATTACCGCCACCGTGCGTCCGCCGGCGGCAAGCGCGCCCTCGTGGGCCGCGGTATCGATGCCGAGCGCCATGCCGGAGCAGACCGTCAGCCCCGCGGCGCTCAATTCATGGGCCAGCCATTGGGCGTGGCGGCGGCCGTAGGCGCTGCCGCGGCGGCTGCCCACCATGGCGATGGCCGGTTCCGCCAGACATTCGGGCTGGCCTTCCACATACAGCACCGGCGGCGGCGTGGCGATTTCGCGCAGCGGGAGCGGATAGCGCGCCGATTCGAAATGCACAATGTCCCTGCCGGGCGCTTCGGCCCAGGCAAGCTCCTCCCGCAGTTGCCGGCTCAGGCCCGCCTTGCCCGCGGGCCGCAGCAGGATCGCGGCCTGGGCCTCTGAAACCCCCGCCGCCAGCAAGCGCGCTTTCGGCAATTCGCGGATCTCGCTCAAGGGGCCAATCCGCCCCAGCATCCGCGCCAGCGCGACGGGGCCCAGGCCGCGGTGGTGGGCCAGGGCGAGGTAGTCTCTGGTCAGGGAATCGTCCATGACATGAATATCCTAAATCTCCAAGGGGCTGATATAATTCACTTTTCGCAAGCGTCTTCCGCACGGCGGAGTTGTGATGGCACTGTTGCCGATTCTGGAGTTCCCGGACCCGAGGCTGCGCAAGGTCGCAAGCCCGGTGACCCATTTCGACGACCGGCTGCGCTCGCTCGTCGCCAATATGCTCGAGACCATGTACCACGCCGAGGGCATCGGCCTCGCGGCGACCCAGGTCAACGTCCACAAGCGCCTGCTCGTGCTCGACGTCTCGCAGGAAAAGGATAGTCCGCATGTCTTCGTTAATCCAGAATTCGAGGTAATCGAGGAGGAATTGCAGGACTATCAGGAAGGCTGCCTGTCGGTTCCCGGATTTTTCGAGGACGTTTCGCGGCCCCGGGCGATTCGCGTCAGCGCCCGGGACCAGCGCGGCGAAGCATTCGAGCTTGAAGCCAGGGGCGTCCTCGCGGTTTGCATCCAGCACGAGATCGACCACCTCGACGGCAAGCTGTTCGTCGATTACCTCAGCCCGCTCAAGCGGCGGCGCATTCGCGGCAAGCTGCAAAAGGAACAGCGGAAGTCGGCCTGATTCCGGCTGCTTTCCCGGCTGCTTTCCCGATATCATGGCCAGCGCCAACGCGCCCGCGGACGATTCCCCGCCCATCGATACCCCATCCGCCAACCCCCCGCTGAAACTGTGTTTCGCCGGCACGCCGGCCTTCGCGGCGGCGCATTTGTCCGCGTTGCTCGACGCGGGCCACGAGCCCGCGGCGGTCTTCACCCAGCCCGACCGCCCCGCCGGCCGCGGCCGCAAGCCGCGGCCAAGCGCTGTGGCCGAGGTGGCGGCGGCGCATGGCCTGCCGCTGCACAAACCCGCGGATCTGCGCGGCGGGGAAGCCGAACGGCTATTGGCATCCCATCAACCGGACGCGCTGATCGTCGCCGCCTACGGGCTGATTCTGCCGCCGTCGATTCTCACGCTGCCCCGCTATGGCTGCGTCAATGTCCACGCTTCGCTGCTGCCGCGCTGGCGCGGCGCCGCGCCCATCGAGCGCGCCCTGCTCGCCGGCGACCAGCGCAGCGGAATCAGCATCATGCAAATGGAAGCGGGCCTTGATACCGGGCCGATCCTGCACCAGCGGGAAGTTCCCATCGCCGGGGATGACGACCGGCAAACGCTGGAGGCCAAATTGACCGAAGCCGGTTGCGAAGCGCTGCTGCGCAGCCTGCGAAGCCTGCCGGAATTGCTGGCGAACGCCCGGCGGCAGGACGATGCCGAAGCGACCTACGCCCACAAGCTGGAGAAAGCGGACGCGCGGATCGACTGGGCCGCCGATGCCGCTTTCATCGCCCGGCAAGTCCGCGCCGGCATCGGCCGCGCCCCGGCTTTCACCTTCGCCGGGCAAAGCCGGATACGGATTCTGCGCGCCACCGCCGAGGCGGGGGAGCAGGCCGCCGCACCGGGGGAAATCGTCGCCGCCGGCAAGCGGGGCTTGCTGGTTGCTTGCGGCAAGGACGCCCTGCGCATAGCCATGCTGCAACTTCCCGGCAAGAATCCCGTGCCCGCCCGGGCGCTGACGCACTCATCGTTCGCGCCGGGCGGGCGTTTCAGCGGCGAGCCGCGGCAGGCGCCATGAGCCCCCGCGCCGCCGCCGCCCGCGTGCTCGCCCAACTCGCCGGGCCTGGCGGGGCCATTGGCGATTTGCTCGCGCCGCACCGCGAACTGCGCGAGTTCGGCCTGCTGCGGGAAATTTGCCATGGCGTTTGCCGCCACCGCGACGCCCTCGACTTCCTGCTCGGCAAACTGCTGGAGCGGCCATTGCGCAAACGCGACCAGGACCTCCGCTACCTCTTGCTCGGCGCCTTGCATCAACTGCGCGAGCTCGCGGTTCCCGAACACGCGGTGGTCAACGAAACCGTGCGCGCCGCCGGGGAATTGGGCAAGGACTGGGCAAAACCGCTGGCGAACGCGGTGCTGCGCAACTTCCAGCGCCGCCGCGACGAACTTGAACTCGCCCTCGCGGGGGAATCCGCGGCGGTCCGCTTCAGTCATCCGCAATGGCTGGTGGAAGCCATCGGCGCGGACTGGCCCCGGCATTGCCAACCGATTCTTGAACAAAACAACGTCAGGCCCCCACTGTGCCTGCGGGTGAACCGGCGCAAGGCCGACCGCGAACAGGGAATGCGCCGGCTGCGGGAGGCCGGGGTCGAATGCGATCCCGGACAGCTCGCGCCATCGGCCATTTACTTGCCCAAGCCGCGCCCAGTGGGGGAGATTCCCGGCTTTGCCGAAGGCTGGTTCAGCGTCCAGGACGAAGCCTCCCAACTCGTGCCCGGCCTGCTCGCGGCGGCGCCCGGCGAGCGGGTGCTCGACGCCTGCGCGGCACCCGGCGGAAAGACCTGCCATTTGCTCGAAACCGAACCCGGGCTGGCAAGCTGCCTGGCGCTTGAGCGGGATGCGGGGCGCAGCGCGATGATCCAAGACAATCTCGCCCGGCTCGGCCTCGATGCCGATCTGGCCGTGGCCGACGCCGCGGACCCGCCGGCCTGGTGGGACGGCGAGCCGTTCGGGCGGATCTTGCTCGACGCGCCTTGTTCCGCCACCGGCGTCATCCGCCGCCACCCGGACATCAAGCTGCTGCTGCGCCCCGCCGATCTCGCCGCCCACGCCGCCACCCAGGCGCGGCTGCTCCGCGCCCTGTGGCGCTGCCTCAAGCCCGGCGGCCACCTGCTGTACACGACCTGCTCCCTGCTGCGGCGGGAAAACGAGCAAATCACCGGGCGCTTCCTCGCTGAAACCGACGACGCCGAAACCCTGCCCATCGCCGCCGATTGGGGGATAGAATGCGCGCAGGGAAGACAATTGCTTCCCAATGGCCCGGTTGGCCCGGACGGCTTTTACTTCTGCCTGCTGAGCAAGGCGTTGCGGGGGAAGGCCGCGGCGCGGTGAAATCAGATGAAAATAATCGTTGTCGGCGCGAACCCGGTGGGCATCAGCCTGGCGAGCACGCTATCCACCGATTCCAATGACGTCACCCTCGTGGACAGCGACGAGGCGCGGCTCGAAGGGCTCAAAAAGGGCATGGATATTCAGGTGGTGAGCGGCCGGGGCTCGCACCCCGATGTGCTCGAGCAGGCAGGGGTGGAAGACGCCGACCTCTTGATCGCGGTTTCCGAAAACGACGAGTTGAACATGGTGGCCTGCCGCGTCGCCGATTCGCTCTACCACACCCCGAAGAAGATCTGCCGCGTCCACTCAACATCCTTTTTCCGCTTCCGCGACAAGTTGTTCGGCGAGCGGGGCATCGGCGTCGACACGCCGATCTGCCCGGAGATGATCGTTTCCGACAACATCGAGCGTCTTATCGAATTGCCCGGCGCGCTGCAGGTGCTCGATTTCGCCGATGGCAGCGTGCGGCTGGTCGGCGTCAAGGCGGTCAGCGGCGGCCCCCTCGTCGGCCAGCAGATCCGCCTGCTGCGGCAGCACAAGCCCGCGGTGGATACCCGGGTGGCGGCGATTTTCCGCAAGGACCGGCCCATCGTTCCCGAAGGCTCCACGGTGATCGAAGCCGACGACGAGGTTTTCTTCGTCGCCGCCCAAGGCGATATCCGCGACTGCATCGCCGAGGTGCGCCCCATGGACCACCCCTACCGGCGGATTTTCATCGCCGGTGGCGGCAATATCGGCCTGCGGCTGGCGCGCAAGCTTGAGCCGCGCTACAAGGTCAAGCTCATCGAGCGCGACGAGGCGCGCTGCAAGCATCTTTCCAGCCAGCTCCTCCGCACCCTCGTGCTGCACGGCGAAGCCTCGGAGCGCGAGCTGCTGATCAGCGAGAACATCGAGGACGCCGATGTTTTCGTCGCCCTGGCCAACGACGACGAGGCCAACATCATGTCGTGCATGATGGCCAAGCGGCTCGGCGCGAAGAAAGTCATGGCGCTGATCAACAATCCCGACTATGTCGATCTCATCCAAGGCGGCGAAATCGATATCGCCATTTCGCCGCAGCTCGCCACCATCGGCAGCGTGCTGACCAAAGTGCGGCGGGCGGACTTCGCCAATGTGCATTCGCTGCGCCGGGGCGCCGCCGAGGCGGTGGAGGCGGTGGTCCATGGCGATACGGCCTCGTCCCGGGTCATCGGCCGGGAGTTGCGCGAGCTCGAACTGCCGGACAGTGTTACCGTCGGCGCCATCGTGCGGGAAAAAGAAGTGCTGATCGCCCACGACGACACCCGCGTGGAAGCCGGCGACCACGTGATCATGTTCCTCGTCGACCGCAAGCACGTCGGCCTCGTCGAGCGCCTGTTCGGGGCCGGATTCGCGCATTTCTGAGCCGCCATGCATCCATTCATGATCACCAAGCTGCTCGGCATCCTGTTGATGCTGTTCAGCCTCCTCGGCACGCTTCCGCCGATGCTGGTGTCGCTGTGGTATGGCGATGGCATGGTCGATGTCTTCGTCACGACCTTCCTCGCCCTGCTGCTGGCCGGGGCGGTGCTGTGGGGGCTGACCGCGCGCAACCGCAAGGAATTGACGATCCGCGACGGTTTTCTGGTGGTGACGCTGTTCTGGAGCGTGCTCGGCACCGCCGGCTGCCTGCCCTTTGTGCTCGCGCTCGATCTCAGCCTGGCCGATGCCGTGTTCGAGTCGATTTCCGGGCTGACCACCACCGGCGCGACGGTTATTGTCGGCCTCGACGAGCTGCCGCGGTCGATTCTGTTTTACCGCCAGTTGCTGCAATGGCTGGGCGGCATGGGGATCATCGTGCTCGCCATGGCCCTGCTGCCGATGCTCGGCATTGGCGGCATGCAGTTGTATCAGGCGGAAACGCCCGGGCCGCTGAAAGACAACAAGCTCGTGCCGCGCCTCGCCGAAACCGCCAAGGCGCTGTGGTACATCTACCTGGCGCTGACCCTGGCCTGCGCCCTGGCCTATTGGGCCGTGGGCATGGGGGCCTTCGACGCCATCAGCCACGCCTTCGCCACCATCGCCATCGGTGGCTTTTCCACCCACGACGCCAGCATCGGCTATTTCAACAGCCCGGCGGTGGATCTCGTGGCGATCGTCTTCATGGTCATCGCCGGGGTCAACTTCGCGCTGCATTTCACCGCTTGGCAGCAGCGCTCGCTGAAACATTATCTGCTCGACCCGGAGTTCCGCTTCTACATTTTCATTCTCGGCTCGCTGTCGGTGGCGGCGGTTGGGATTCTCTACATCACCGCGACTTACGACAGTTTTTTCGAGGCCGCCATCAAGGGCCTGTTCCAGGTCGTGGCGATCGCCACCACCACCGGGTTCGTCACCGACGATTTCAACGCCTGGCCCCTGTTCCTGCCCTATATGCTGCTCTACGCGGCGATCATCGGCGCCTGCGCCGGCTCAACCGGCGGCGGCATCAAGGTCATCCGCATCCTGCTCATCTTCAAGCAGGGCATCCGCGAGGTGCAGCGGCTGATTCATCCAAAGGCCGTGATCCCCATCAAGCTCGGCCGCAAGCGCGTGCCCGACCGGGTGATCGAATCGGTCTGGGGCTTCTTCGCGGTTTATGTGATGGTGTTCATGCTGATGCTGCTGGCCCTGCTCGCCTCGGGGGTCGAGATCATCACGGCTTTCAGCGCGGTGGGGGCCTGCATCAACAATCTCGGCCCCGGGCTCGAAGGCGTCTCGGCGACCTACGCCACCCTCCCCGTCACCGCCAAATGGATTCTCTGCGTCGCCATGCTGCTCGGCAGGCTCGAAATCTTCACCCTGCTGGTGCTGTTCACACCCATGTTCTGGCAACGATGAGGCACTCTTGTGGCTTCGATCCGTCGCTGCCTGGCCGGGGCCTCGTCTCGCGGGTATTGGAGTTTGCGGCGCCCAAGCGGCCTCGGGGCAACCACCCCGCCGCTTCGCGGCTGCTCCTTGAAAAGGAGGGGAGTTATATGGGCCGCGCCAGCGGGGTCAACTCTCCCCCTGCGAAGGGGGAGTGCCGCGAAGCGGCGAGGGGGTTCCAGTCGAAGCCGCGACGTTTTTCCGCTCGAAAAACGGGAACGGAGCAGTTTATCAATTAACTATACAAACCCATTTCAATAAAACTCGGTGTCGTCGCGCTGGCGGCGGAAGCGTTTGTATTCCCACTGGTATTGTTCGGGAGATTCGCGGACCAACTCTTCGATGGCCCGGTTCATGGCGGCCGCCGCGTCTTCGAGTTTGTCCCGGCGCAAATCCAGCTCCCGGATGGATACGCGGAATCCGGCGCTGGCCGGCAGCCGCCTGGCATAGCCGCAGAAAACCCGCGCGCCGGGGCGCTGGGCGAGCTTGCAGGCCAGCGTCATGGTATAGGCTGCCTCGCCGAAAAAAGGCGCGAACACGCCGCCGCCATCGGCGGGCACCTGATCCGGCAAAATGCCAACCAATTCGCCGGCGCGCAAAGCCCGCAGCAATTTGCCGACCCCCTCCCTTCCACCGGCGGCCATGCGCAAACCGCCGCGGGCGCGGCTGCGCAGCAGCAGGCGGTCGAGCGCGGGATCATCCGGCGGCATGTACAAAAAATGCGCGGGATATCCATGGCACATTGAGATGCCGAATACTTCCCAATTCCCCAGATGCGGCGCAAGCAGGATCACCCCATCGCCAGCCGCCACCGCCCGGCGAAACGCATCAACGCCTTCCGACTCCCGAATCAGCCCGGTCATCCGGGCCATGGGCCATAGCCACGCCCGTCCCATTTCCAACATCGCGCAAAGCGAATGGCGCAGGCTCGCCCGCGCGAGCTCGCGCAGCACCGCCTCGTCGAGCTCGGGAAAGCAAGTCCGCAGGTTCCGCAAGGTCGTCCGCGCCGCCCGGTTCGGCAGCCACAGCAGCACACTGCCGAAAAGCCGGGCGAGACCATGCAGCAGCGGCAGCGGCATCAGCGCGCAAGCCCCCAAAAACAGACGGAAAAACAATATCTTGATAATGACGACAATCCACCATGCCCCGGCCCGATTATCAAACAATTTCAGCAGTCTGGCATCCGGGTAGTTTGACTGGGCGGCGAATTCTTGAAATGTGTTGGGAACCAGCGTACTTTCAGGTGTTGGTGGCTGGTTGCGACAATAAAATATGCTTTGGAGGTTCCCATGATTGGCAGTATCCGCGGCAAAGTCCTCACTGTGCTCGCCGGCGGCGCGCTCTCGGGCCTGGCCCTCGCGCAGGCGGGCGGTATTCCGCGCACCGAGCATGGCCATCCGGATTTTCAGGGCACTTACACCTTCCGCACCCTGACGCCGCTCAACCGGCCGGATGAGCTTAAGGATTTCGAGGTGCTGACCGAAGAGCAGGCCACCGAATGGGAGGCCTTTGAGAACCGCCGGCAGAACCGCGACCTGATTATCGACAGCGTCGGCGGCGCCGGTTATCCGCCGGGGGTGATTTCCTACAATGAATTCTGGTACGAGCGCGGCAGCGAAACGATTTACGACCGCCGCACATCGCTGATCTACGACCCGCCCAATGGCCGCCTGCCGCCGCTGAACGACGCCGGACGGCAGCGCCGCGCCGAGTACCGGGAAATGATCTTCAACAGCGCCGGCCCCGAAGGCCGCACCACTGTGGACCGCTGCATCACGGGATTCGTCGGCGGGCCACCGATGATTCCCGGCTCCTACAACAACAATATGCAGATTGTGCAGACCGAAGACACCGTGATGATCCTCAACGAGATGGTGCATTCGGCCCGGATCATCCGCCTCGACAGCGAGCACCACACCCGGCAGCTCAAATGGGAAGGCGACTCCATCGGCCATTGGGATGGCGAGGATCTGATCGTCCAAACCCGGCACTTCTATCACGATTACAACCTGCGCGGCATGTCCGACCAAGCGGTGGTCGAGGAGCGCTTCCGCCACATCGATGAAAACACGATCGAATACGACTTCACCGTCACCGACCCCCTGTCCTGGGACGAACCCTGGTCGGCCAAGCTGCCGCTGCGCCGGTCGCCCGAGCCGGTGTTCGAATACGCCTGCCACGAGGGCAACCACGGCCTGCGCGGCATTCTCGGAGGCTGGCGCCGCTACGAGGTCATGGGCTTCAATGGCGACGGCTCGCCCAAGGCAAACTCCGATTGAGCTCGAACCCGCCACGGAATTGATACCGACACCGAAACCGATTAGAGCCGATGAACACAATCCTGCGTATTTCCTTCATCGCGTTGTGCCTGCTGATTGCTCCCGCGCAGGCACAGACCAACCCCACGGCGGAGCTGCTGCGCGAACTCATCCGCATCGACACATCCAATCCGCCCGGCAATGAAGGCGCGGTGGCGGAATTTCTGCGGCCGCGCTTCGCGGCGCTCGGCTTCGAGGTTTCCATCATCGAGACCCCCGCGCCCGGCAAGGCGCATTTCATCGCCAGGCTGCGGGGCGATGGTTCCAAGCGGCCATTGCTGCTCGCGGCCCACGCCGATGTGGTGGGCGTCGAGCGGGCCTTGTGGACCGAGGAACCCTTCGGCGGCGACATCGTCAACGGCTATGTCTACGGCCGCGGCGCGATCGATTTCAAGGGTGGCCTCGCGGTGTTCGCCGAAGCCGTGATGGAACTCGCCCGCAATGAAGTCCCATTGGCGCGTGATGTGATCTTTTTGGCGGAAGCCGACGAGGAAGGCGGCAGCTATGGCACCGGCTGGCTGGCGCGGGACCACTGGCCGCTGATCGACGCTGAATTCGCCCTCAACGAAGGCGGCTGGATTATCAAGCGTCGGGGTGCCGACGCGGTCCGCTATGTCAGCATTTCAACCGCGGACAAGTTCTCGATCACCCTGCGCGTCACCGCCTCGGGCCACAGCATCCACTCGTCGATGCCGCGCCCGGACAACGCCATCTTCGCCCTCGCCCAAGCACTGGAAAAGCTTTCACGCTACGACACCGGCGTGCAATTGATCCCGATCACCCGGCAATTCTTCCAAACCCTGGCGCTGACCGCGGAAGAGCCCGAGAAAACCTGGTTCGAGGATATTCTCGCCGGAACCGACGCCGCCCGGCTCGCCCAAGCGGACCGGGCCATCGGCGTTGACCCGCTGCAGCGGGCCTTCATGCGCAACACCATCGCGCCGGTCATCATCGAAGGCGGCTTCCGCAGCAATGTCATTCCCGGCACGGCGAGCGCGCTGGTCAATTTCCGTTTGATCCCGGGAACCGATGTGGCGGCGTTTATCGAGGAAATCCGCCGGGTTGTCGCCGCGCCGGCGATCTCGGTGGAACTGCTCGCCGGGGCGGACGAATCCGAGGAGGCCGCGCTGTCGAGACTACAGCAACGCTCCATGCAGCCGCCCTCGCCGGAAGACACCGAGCTGTACCGGGCGCTGGCCGAATCCGCCCGGGAACAATACCCGGAAGCCCTGGTGACTTCCTACCTGTTTCAAGCCGGCACCGACGCCGGGGCTTGGCGCAACCGGGGTGTGCCGGTATACGGCATCTACCCGTACCCCATAGACGAGGACGACCTGTCCAGGATGCACGGCAATGACGAGCGCGTTTCGGTGCGTTCGCTGGCGGAGGGAACCGAGATGATCTACCGCGTGCTGGTGGATGTGGCCAGCCGCTGACGGCTCGACGCGCACTCAGCTGTTGAGCAGGAAATGGACGCCGATGCTGGCGAAATAGCCGAGCATGATCGCCCAGCTCCATTTCAAGTGCGCGAAGAAGGTGTAGATGCCCCGCGCCTGGCCCATGACCGCCACCCCCGCCGCCGAGCCGATCGACAACATCGAGCCTCCCGCACCGGCCGTCAGCGTGATCAGCAGCCATTGGAACAAATCCATCTCCGGCGACATTTCGAGCACGGCGAACATCACCGGGATATTGTCGATCAACGCCGAGGCGAAGCCCACGAGGATATTGGCGGTGGTGGGGCCAAGCCCCTCGTAGGTGAACTCCGAAACCACCGCCAGGTAGCCGAACGCCCCGAGCCCGCCGACGCAGAGAATGATGCCGTAGAAGAAAATCAGCGTATCCCACTCCGCCCGCTGGAGGTTGTGGAAGATGTTGTAGGGCTGTTGGTTGCCGCGCTCGATGGTGTCTTCGCGCATCGAGTCGCTGAACATCGAGGCATCGCCGCTGACCAGATCGGTGCTTGCTCCCATGTAGCCGGCATCGCGCATTTGCAGATAGTAGCCAAACAGCTTGAGGATGCCGAGGCCGGTCATCATGCCAAGCATCGGTGGCAGGTGCAGGAAGTTGTGGAAACTCACGGCGAGGGCGATGGTCAGGCCGAACAAGCCGACGACGACCCAGCCGCCATACTTGACCTCGACCTCTTCCTTGATCGGTTCGGGGTTGTCGACGGGAACCGCGAAACTCATGATGCCCGCGGTGACGACCCAGTTGGTGATGGAAGGAAGCACCAGCACGAAGAACTCTTGGAACTGCACATGGCCCGCCTGCCAGATCATCAGCGTGGTGATGTCGCCGAAGGGGCTGAACACGCCGCCGGCGTTGGCCGCCACGACGACATTGATGCAGCCGAGAACCACGAAGCGGGTATTGTCGCCGCCAATCGAAACCACCACCGCCGCCATCAGCAGGGCGGTGGTGAGGTTGTCCGCCAAGGGCGACATGGCGAAGGAAATCAGGCCGGTGATCCAGAACAGCTTGCGCAGGGAGAAGCCCGCGCTGACGAGCTTCGCCCGCAGCAGATTGAAAATGCCCCGCTCTTCCATGGTGTTGATATAGGTCATCGCCGCGAGCAGGAAGAGGAACAATTCGACGAACTCAAGCAGATTGTGCGAAACCAGCTCCTCCGCCAGCGCCGACTCGCCGGCCGCGGTGTAGGCCAGCGCCACCAGTATCCAGATCACGCCAGCCGCCACCACCACCGGTTTCGATTTGCGCAGGTGGATATTCTCTTCGCTGATAACCAGCGCATAGGCGAGCACGAAGATCACCAGGGCGGCGATGCCGAGCCCGCTGTCGGTTAGGTCCAGCGTGGCCACCGCCTCGGCGGCAAGCGCCGCCTCGGAGAACGAGGCAAGCACGAGCGAAACGCCCCCAAGGCCAATCCATTCGCAAACGCGCTTCATCGATGAAATTCCTCTTGGCAATCCAGTGAAAATGACGGCGTATTCTACTACCTCAGAGTCTGCGACGGGGACAGCTCAAGCGCTGGCGAGGCGGGTGGCTTGGTGGTTGAGGAGTTCGCCGAGCTCCTCGGGTGGTTCGAGGGCGAGCAGGACCGCCGGCTCGGCGCCCGGGTCGTTGTGGGCCTCGGCGTTCACCCTCGAGTCGCCGCCGGCGAGCTGGTAGCAATCGGCGCTGAGCAGCAGGCTGTTGGGTGGACAGTCGTTGCAGATTTCCCGGACGAAGTCGGGCACGCCGCCGATCAGGCTGTCGTTGGCGCCCGAGATGGGCGAGTGCAGCCTAGCCGCATCAGTGCCGCTGTGGGCCGCGACACCAAAGGTCGCGCCGACGCCACCACCGGCAAGCCGGCTCAGATGGGGCGCGAGCCGCAGCAACAGCAAGCCCGCGCAGATGGCGTAATACGCCTGCTCCTCGGCCGCTTCCCCCCCGTCGAAGGCGATGAGAATCTCGTCTTCATGGCAATAGCACACGCGGCCGCCGTAGATGCGGGCGATCTGGCCGCTAAGCGAGTAGTAGCGGTTCAGCAGCTGCGGAACCCGTTCCCGGCTCATGGCGGTGGCGAGCGAGAAATAGTTGTTGATGCGGATGATGAGCACGCTGAGCTTCGCTTCCCCGGTGTCTTCCGTACCGGCTTTTGGGGTGTCGCCGCTGGATTCGTCGAGAAAGGTGTTGCGGGCCAGAAACTTCGCCGTGGCATTGTACTGCCGGGTGAGCCTGGCGATTTCGTCGCGCCCGGATGGGTCCGGGCATTCGGCGATTTCCCCGCGCCGGATCTTGCCCAGCGAGTACGTCAGCAGGTTCATCGGGAATCCCAGCGACACCTGGCAGTAGATCGCGAAAAAAATCCAGGTCGCCGCCAGCAGCACCGCGGTGGCGGCGCCAACGAGCAGCAGATTGTCATTCAGTGTCGCCTGCAAGTGGCCGAGATCGAGGGTGACTCGCACCGAGCCGTGATCGGCGCCGAGGAATTCGATGCCGCGGGTGTAGAACTCCTCCCGCGGGATCGGCCGCGTCAGCAGGGCCAGCGGCGGGGTGGCATTCGGCGACCCCGCCACCGCAACGCGCCCGCCTTCGGTATCGAACAGGCTGGCCTCGATGACCGCGGGGTCCGCCGCGAGATCTTCCAGCACAACGTTGATACTGATGAGATCACCCGCCTGCACGTGCTCCGCGAGCAGTTCCGCCGCTTGCCGGGCGATGGTGGGGCCAAGCTGATCCGCCTGGGCCTGCAGAACCTGCCGCGTGTGGTGGCTGCTGATCAGCCAGAACACGCTCATGGCCAACAGCAGGGTGACGCAGGCGATCAGGGAAATGCGCGAGGCGATGCGGGTGAATTTCATGGCGTGAGCATAATTGCCGCCGCCGGCATTGGCAATTTCAGGCCGCCCGGACGTGGATTTCCTCTGGAAACCGGTGCGTCGGCCCGGCGCCGGGCCTGCCAAGGCAATAGCCTTGGGCCAGCCTGGCGCCGCCGCGCCACAGCCAGGGCAGCGCGTTGATGTCCTCGACCAAGGAGACAATCGCCCGCAGATCGTATTGTTCAAGCCGCCGCAGCAATCGCCGCGTTTGCCCGCGGCCGCCATCGGACTGGTCGGCCGCGGGCAGGTTGATCTTGACGAAATCGGCGTTCAACAGGGGCAGATAGCGGAAGGGGTTGTCGGTCAGGCCGAAGTTGCCGATGCAAAGGCGGATCCCGAGCCGGGACAGGTGCTCGCAGAAGTACTGCACATGATGCTGGGCGATGAGCACATCGATCTCGCTGACCTGCAATACGAGCTGCTCCGCGAGCCGCGCCTCCCCGGCGATCTCGGTTTCAAGCCAGCGGTAGAACCCGGGATCGACCAGCGAGTTCTGGGTGATGCTGGCGAACAGGCAGATTGCTTGCTTCTCAGCTAGTTCTTCACTATGCCTGCCGCGCAGAAGATCAAGCGCGCGGCTGATCAATTGGCGGTCGATCACGCCGCCGAGGGCGTTGCGCACCGCGACCTCGAACAACCGCAGCGGCGCCAGCCGGCGGTTCTCCAGCGGCAGGTGGCAACGCAGCTCATAGCGCTCGACGCCATCGGGCAACAGGCTGACGATGGGCTGGAAGTTGAGTGAAAGCGGCTGGCGCTCCAGCGCGGGGCCAAGCTCAAGCGGGTCGAAACCATCGACTTCGTGCATGGCGGAGAGCCGGTCCCCGCCATGGCGCCGGAACAGGGCGACGCTCAGCTGGTGGCGGGCCCGGGCGAACATGACTTCCGGGCCGGACACCCCGGGCTCCGCCGCGGCCAGGCCCACCGCGCATTTCAATTCAATCTGCGGCGGCAGCGACTCGGAAGCCGCCGATTGCAGCGCCTGCTTGATCCGGTCGGTGATCGAGCGCGCGTTCATGCTGTGCTCATTGCGCAGCAGCAGGGCGAACTCGTAGTTCTCGCAGCCGCAGAGCAGCACACCCTCGGGCAGATTGTGCTGAAGCAGCCGGGCGATATCGCAAAGCAGCAAGCTCGCGTCGGGCTTGCCGACCCAGGAGCGGATCTCGTAGAAGTTCTCGAGTTGCATGAGCGCCAGCGTTGCCGGCCGGCCGTCTTCGAGGGCCGCGCGCAGGGCGTTTTCGAGGAAGGCGCGGTTTGGCAGCCCCGTCAAGGCATCGAGGTGCTCGTTGGGGAAATGCGCAGTCTGTGTCCGCAAGCTGTTGTCCATCTACCTTATCCTCATGCAATTCGCGTTTTGGCTGGCTCGCCCGGGTCTTCCCGCACGAGGCGGGGCACGAGATAGCCGGGAAGGGAGGCCCGCAACTCCCCCATGATCGCCCTGGCTTCGTCGAGGCTGACCCCGAAATGCGCGGTGCCGGCGACCCGATCCGGCAAGTGCAGGTAATAAGGTAGTACATTTTCCGCAAAAAGCTGCCTCGACAGCGCGGAAAGCGCGTCCGCGCTGTCATTGACACCCTTTAGCAGCACCGACTGGTTCAGCAGGGTGGCTCCACCCCGGCCCAGAGCCCCCAAAGCGGCGGCGACCGCAAAGTCGATTTCCCGGGCGTGATTGCAATGAACCACCACCACGACCCGCAGCCGGCAGGCGCCGAGCAAGCCGAGCAGGTTCGCGGTGACGCGCTCCGGGATCACCACCGGCAGGCGGGTGTGGATGCGCAGCGCCGTTACTTGGGGAATATCCGCAATGGCCTCCACCAGCCAGCGCAGTTGATCGTCGCCGAGCGCGAGCGGGTCGCCGCCGCTGAGAATCACTTCCCCAATGCTGGAATCGGCGCGGATGTATTCCAGCGCCTCCCGCCAGTCGCGGCGGGCGGGCGTGTTGCCGGCATAGTCGAATTCGCGGCGGAAACAATAGCGGCAATGAATCGCGCAGTGCGGCGCGGCGATGAGCAGCGCCCGGCCGCGGTACTTGTGCAGCAGGCCGGGCCGGGGATTATAATGGCGCTCCCGCAGCGGGTCGGCGGTGAAGCCCGGCGCGGCGCGCTCTTCCAGCAGCGAAGGCCAGACCTGCCGCAGCAGCGGGTCGCGCCAGTTTCCCTTTTCCATGCGCGCGGCGAAAGCGCGGGGCACCTTCAGCGGAAACTGCCCCAGAGCCTTCGCGCCGGCCGGATTGGCGCGCGGGTCGAGCTGCAGGAATTCGGCAAGCTCCCGGCTGTCGGTGATCAGATTCGACAGGGAATGCCGCCAATCCTCGGCTGGCTCCCAGTTCCGGGAAATGTTTTGGGACATGGAATGCGGCAACTGGGAAGCAAGAAGGCGCAGCGGCGCACAGCGCAAAGAGCGAGAACGCAATGACATCCTATTCAACCAACGAGTTCAAGGGCGGCCTGAAACTGCTCGTGGACGGCGAACCCTGCTCGATTCTGGAAAACGAGTTCGTCAAGCCCGGCAAGGGCCAGGCTTTCAACCGGGTCAAGTTCCGCAACCTGCTCAATGGCCGGGTCTGGGAGCGCACCTTCAAGTCGGGGGAATCGCTCCCCGGCGCCGATGTGCTCGAGCTCGACATGGAGTATCTCTACGAAGACGGCGAATTCTGGCATTTCATGAAAACCGAC
This sequence comes from Gammaproteobacteria bacterium, assembly GCA_026709135.1. Lineage (GTDB taxonomy): Bacteria > Pseudomonadota > Gammaproteobacteria > Pseudomonadales > Pseudohongiellaceae > UBA9145. The sequence goes on along the minus strand of JAPOTO010000050.1, from coordinate 1,388 downwards.
GGCAGCTACGAGCAACTCGCCGCCGACGCCAGCGCCATCAGCGAAGCCAGAAACTGGCTCAAACCGCAGGAGGCTTATCAAGTCGTGCTCTGGAACGAAAAGCCGATCTCGGTGATCCCGCCCAATTTCGTCGAGCTTGAAGTTGTCGAGACCGACCCCGGGCTCAAGGGCGACACCGCCCAGGGCGGCTCCAAGCCCGCCAAGCTCAGCTCCGGCGCCGTGGTCAAGGTGCCGCTGTTCGTCAACGAGGGCGATGTGCTGCGGGTCGACACCCGCACCGGGGAATACCAGAACCGGGTCGCAAGGTAAGCCCCGCCATGACCGGCTGGCGCCCAGCCGCGACCCCGGAGTTGCTGCGGCTGCGGGCGGAAACCCTCGCCGCGATCCGGCGGTTCTTCACCGGGCGCGGCGTGCTCGAAGTCGAAACCCCGCTGCTCGCCCCCGCAACGGTAACCGACATCCACATCGATTCGATTCCCGCCCAAGTCGAGCTTGCCGGGCGCGCGCAAAGCCGCTACCTGCAAACTTCGCCGGAATACGCCATGAAGCGGCTACTCGCCGCGGGCGCCGGCGCCTGCTACCAAATCTGCAAAAGCTTCCGCCAGGGCGATGCCGGCAAGCTGCACAACCCGGAATTCACCCTGCTCGAATGGTATCGGCCCGGTTTCAGCCTAGAACAGCTTATGGACGAGGTGGAATCGCTGCTGCGCGGAGTTATGCCCGACTTGATGGCCAGCCAGCGGATTCCCAGGCTGAGCTACCGGGAAGTTTTCCAGCGGCATCTCGAAATCGACCCGCACCGGATCGAACCCGAAGCCCTGCGCCGGCTCACGCGGGAAAGATTGCCGGTCGACACCGCCGAACTCGATGCCACCGACTGCCTCCAACTGCTGCTCGGCCAGGTGATCGAGCCGGAGCTGCCCAAGTATTGCTTCGCGTACGAGTATCCCGCCGCCCAGTCCGTGTTGGCGAAAATCACGCCCGACCGGGAAGGCGAACCCGTGGCGCGGCGCTTCGAGTTGTTCTGCAACGGCATGGAGCTCGCCAACGGCTACGACGAGGAAACCGATGGCAAGATTCTGCGCGAACGCTTCGAGCGCGACCGGGAAAGACGCGCCGAACTCGGCCGCCCCGTCCCCGCAATCGACGAAAAACTGCTCGCCGCCCTCGACCATGGCCTGCCCCCCTGCTCTGGAGTCGCCCTCGGCGTGGACCGCCTGCTGATGCTGCGCAGCGGTGCAAAATCGATCAACGAAGTGCTCGCTTTTCCCGTGGATTGTGATTAGTGGCTTCGATCCGCCGCCGTCTGGCCCTGGGGTTCAGCGGACGCCGTGAATCCATCCTTGGAGGCTTCGGGCTCGACATCCTGTCTCGCACGCCCGCTGAAC
>JAPOTO010000162.1:20455-26078 GCA_026709135.1 Gammaproteobacteria bacterium | reverse complement strand
TGGGATTCGGCAAAAGAGGCGCGATGATATAGCATCCGCCAACGAGCGTAAATTCGTAGCGGACATCGGAACTTGCACGATGCAAGTTCCCGTCTGGCGGGCGGTGTGCAGCGGGCGTGCGAGGCAGGATGCCGAGCCCGAAGCCTACAGGGACGTATTTACGGCGTCCGCTGCACGCCGCCCGCCAGACGGGGACGGCTCGAGGCCATCAAGGTTGGGAGACATGGCGAGTACAACTCTCATGGACTGGCAGCGAAAGAAGTATGGACAAAGAAAAGGCAACCGACGAATCCAACAGCATCCTCCCCATCGACGAGCATGAGGAAATCGTCTCGGAGGGGGGAAGGCAGGTCAGAAGGCGCGGCGTTTACCTGCTGCCAAACATTCTGACCCTCGGCGCGCTTTTCGCCGGATTCTACGCCGTCATCGCCGGGATGTCGGGCAATTTCAACGAAGCCGGCTGGGCGATCCTGATCGCCGGTGTGCTCGATGGGCTCGACGGCCGCATCGCCCGGCTCACCCGCAGCCAGAGCGCATTCGGCGCCGAATTCGACAGCCTCTCGGACATGGTTTCCTTCGGCATGGCGCCGGCGCTGATCATGTTCAGTTGGGCCTTCGAGCCGCTGGGCCGCCTCGGCTGGGCCGCGAGCTTCTTCTACATGGCCTGCGCCGCCCTACGCCTGGCGCGGTTCAATGTGCAGCTCGGCACCGTCGATAAGCGCTTTTTCCTCGGCCTGCAAAGCCCGGTGGCGGCCGGGCTGATCACTTTCATCCCCTGGGTCGGCCACAAGTACGATGTCGAGGTGACCGCCCTCGTGGCCTATCCGGCGGCGGCGATCACCCTGCTCACCGGCCTGCTGATGATTTCCAACTACCGCTATTTCAGCTTCAAGGTCTTGAATGTCAAGGGCACCGTGCCCTATATGGTGTTACTATTGTCGCTGGCCCTGCTCGTTGTGGTGGCGCAGAACCCGCAGGAGTTGTTGCTCGCCATGTGCCTGGTTTACGCGGCTTCCGGGCCCGCCGCCTGGTTTTACCGCAAGCGCGGAAGCCAACGCCAAAGCAATCGTGAAAACCAGCGCGAAAGCAAGGCTGAAAATCAAGGCGCCGCGGACGCTGGCCCAGATACTAAAACTGCAACCAAAACGGCAACTAAAAACCGCAACAATGACCCATCCACCGACAGGTAGCCCGTCATGCTGATCAAGAAGCCCGCCGATATCCAGCCATCGGAAATCACGCCGGAAAGCGTCTATCGCCGGCGCCGGGAATTCATGCGCGACGGCGCCATGCTCGCGGCGGGTGCGATGCTGTCTCCGCTGGCTGCACCGGTGGCGCTCGCCCAGCAGGGGGACGCGCTGAAAGCCGCCGCGCCCGCGGGGCTGACGCGGACCCCGCCCGCGCCCTGGTGGGAGGGCAAATTCGAGCATGTCCAGCCCGCCCCCTCGGAAGAGCCTTTCTACACCAACGAATCGCTGACGCCCTACGAGGATGTGACGCGCTACAACAACTTCTACGAGTTCGGCATGGACAAGTCGGACCCGCACAACCGCTCTGGCGAGTTCCGCACCGAGCCTTGGTCCGTGGAGATCAGCGGCGAGGTCGGCAAACCCGGGACTTACCACCTTGAAGACATCCTCAAGCCGCACGATCTCGAAGAGCGCGTCTACCGCCTGCGCTGCGTCGAGGCTTGGTCGATGGTGATTCCCTGGATCGGTTTTCCCCTGGCGGATCTGATCAAGCGCTTCGAACCCACCTCCCGGGCCCGGTACGTCGAGTTTGAAACCGCCATCCAGCGCGACGCCATGCCGGGAGTCCGCTCGCGCTTCTCCATCATCGACTGGCCGTACCGTGAAGGCCTGCGCATCGACGAGGCGATGAACGAGCTGGCCTTCTTGGCGGTGGGGCTGTACGGCAGCTACCTGCCGGCCCAGAACGGCGCGCCGATTCGCCTCGTTGTGCCTTGGAAATACGGCTTCAAGAGCATCAAGTCCATCGTCCGCATGAATTTCCGCGAGACCCAGCCCAACACGAGCTGGAACGATCTCCAGCCGAATGAGTACGGCTTCTATGCCAACGTCAACCCGGCGGTGCACCATCCCCGCTGGCGCCAGGACACCGAGCGCAGGCTGCCCCAGACGCTGTTCAGCCGCCAGGTGATTCCGACCCGGCTGTTCAACGGCTATGGGGAACAGGTGGCGCACCTCTACAAGGACCTGGATTTGGCCCGGCACTATTGATCGAAGCCACTCGATCAGGCGATTCAGCAAAACAACCGGCATGGCGAAAGCTGTTGGCCCCTCCGCGCGGACCAGGCCCGGGCCGCTGAAACCCGCGGTCTTCAGCCTGTCGCTGCTGCCACTGGCTTGGCTGGTCTGGCGCATCGCCGGCAACGACCTCGGCCCCGACCCGGTTCAGGAACTCGCCACCGCCACCGGCGAGTGGACACTGCGCTTTTTGCTGATCACCCTCAGCCTCACGCCGCTGCGCCAGCTCAGCGGACGGATCGAATTCGTCCGGGTGCGGCGCATGGTGGGACTGTTCGCGCTGTTCTACGCCTGCCTCCACTTTTTCATCTGGATGTCGCTGCTGCTCGCGTTCCGCTGGTCGGCCATCGGCGAGGAGCTGCTTGAGCGGCCCTACATCAGCGTTGGCTTCGTTTCCCTGCTGATCCTCATCGCCCTCGGCGCCACCTCGCCCAAAGCCATGGTCCGGCGCATGGGCCGGAACTGGAAGCGCCTGCACCGGCTGGTTTACCCGGCCGCCATCCTTGGCGTTGTCCACTTGACTTGGATCCTCCGCACCGACGTCGGCGAAGCCGCGCTATACGGCGCGATCCTCGCCATCCTCCTCGGCCACCGCCTCTGGCGGCACTTGACCAGATGAAATCACATATGGGACACCCACCCATGGGACACCCACCCATGGGACATCCATCAACACATAGGACAACAAATAGGACACCCACCGTGCATGCATATGGAATACCCAAGTCACTTGCTTTCGCTGTCGTTCCGCGCGCAGTCGCGGAATCTCCATCGAGCCGGCTTTGAATCCGAATAGACGCCGCGGGCAGAAATGACGTGATCCGATGGCAGCGTGTCGAAGCCACAATCCAGCCGGCACGCTATAATTCGGCACTCTGGCACATGGCGCGGAAACGCGGATGAGCGATATTGCTGGGTATATGCGGGAAGTCGGACGGCGGGCCCGGGACGCGGCGGCGGCGGCCGCCCGGGCCGGGACCGCAGAGAAGAACCGCGCCTTGCTCGCGACAGCCGAAGCGATTGACGCAGGGCGCGCGGCGCTCGGGCGGGCCAATGCCGAAGATTTGGCGCGCGGGCGCGAGAAAGGCCTCGCGGCGCCATTGCTGGACCGGCTCGAACTCACCCCCGGGCGTATCGACGGCATGATCGAAGGCCTGCGCCAGGTCGCCGCGCTCGATGATCCAGTGGGGGAGGTAACCGGGCTGAAGTACCGGCCAAGCGGGATTCAGGTTGGCCGCATGCGGGTGCCGCTCGGTGTGATCGGCATCATTTACGAGTCGCGCCCCAATGTCACCTGCGAGGCGGCGAGCCTGTGCCTGAAGTCCGGCAACGCGGCGATTTTGCGCGGCGGTTCCGAGGCCCTGCGCTCGAACCAGGCCATCGCCGGCCGCATCCGCGCGGGCCTTGCCAGCGCCGGTCTCGAACCACACGTCATCCAGGTTCTCGACCGCCCCGACCGCGAGGCGGTGGGCCATCTGATCACCATGCCCGAGTGCGTCGATGTCATTGTGCCCCGCGGCGGCAAGGGCCTGATCGAGCGCATCAGCCGCGAGTCCCGGGTGCCGGTGATCAAGCATCTCGACGGCAACTGCCATATCTATATCGATGACCGGGCCGATCTCGAGCAGTCCCTCGCCGTCACCGTGAACGCCAAAACCCAGCGCTACGGCACCTGCTGCACACTCGAATCGCTGCTCGTCGCCCGGGCGGTGGCCGGCGAAATCCTGCCGCGGCTCGCCAAGGCGCTCGGCGAACACGAGGTTGAACTGCGCGGCTGCGAAGCCACCCGCGAAATCCTGCCCGGAGTCAATCCCGCCAGCGAGGCCGATTGGCGCGAGGAGTATCTCGCGCCGATTCTTTCGATCCGCATCATTGATGGCCTTGACGACGCGATTGTCCACATCAACCGCTGCGGCTCCGGGCACACCGACTCGATCATGACCGCGGACCAAGGCCGCGCCAGGCGCTTCCTGCGCGAAGTCGATTCGAGTTCGGTCATGGTCAACGCCTCGACCCGCTTCGCCGACGGCTTCGAATACGGCCTCGGGGCGGAAATCGGCATTTCCACCGACAAGCTGCACGCCCGCGGGCCGGTTGGACTCGAAGGCCTCACCTCGCAGAAATTCGTTGTGCTCGGCGATGGCCATATCCGCCAGTGAAGCCGCGCAACCGTGCTGATAAGCGGAGATGGCGGCGGCAATGAGAGCGCGAAGCGGGCTCGATGATTGACCGCGTCGGCATTTTCGGCGGCATGTTCGACCCGGTCCACGACGGGCATCTCGCGGTGGCCCGCCACGCCCTCGACCGGCTCGCCCTCGACCGGCTGCTGCTCATCCCCTGCGGCACGCCGGGCCACCGCGGGCCGGCGGTGGCCTCAGGCGCCAACCGGCTCGCCATGCTCGAACTCGCGGTGGCGGAAGATCCCCGGATGGTGGCGGATCCAGTGGAAATCGACGCGGCCGGCGTGTCCCATACCGCGCGAACCCTTGGCGCGGTCCGCGAGCGCTTTCCCCGCGCGGCGCTCGTTCTGGTTCTCGGCCTCGACGCCTTTCTCGGCCTGCCACTCTGGCGCGAGCCGGAAAAACTCTTCGCGCTGGCCAGTTTGCTGGTAATCGCCAGGCGGAAACTGCCGATGGATAAGGGTATGGCCGGCAGATTCGGGGGCGAAATGGTGGACAGCCCGGAGCAGTTGTTCGCGGGCGGCCCGGGCCGGGTGTTGCTGAGCGCGGAACCGCTGAGCGCCGCCTCGTCTTCCGCGGTCAGAAAGCGGATCGCGGATGGATGCCGGGAATTGTCGCCACCGCCGCTGCCGGCGGCGGTGGCGCGCCACATACGGGAGCATGGACTTTATGGCGCGGAAAACCAATGACGGCGGCCGCTGATCCTAAGCGGCGAACCGCCGGCAAGCGGGCCGGGCAACTCGCCCGGGAGGCCGGGGAAATTCTCGATGCGGGCAAGGCGCTGGACATCACCCGAATCGACGTGCGCGGGCTGACCACGATCACCGACCACATGCTCATCGCCACGGCAAACTCGCGCATCCATGCCCGGGCGCTGGCCGAGCGGCTCGTTGAGCGGATGAAGGAGCGCTCCCGGGCGATCACCGGAGTGGAAGGTCTTCCCGCCGCGGAATGGGTGCTCGTCGATCTCGGCTCGGTCGTCGTCCACATCATGCTCGCCCAGGTGCGGGCGCTATACGACCTCGAGGAACTCTGGAACCTGAAACCCGCGCCAGCTGGGGATCCGACAGAAAACGAAGCTTCTTGAGCATCAAACGATGCATCAGGACACAGTGATTATTTGCAGGACACCCATGGTGCATTTGTAGGACACCCATGTTTGAGCATCCATAGGAC
>JAPOTO010000162.1:0-20411 GCA_026709135.1 Gammaproteobacteria bacterium | reverse complement strand
AAAGCATGTGTAGGACACCCATGCGGATGCATTTGCGGGACATCCATGTACAATATCTTTACTGACAGTTTATCCGCCTTATCCGCCGCAGCCTGAACGGGGCGTTGCATGACGAGCAGTTGGAAATTCCGCGACCATGAGGCCGAGTGGCGGCTGTTCAGGCAGCGCGTCAACTTGGCGCTTGGCATTATTTTCCTGATGCTCGCCGTGCTGGTCGCCAAGCTCTTCGACCTGCAGGTCGTCCAGCACGAGTACTTCGCGTCCCGCTCCGACGGCAACCGGCTCCACGTGCAATACGTGCCACCCGAGCGGGGCCTGATCCTCGACCGCTCCGGTGTTCCGCTGGCGGACAACCTGCCAGTCTACAGCCTCACCATCGTTCCCGAGGAAGTCGACGACATCAACGCGACGCTGACCAGCTTGGCCAGGCTCGTCGCGCTCACCGAGACCGACCTGGAAACCTTTGACAACCAGTTGCGGCGCAGCCGGGTGCCCTACGCCTCGGTGCCGCTGCGCTACGCCCTCAGCGAGGAGGAAAAATCCCGGGTCGCGGTGAACGGCCACCGCCTTCCCGGCGTGCGCATGGAACCCCAGTTCATGCGCAATTATCCCCATGGCGATCTCGCCGCCCACGCCGTGGGCTATGTGTCCCACATCAACCAGCAGGAACTCGACGCCCTCGATGAAACCGAATACGAAAACTACGGTGGCACCACCCACATCGGCAAGACCGGCGTCGAACGCACCTACGAGGAACTGCTCCACGGCCAAGTGGGCTATGAAACCGTCGAGAAGAACAACCGCGGCCGGGTGATGCGCGTGCTCGAGCGCACCGAGGCGGTTCGCGGCAGCGACATCAGCCTGCATCTCGACCACCGCCTGCAACAGGTCGCCGAGGACGCCCTCGGCGATTACCGCGGCGCCGTGGTGGCGCTCGACCCCGCCACCGGCGGCGTGCTCGCGATGGTCAGCAAGCCCGGCTTCGACCCCAACCTCTTTGTCACCGGCATCAGCAGCCGCGACTACGGCGCCCTCGTCACCGACGAGGTCAACACGCCGCTGTTCGACCGCAGCACCAATCCCTATCCGCCGGGATCAACGATCAAGCCAGTGCTCGGTTTGGCGGGCTTGCAGCTTGGCCTGGTGGATTATGAATTCACCATCAACGACCCCGGTTATTTCCAATTGCCCGGCGTTTCCTATCGCTGGAACAACTACACCATGCGCACGGCCATCGGCGGCGGCCACGGCATCACCGATCTGCGCAAGGCGATCTACCAGTCCAGCGACACCTTTTTCTACGATCTCGGCCACCGCATGGGCATCGACGCCATGCACGATTTCATGGCGCTGTTCGGTTTCGGCGACAATCTCGCCCTCGATATCGGCTATGCCCGCACCGGTGTTTTGCCATCCCGCGATTGGAAAATGGAAACCCGCGGCGAGCCTTGGTATCCCGGCGACACGATCAATTCCTCGATCGGCCAGGGCTATATGTGGGCAACACCGCTGCAACTCGCCACCGCGACCGCGGTGATCGCCAATGAAGGCCGCGTGGTGCGGCCGCGGATGCTGAAAAGCGTCGGCGGCGAACGCTGGGATTTCCCGGCCGCGGATTCTCTGCCCGATGTGATGCTCAATGATCCGGATTACTGGCGCTACATGCGCGACGCGATGACCATGGTGGTGCACCGGCCGTATTCCAACGTGTTCCGCGACTATGGCACCGCCTATGAATCGATCGCCCGCGTGGACCCGGAGATGAGCTACCTGCTTGCTGGCAAGACCGGCACCGCCCAGGTGGTGAGCATCGCCCAGAACATCCGCTTGAGCACCGATATACAGGTATCCGATCTGAACAAGGATCATGCGCTTTTCGTCGCCTTCGCCCCCGCTGCGCATCCGACAACCGAGCCGCAAATCGCCCTCGCGGTGTTCGTCGAGAATGGCGAATCCGGCAGTTCGGTCGCCGGGCCGGTCGCCAAGCGGATCAGCGACGCCTGGCTGCTCGACATCCTGCGGCTCGATCTCGCCGCATCTCCGGAACCGCTGCCAGAACAGCGTCCGGGGCGGCAGCCCGAAGCGGTGGCGGGCACCGACGAGGCGATCGCCAGCGGTGAATAGCCGCGCCTACGCGCATACTCCGGGGGCGGGGCGGGGGCGGCCCTGGTCCCGCGGCCTGAATGTCGATTTCGGCCTGTTGTTCATCGTGCTGCTGCTGTGCGGTTTCGGTCTTGCCGCCCTGTACAGCGCGTCCGACGGCGACACCGCGCTGATCTGGCGGCAGGCGGCGATTATCGGCATCGGTGTCGCCGCCATGGTGGTGGTGGCGCAACTCGAACTGCGGGTTATCCACCGCTATGCGCTGCACGTTTACTTTGGCGGCGTCGCCCTGCTCGGGCTCGTGCTCGCTTTCGGCGTGGAAGCCAATGGCGCCAGGAGCTGGCTCGACCTTCCCGGCCTGCCGAGCTTCCAGCCTTCGGAGTTGATGAAATTCATCGTCCCCGGAGCGCTCGCCTGGTATCTCGCCTCCCAACCCCTGCCGCCGCGGTTCACGCGCATCCTCGGCGCCGGCCTGCTGCTGCTGCCGCCGGTGGGGCTGATCGTGCTGCAGAACGATCTCGGCACCGCGATGCTCGTCGCCATGGCGGGGTTTTTCGTCCTCATGCTCGCGGGCATGAGCCTGCGGCTGATCGCCTTCGGCGGTGTGCTGGCCTTGCTTGCCTCGCCGCTGTGGTATGTGTTCTACGCGCTGGAGCACCAAAAGAACCGCATCCGCAGTTATATCGACCCCTACACCGACCCGGCCGGCGCGGGCTACAACATCATCCAGTCGCAGATCGCCATCGGTTCCGGGGGGATCGACGGCAAGGGGTTTGGTGAAGGAGACCAATCCCGGCTCGACTTCATCCCGGAATCCCGCACCGATTTCATCTTCGCGGTGATCGCCGAGGAATTCGGCCTGGTGGGGGCGCTGGCGCTGATCGGGCTGTACGTGATGCTGCTCTGGCGCGGCACGCGCATCGCCGTCAATGGCGGCGACATGTTCGCCCGGCTGCTTGCCGGCGGCATCGTGCTGATCATTTTTTTCAATGTCTTCGTCAATATGGCGATGGTTGTCGGCCTGCTGCCGGTGATCGGGCTGCCGCTGCCGCTGGTCAGCCGCGGCGGCACCGCGGTCATCGCCTTCTTCATCGGCTTCGGCCTGCTGATGTCGGTGGAAGCCGACGCCCGCCGGGGCGCGGGCCGCAGGAATTGATGAAGCCTCCTCGCGTGTGCGGGAATCATCGAAAGCCCGCGTCATTACGCCCGCGGTCGCGGCATCTCTCCGCATAGTCCAACTAGGACACCCACCGGAGTCCAACTAGGACACCCATTGGAGTCCAACTAGGACACCCATTGCGCGGGTCCAACCAGAGCAAACAAGGGACACCCATCCGCGGGACCACCCAAGGACACCCACCCCGTCCAGCCAGGGACCGAGCCCCAGTCCCGTCCGCCCCAGGACAGCCAGCCGGAGCCACCCAAGGACACCCACGCTAAACAATAGGCGGAATTGGGCGTTATCCTGAATGCGGGGCAGGGTATGCTTCGGGGGATGATCGGTTGACTGCTGTGATAAACAGGCTGGCTTGTATTTCTCTGCTCGCCGCGCTGCTTGCCGGTTGCGGGCAGAGCGCGGGGCGTTATTCGATCGAGCGGGACCGGGCGCCCGCGGGCGGCGTTGATCCGGCCTCGGTGCCGATTGTCGTTCCCCGGCCCGTGGTCCGCACCGCCGCCGGCAACCGCAGCCCCTACACCGTGTTCGGCAGAACCTATCATGTGCTGTCCACCGAGCGGGGCTATTCCGCACGCGGCTTGGCGTCCTGGTATGGGGAAAAGTTCCATGGCCACAAAACCGCCAACGGCGAGATCTACAACATGTACCACGCCTCCGCGGCCCACACCGCCCTGCCGATTCCGAGTTTCCTGCGGGTCACCAATCTGGAAAACAACCGCAGCCTCGTCGTGCGGGTCAACGACCGGGGGCCATTCTTTCCCGACCGCATCATCGACCTCTCCTACGCCGCGGCGGTGAAGCTTGGCTTCGCCGACCGCGGCACCGCCCGGGTGCAGCTTGACGCCATCATTCCCGGCGAAGACGCCAGGCCAGCGCCTTCAAGGGAGGCGCGCGTGCTCTCCGCGGCGAATTCACCCGTCGAGAAACTGTATTTGCAAATCGGCGCTTTTTCGAACCCGCTGGCGGCGCGAGAAACCGCCCGCAAGGCCCGGGCTTACACCGCCAACCCAGTGTTTGTCACCAGCGGGAGCGCCAGCGGCGGCGCGCCGCTCCACCGGGTGCGTATCGGGCCGGTGGGCGGCATCGGCGAGGCCCGGGAGCTGAGCCGGCGGCTGGTTGCCGCTGGCCTGGGAACGCCTTACACTGTGGCGGAATAGCCCACGCGGAAAACGCCGCCCGAACCCAGCGGAATCGAACCATCATGTCTGAGTCAACAATCTACCCTTCCGCGGCCGCCAGGTTGCCCAGGTGGCTGCCTCCGGTCTTGGTTCCAGCGGCCTTGTTTCTCGCGCTCGTCTCCCATGCCGCCGGTGCTCAGACGATCATTCCGCGGCCACCGGAAATCGCCGCCTCAAGCTTCATCCTCATGGATGCAAAAACAGGCCATGTCATCATGGAGGAGAACGCCAGCGAAGCCCTGCCGCCGGCGAGCCTGACCAAGATCATGACTTCCTACATCGCCATTGAGGAAATCATCAATGGCAATCTCGCCATGGACGATGAAGTGCACATCAGCGAGAAGGCTTGGCGCATGGATGGCTCAAAGATGTTTGTCGGCGTCAACACCAATGTCAGCGTCGCCGACTTGCTGCGCGGCATCATCATCCAGTCGGGCAACGACGCCAGCGTCGCCATCGCCGAGCATATCGCCGGCAGCGAGGACGCCTTCGCCGACATGATGAACCAGTACGCCGAGGCGATGGGCCTTGAGCAGAGTTTTTTCATCAATTCCAGCGGGCTTGATTCCACCGAGCAAGCCAACAGCATGTCGGCCCGGGATCTGGCGATCCTCGCCCGGGCGACCATCAACAACCACGCCGACTACTATCCGATGTACGCCGAAAGGGAGTTCACCTACAACGACATCCGCCAGCCCAACCGCAATGCCCTGCTATTCCGCAACGCCAATGTCGATGGCCTCAAGACCGGCTGGACCGACCGCGCCGGCTATTGTCTCGTGACCTCCGCCGAGCGCGACGGCATGCGCCTGATCGCGGTGGTCATGGGCACCGCCAGCGAGGATGCCAGGGCGGTCGAATCCCAAAAGATGCTCGCCTACGGCTTCCGCTACTTCGAGACCTGGAAACTGAACGATGCCGGCCAGCCGCTGACCAATGTGCCGGTCTGGTCCGGCGTTGCGGATTCGGTCGAACTTGGCCTCGACGAGCCGGTCTTTGTCACCATCCAGCGCGGCCGGGGCGAGGAGCTTGTGGCCGCGGTCGAGGTGGATGAGGTGATCCATGCCCCCATCGAGGTGGGCCAGATCATGGGGACTATCCACATCAGCCTCGATGGCGAGCCCGTCTTCAGCAGCGAAATCGCCGCCCTCAGCGCTGTCGGGCGCGCCGGCGCGATGAAGCGCATGAGCGACTGGTTCAGCCTGCGGTTCAGCGATTTGCTGGCCAATTGAACGTTTTCCGCCAGAGCGCCGCGATGCCGCGTGTCCGCGAATTCGGCGCGAGCGCCTACCGGCCGGTGTGGCGCCGGATGGCGCGTTTCGCCGCCAGCGCCGGGCCGGAGACCCGGGAAGAACTGTGGCTGTTGAGCCACCATCCGGTTTTCACCCTCGGCCAGGCTGGCAGGCGCGAGCATGTGCTTGACTCCGGCGGCGTTCCGGTGGTCGAGACCGACCGGGGAGGGCAGGTTACCTACCACGGCCCCGGCCAGCTCGTCGCCTATCCGCTGTGGAACCTGCGCCGCCGCGGCATGGGTGCGCGCGACCTTGTCGGGCTGCTCGAAGCCGCGGTGATCGACACCCTCGCGGGTTTCGGCATCGACGCGGCCACTCGCCCCGGCGCGCCCGGGGTCTATGCCGGGGAGGCGAAAATCGCCGCGCTCGGGCTGCGGATCAAGCGCGGCTGGAGTTATCATGGCCTCAGCCTCAATGTGGATATGGATCTGGCACCATTCCAGCGGATCAATCCCTGCGGCTTCCGGGGGCTGCGGGTGACGCGGATCGCCGATTTCACCGGACCGAGCCCGGAACTGATGCGAAGCGCCGCGGAAGCGCTGCAATCGAACCTGCTGCGCCGGCTGGACAGCTTTCCTGCACGCGCCGAAGCCAGTCCACTGCACACCTTTGCATCTCCCGGGGAGTTGGCCCATGGCTGAACACAAACCCGTCGAAGGTCGAGAAGGCGCCGCGCCCATGCCCGGGCGCAAGCGGCGCAATATGCTTGTCGAGGGCGAAAAGCTGCGCGGCGCCGACAAGCTGCGGCGGATACCGGTGAAAGTCGTGCCGACAGCCGAACTGCCGGCGAAACCACCGTGGCTGCGGGTGAAAATTCCCGCCTCCCCCAAAGTGGCCGAGCTGCGCCGCAAGCTGCGCCGCCACCGGCTCGCCTCGGTCTGCGAGGAGGCTTCCTGTCCCAATCTCGGCGAGTGCTTCAACCATGGCACGGCGACCTTCATGATCATGGGCGACATCTGCACCCGGCGCTGCCCCTTTTGCGATGTCGCCCACGGCAAACCCAAGCCGCTTGATCGCAACGAACCCGCGGAACTCGCCGCCGCCATCGGCGACCTTGGGCTCGCCTATGTTGTCATCACCTCGGTGGACCGCGACGATCTCAAGGACAGCGGCGCCGGACATTTCGCCGCCTGCATCAAAGCCGTGCGGGAGCGGAACCCGGCCACCCGGATCGAGATTCTCACCCCGGATTTCCGCGGCAGAATGGAAGTCGCCCTGCGCGCCCTGTCCGCCGCGCCGCCCGATGTGTTCAACCACAATCTCGAATCGGTTCCCCGCCTGTACCGCAACGTCAGGCCCGGCGCGGACTACCGCTGGTCCTTACGGTTGCTCCGGGAATTCAAACGCCTGCAACCCGCGGTCCCGACCAAATCCGGCCTGATGCTCGGCCTTGGCGAATCGCTGGGCGAAGTCCGCGAGGTCATGGCCGATCTGCGCGAACACGGGGTGGACATGCTAACCCTCGGCCAATACTTGCAACCGAGCCGCCACCACCTGCCGGTGGAGCGATTCGTCCACCCCGACGAATTCGACGCTCTGCGCGAACACGGCGAATCACTCGGCTTCCGCCACATCGCCAGCGGCCCACTCGTGCGCTCCTCCTACCACGCCGACGAACAAGCCAAACTGCTCCGCAGCGCCTGAAGACAAGACAGGCGGCCGATTCATCGCCATTGCAACATAGAGTTTGTCATAGGACACCCACCAGAGCTTGTCATAGGACACCCACCCTCTCTCCGTACAGAATATTCACTTCCCTCTATGGGACACCCATCGTCACATCTTGCCTCATCCCAAAATCTCGGCCGCTCTGAATTTTTTTCCCACCAAAACCTGGCGATTCCCCCGATTTCCGCCTATACCTTAAATCCCTGTCGAACCTGCCGGGTGGCCGGAGCCCCATGACGCAGCCACGCTCCCAAATCGTCTCGCCCTCGCGAACGCGCTACTACCACTGCGTCTCCCGCTGCGTGCGCCGAGCCTGGCTGTGCGGCGAGGACAGCTACACCGGGAGAAACTTCGACCACCGCAAGCCCTGGCTGCTGGAGCGGATGAAGCTGCTGGCGGAGGTTTTCGCCGTCCGTGTCGCCGCCTACGCGGTGATGAGCAACCACTACCATGTAGTGCTCTATCTCGATCTCGAACAGGGCCGGTCCTGGAGCCGCGACGAGGTGATCGGCCGCTGGCGGCGCCTTTTCCGGGGGGACCCGTTGGTGCAATCCCATCTGCGGGGGGAATTGCGCGGCGGAATGGAATCCCGGCAACTGGACGCGCTGGTGGAAACTTGGCGGGCTCGGCTGTGCGACCTAAGCTGGTTCATGCGCTGCCTGAACGAGCATCTGGCGCGGAGGGCGAACGCCGAGGACGAATGCACGGGTCGGTTCTGGGAGGGGCGTTTCAAGAGTCGGGCGTTGATTGATGAGGCGGCGCTGCTGTCGTGCATGGCCTATGTGGACCTCAATCCCGTGCGCGCGGGCCTGTGCCGTGATTTGCGGGAGTCGGACTTTACGTCGATCCAAGCGCGGCTGCGTGGGGTCGCGGAAGCCGCACGGGAAAGGGGTAGGAGCGGTGGAGCTTCCCCGGCGCGCCGGTTGGGGCCGATACTGATGCCGTTCCGAGGGGATGACGCAGAGCGAAGCGGGCCCGCCGCGGATGGTTCGGGGGAAACCGCCCATTTGCCGTTTGGTCTCGGGGACTATGTCGAGCTGGTGGATTGGACGGGCCGCATCGCCCGCCCGGACAAGCGCGGGGCGATCCCGAAGGAGGTGCCAGCGGCGCTTTCAGTGCTGGGCCTGAGCGGTGTCCAATGGCGCGCCCTCTCATTGGACATCCAGCGCAAGGCGATAACAATGTTTCACGGGCTCGACCGGCTGGCGGCCTGGGAGGGGCGGCGAACGAAAAAGGCCGCATAGCGCAAGCGGGGGCGAAACCATGTCAAGCGGGGCGGAATTGCCCCTGCCCGCAGGAAAGCGCCGGAGACTTCGGGTTCCAAAATCAAGTCATTCTCCGCCGCCGTTATTGATGAATCTTCCTGAATCAGTGTTGTGGGTAGCGAGACACTAAGGAATGGGTGTCCTAGAATTGCTGGTGTCCTAGAATTGGTGGGTGTCCCGGTTTGAGCTCAGCGATGCTTTTCGGGGGCTGAATGGCTCCACAGGGATTGTCGAGATCGAATTCAATCGAGGTCACCATGACTCAGCATGCGTGGCACGAGCCAAGAGGTTTGGCCCGCCGGCTCCGCTGTGCCAGAATGCGGGAAGGTTTCGGGGATACCGGTCGGGATTTCATTTATGCGACAGTCGGCAAGCATTTGCAGTCTATGCATCGAGTCCGCGGCGCCGCTGGTCCCGCCGTTGCGGGCGGCGTGTGGGAAGCCCCGGCCTTGACTCCTCCAGACGCGGCGGGGATGGCGGCGGACGCCGCTGGCGCCAGGGTGGGGCGGGGGGAGTTCAGTTCCCGCTTCGGTTTTGTGATGGCCGCGGCCGGCTCGGCGGTGGGGCTTGGCAATATCTGGGGATTTCCCACCAATGCCGCCTCCAACGGCGGCGCGGCCTTCCTTTTCACCTACCTCGTGCTCGCCTTTGCCCTGGCGTATCCGGCGTTGATGGCCGAACTCATCATCGGCCGCCACGCCAAGGCGAATTCCATCGAAGCCTTGCAAAGCATCTCCCGAGGGCCGAAAACCCGTGCGCTGGCGGTGTTTGTAGGTGGCCTCGGCATCATCACGGTGAGTTTCATCCTGAGCTTCTACGCCATCGTCAGCGGCTGGATGATGGCCTTTTTCCTGGACTCCATCCTGGGTCTTGGCATGGGTTTTGGCGCCGCCGCGGAATGGTCCGCCTGGCTCGTTGCCGACTCGCAGTGGCGCAACGGGATTTTCGTGCTGTTGTTCATGATGTTCACGATCCATATCATCCGCTCCGGGGTCAAGAATGGCATCGAGCGCTGGGCTTCGCGGCTGATGCCGGCGCTGATCGTGATTCTGTTGCTGTTGATTGTCTATGTGCTGACCCTACCTGGGGCGATGGATGGTCTACGCGCCTATCTGGTGCCCGATTTCGCCGAGATCGCCAATCCGCGACTGCTCGTCGACGCCATGGGCCAAGCCTTTTTTTCGCTGTCGCTGGGCGTGGGCACGATGCTGATCTACGGCTCCTACATCAGCAAGCAGGAAAATCTGCCGGTCACCGGAGGCTTGGTGGCATTGCTCGACATTGCCATCGCGGTCATCGCCGGCACGCTGATTCTGCCGGCTATGTACGTCGCCCTCGCCAATGGCGTGGAAATCTTTAACTCCGACGGCAGCCTGGTGGCGGGGCCTGCGCTGATCGTTTCGGTGCTGCCGGCGCTTTTCGACACTATGGGCGGGGTCGGCGCCTTGGTTTCACTGGCGTTTTTCCTGCTGATGACGATCGCCTCACTGACTTCCTCAATTTCGATGCTCGAGGTGCCGGTGGCCTTCGCGGTCGAGCGGCGCAGGATGGAGCGGGGGCGCGCTGCGCTGCTCATCGGCACCGTGGTGACCGCGGTTTCGTTGCTCATCGTGTTCAATTTCGAGTTGCTGTTCGACCGGGTGGTCAACTGGTCCACCGAAGTGAGCCAGCCGTTGCTGGGCTTTTTCTTCTGTATTTTCGTGGCGTGGATTTGGCGGCGGGACGCGGTGTTGAAGGAAATCGCGCGGGGGGCGCCCGATGTCGAGTCGAGCTGGTTCTGGAAAATCTGGCCGGCTTATGTGAAGTTCATCTGCCCGCTGGCGATTCTGCTGGTGTATCTGACCTAGGAGCCTGCGCCGCAGGAATTCACGGCTGCAAATCCGCTCTCATCCGCGCCCTTGGCTGATCGATTTCGTTGAATATAAGCCAATATTCGCCTCAATCGATCAGCCGAGGGCGCGGCGATATCGAATTTTCGCTTTCGCGAATTCCTACGGCGCAGGCCCCTAGCCGCATGGCTTGGGTATCCCGTCCGGTGCCTCGGTGCTGGTGGGTGTCCCGCCCGGTGCGCCTTGGTGGGTGTCCCGCCCGGCGATGCCGTGCGTTTGGTGGGTGTCCTGACCTGCGCTCGCGGTGGGTGTCCTGACCCGCGGGTTCGGTGGGTGAGGTGGGTGTCCCATGCGGAGAGGGCGAGTTATAATGTTGTTGGGGCGGGCCGGGAAAGGCCAAGGCAGGCCGGGATAGGACAGTCGGATGATATTCAACGGTGAGACTTTGCGGGTGGACCGCCTGTCTGGCGGCGCCGCCAGGCTGGTGTTCGACCTGGGGGGATCATCGGTCAACAAGTTCAACCGGGCGACACTCGAAGAACTGCGCGGGGCGATTGCCGAAGTCGCCCAATCCGGTGTCCAAGGCTTGGTGTTCACCAGCGCCAAACCGGCCTTTATCGTTGGCGCCGACATCACCGAATTTCCCGCCATGTTCGATGCCGGCGGCGAACAACTGCGGGACTGGCTCGAAGCCAGCAACGCCATCTTCAACGCCATTGAAGACCTGCCTTTTCCCACGGTTTCGGCCATCGACGGTTTCGCCCTCGGCGGCGGCTTCGAGCTTGCGGTCGCCACCGATTTCCGCATCGCCACCGAGCACGCCAGGGTTGGGTTTCCCGAGGTGAAACTCGGGATTGTGCCCGGCTTCGGCGGCACCGTCCGCCTGCCGCGGCTCATCGGCGCCGACAACGCCAACGAGTGGATCGCTGGTGGCGAGCAAATCCGCGCCGCCCGGGCATTCAAGGAAGGCGCGCTGGACGCCATCGTGGCTCGGGAGCAACTGCTGGCCGGCGCTGAAAAACTGATCCAGCGCGCCGGGGCCGGCGAACTCGATTACCGCGCCATCCGCCAGCGCAAGAACGCGCCGCTGCGGCTGTCGCCCATCGAATTGCAGGTCGCCTGCGATTCCGCCAAAGCCATGGTGGCGGCGAAGGCCGGGCCGAACTATCCCGCGCCGGCGGCCGCGGTGCAGCTCATGCACGATGCCGCCGGCATGGCCCGGGCCGAGGCCCTGCGGGTCGAGCACGACGCTTTCGTCAAACTCGCCCAAGGCACGGTTAGCCGCAATCTCGTGCGGATTTTCCTCAATGAGCAATATCTCGCCGGCCAGGCCAAGAAAACTGCGGCGGCGGCGCTGAAGGTCGAGTTCGCCGCGGTGATCGGCGCCGGCATCATGGGTGGCGGCATCGCCCTGCAATCCGCGCTCAAGGGCGTGCCCATCGCGATGAAGGACATCGCCCAAGAGGGCCTCGACCAAGGCATGGGGGAAGCGAGGAAACAACTCGAAAAGCGCTTCGCCCAGGGCAGGATCGATGCCGGCCGGATGGCGGAGACGCTCGGGCGCATCGAGCCCACGCTGGACTGGGGCTGTCTTGGCCGGCCTGATATCGTCATCGAGGCCGTGGTCGAGGATGCCGCGGTCAAGCGCGATGTGCTCGCCGAAGTCGAGCGGCAAGTCGCCGCGGAGACGATCATCACCAGCAACACCTCGACGATTTCCATCGACGAGCTCGCCACCGGTCTCGAGCGCCCGGAAAACTTCTGCGGCATGCATTTCTTCAACCCGGTCCCGGTCATGCCGCTGGTGGAAGTCATACGCGGCGCAAAAAGCGGCGAGGCCGCGGTGGCCACCACCGTGGCCTACGCCAAGGCCCTCGGCAAGACACCAATCGTGGTCAACAACTGCCCGGGATTTCTCGTCAACCGCATACTCTTCCCCTATTTCGGCGCCTTCGCCGCGCTGCTGCGCGATGGCGCCGACTTCCGCAGTGTTGACCGGGTGATGGAAGCCTTCGGCTGGCCCATGGGGCCGGCGCATCTGCTTGACGTGGTGGGCATCGACACCGCGGTGCATTGCCAGCGTGTGCTCGCCGCGGGCTACGCGCGCATGGCGGCGGACTACCAGGGCGCCCCCGAGCTGCTGCACCGCAACGGCGATCTCGGCCAGAAGAGCGGCGCCGGATTCTATCGCTACGTCCCCGGCAAGCGCGGCAGGCCCGAAAAGTCGGAGCGGGACGACATCGAGGCGCTGCTGGCGCCGGGGCGAAGCGGGAACAAGCAATTCGACGATCAGGAAATCCGCGACCGGATGATGGTGGCGATGTGCCTAGAAGCCGCCCGCTGCCTCGAGGACGGCGTTGTCGCCAGTGCCGTAGAGGTCGATATGGGCCTCGTTCTCGGCATCGGCTTTCCCGCCTTCCGCGGCGGCGCGCTGCGCCATATCGACAGCATGGGGCTGGCGCGCTTCTGCGCCCTCGCCGACCGCTACGCGGCGCTCGGCAGCCTGTACTATCCCACCGAAAAAATGCGCATCATGGCGGAGCGGGGCGGGACTTTCTATCCTCCCGCCGATGCTTCCGTTGATCCTTCCCTGGAGAGTGGCCCATGAGCCTGGCAGACCGGGACGCGGTTATCGTTGACGGTGTTAGGACACCCATGGCGCGGTCGAAAAACGGCGCCTTCCGCCATGTCCGCGCCGAGGAATTGTCGGCGGCGATGATCGACGCCCTGTTCGCGCGCAATCCGGCCGCGCCACCGGCGGAAACCGAAGACGTGATCTGGGGCTGCGTCAACCAGACCCGGGAGCAGGGCTGGAACATCGCCCGCAACGCCGCGCTGATGACGGTGCTGCCGCACAGTGTTTGCGGCCAGACCGTCAACCGGCTCTGCGGCTCGTCGATGTCGGCGCTGCACACCGCTGCCACCGCGATTGTCAGCGGCAATGGCGACCAGTTCGTGGTTGGCGGCGTCGAGCACATGGGCCATATCGGCATGACCGAGGGCGTGGACCCTAATCCAAAGGCCTCGCTGCATATCGCCAAGGCCTCGTGGATGATGGGTGTCACCGCCGAAGTGCTGGCGCGGATGCACCAGATTCAGCGCCTGCGGCAGGAGGAATTCGCCGTTCGCTCGCACCGGCTCGCGCAAGCGGCCGCCGACGGCGGCGGTTTCGACAATGAAATCGTGCCGGTCACCGGCCACGACGCCGACGGCGTGGCCGCCCGCATCGAGCGCGATGAAACGATCCGGCCCGACACCAGCCTTGATGCCTTGGCGCAGTTGCCACCGGTGTTCGATCCAGTCAACGGCACAGTAACCGCGGGCACCTCGTCGCAAATTTCCGATGGCGCCTCGGCGATGCTGGTCCTGTCAGCGCGGCGGGCCCGGGAGCTGGGGCTCAACATCCGCGCCAGAATCCGCGCCATGGCGAGCGCGGGGGTCGATCCCTCGATCATGGGCTACGGGCCGGTGCCGGCGACGCGCAAGGCCCTGCGCCGGGCCGGGCTCGGCATCGGCGATATCGAATGCGTCGAACTGAACGAGGCCTTCGCCGCGCAAGCGCTGCCGGTGCTCAAGGATCTGGGCTTGCTTGAAGACCTCGAAGGCAAGGTCAACTTGCGTGGCGGCGCCATCGCCCTCGGCCATCCGCTGGGATGCTCGGGGACCCGCATCGCCACCACCCTGCTCAACAACATGGAGGCCAAGGACGCCAGCCTCGGCTTGGCGACGATGTGCATCGGCCTTGGCCAGGGAATCGCCACGGTGCTTGAGCGGGTCTAGGAGCCTGCGCCGAGCGTGGAAATCCCTTGGCGGAAGTTGTCCGAGGAGGCGTTGACGGCGGTGATCGAGGAATTCGTCACCCGGGAGGGAACCGAATATGGCGCCAAGGAGTATTCACTTGCGGAGAAAGTCGCCCAGGTGCGGGCGCAGTTGCGCGGCGGGAAACTCGGCCTCGGCTATGATCCCGAATCGGGCACCTGCCAGTTGTTCGCCAAGCAGCCGCAAGCAAACAGAAACCCTGATGAGTAACACGCCGGATTCCAGCCTGGCCGCGGTGGCCGAGGTCGATGCCCGCGGGCTGTTCTGCCCCGAGCCGGTCATGCTGCTGCACAACCGCATCCGCGACGTTGCCGCCGGCCAGCGGCTGCGCATCACCGCCACCGACCCGTCGACGACCCGGGACATCCCCAAATTCTGCCTCTATCTCGGCCACGAACTGATCGACCAGCAGAAGCGCGACGGCGAGTACATTTATCTGATCCGCAAGAAAACCGGGTGAGATCCCGCGGCTTCGCCGCGCGCGGAATGACGAGGTGGATTGAGCGCCTCCGTTCCACTATGCGCAGAATGACCATGGTGGGTGTCCCATAGCTGCGCAGAATGACCATGGTGGGTGTCCCATAGCTGATGATGGGTGTCCCATGCCTACACAGAAGAGATTCTGCGCCCAGCGAAGCGCGGAATAACAGTGGAAGGAATGCAATGAAAATCGTTGCCGATAAGGACATCTTCGCCGTTGAGCGGATATTCGGCGGCTTCGGCGAGCTTGTGCTGCTCCCGGGGCGCGGGATTGGCCGGCAAGACCTAGTCGACGCCGACGCCCTGCTGGTGCGCTCGGTCCGCGCCGTGGACCGCTCGCTGCTGCGGAACACCGGCGTGGGCTTTGTCGGCGCCGCCACCAGCGGCCTTGATCATATCGATAGCGAATGGCTCGGCGCGAATGGCGTCGCCCTGGCCCATTGCCGCGGCGCCAACGCTTGGGCCGTGGTCGAATATTGCCTCGGCGCCATCGCCAGCCTCAGGCTCGCCGGCCGCATCGAAACCCGATATCCAAGCATCGGCGTGATCGGCGCCGGCGCCATCGGTGGCCGGCTCGCCCGCAGGATGCGCGAACTCGGCCATAAAGTTGTGGTTTGCGATCCACCACTGGCGGAACTCGGCGGGACGCGGCGGGAATTCGTCTGGCGCCCGCTGCCGCACGCCCTCGATTGCGATATCGTCAGCCTGCATGTGCCACTGACCGCCGGCGGCCGGCATCCGACCCGCCATCTGCTCGATGCCGCCGCGCTGGAGCGGTTGCGGCCCGGCGCGGTGCTGATCAACGCCAGCCGCGGCGGCGTGGTGGACGAAGCCGCCCTGCTGGCGCGGTTGACCCATGGGCCGGATCTGCATTGTGTCGTCGATGTTTGGCAAAACGAACCCGAAGTCGATGCCGAGCTCGCGGCCAAGGCCGCATTGGCGACCCCGCATATCGCCGGCTACAGCGAACAGGCGAAATGGGGCGCCACGGCGATGCTCGCCCGGCAATTCGCCGAGCACTTCTCCTTGGCCAGCGCTTCGCGTGAGGACTTCGCGGCGGTCGAGGTGCCGGGTGTGGACGCAGGCATAAAAACCGGCGCGAACCTCGCCATACCCGGCGAATGGGGCCGCGACCGCCTGGCCCACTGGCGTGTCGTCGACCGCTGCCTTGGTCTCGCAAGCTTGAGCGGACGATTCCAGCGCTGGGCGCTGGAAAGGCCCGCCGACCCGCGGCCATGCCCACCAGCCGAGGAATTCGACCGCTTGCGCCGGCCCCTGCTCGCCCGCCAGGAATTCCCCGCCATCAAACTGACCGGTGCCCAAACACTATCACGCTCGCAACAGCGGTGGCTGCGCCGGCTCGGTTTCGCCCTCCGCGCAAGTCGATAATCCCCGGCGGCTTGCGCCAGAAGTGTTCTCGACTTCACCCGGAGCCAGGGATGGCATACAATCCAGCTATTGTAACCTTGTTCAGGCAGGGGCACTTCAAGTCTGTCTTTGGCTTGGATGGACGGGAGGGTTGACCATGACGGTTTTCGGATATTTTGCCTATTCGGGCGCGGAGACCGAGGTTCCGGCGGATGAATTGAAGAAGCGGGAAGGTGCCCAGCAGGGAAACATCAAACGCTATTGCCGCCGGAAAGGCTGGGAAGTGGAGGCGGTTTTCCGCGATCTCGGCGGCAAATGGTCGGTGGCGTTCGAGCGCCGGCGGGAGGCGGGCCGGCTGCTTGGCCGGGCGCGGGCGGGGGACATCATCGTCTGCCCGTCCTTGGAGCGCATGTTCGGCTCGATCAGCGATGTCAGCGAAACGCTCAAGCTGCTGCGCCGCCGGCGGCTGCGGCTGCATGTCGGCTTGCTGGACAGCGAAGTCACCGCCAACGAGTGCGAATTGCCGCTCGACCGCCTGCTCGAATCGCTCGCCTCGCTGGACCACCGCCGGGGCGCCGAGCGGATCCGCGGCATCAAGTCCCGGCAACGGAAGCAGGGGCGGTATCTCGGCGGCAACCGTCCATTCGGCTACATGGTGCATCAGAGTGGGCGGCTGATCGAAAACCCCATGGAGCAGAATATGATCCGGCGCATGCTCCAACTGCGCGAACTCGGCTGGTCGCTGCGCGCCATCGCCGGCAAGGTGGGCACGCCGGCGGCGCCGATCAGCTTCAAGACCGTGCAGCGGGTGCTGGAGCGCGCGGCGGAAAATTCCTGAGTCGCCGCGGCGCTGGCCCAAGGAAATCCAATGATGGGTAACTTTTTGCCATTTTTTGTCGGCCTGCGCTATTCGCTGGCGCGGCGGGGCAATCTGCTGCTGTCGTTCGTCACCCTGATGTCGATGCTCGGCATCAGCCTTGGGGTGATGATCCTGATTGTGGCGCTGTCGGTGATGAATGGCTCGATCGGCGTGCTGCGCGGCGAGGTGCTCAAGGCCGTGCCCCACGCGACAGTCTACGCCGCCGCGGGCGACCTGGACTGGCGGGCCTTGTCCGTCCACCTCGAAGCGCATACGCAAATCCTCGGCGCCGCGCCATTCGTCGAGGGCGAGGCGGTGCTGCGCTTTCACGGCGAGGACGCCTTCGTGCGCCTGCGCGGGGTGTTGCCGCGGCGCGAGCCCGGCGTGCTCGATTCCCCCGGCCCGGGAGACCGGGAGCTGTTTGCCAATATGGCGCGCACCCCGGACGCGATGATCCTAAGCGCGCGGCTCGCCGCCGAACTCGGCGACTCCAGCTTGGGCGCCGGTCCCGGCGCCCGGGCCGGCGAGGAGGCGTCGCTGCTTTCGCTGGCGGCCTTGCTCGAACGCTCGCTCGATGGCAGCCGGGGATTCACGATTTCCGGCTTTGAAGATTTCGGCATCTATGGCGAAAGCAACATCGTGCTGCTGCATCTCGACCAGGCCCGGGAGGTATTGCGCAACGACCCGGGCGCGACCATCGCCCTGCGCCTGAAGGTCGCCGATGTCATGGCGGCGCGGGCCATCGCCGAGGCGGCCCTGGCCGGATTGCCTGAACGGGACAGCCTCGAAATCCGCACCTGGCAGGAGGAGCAGGCGAGCCTGTTCAACGCCCTGGCGGTGGAGAAACGGGTCACCACGGTGATGCTGCTCGTCATTGTCCTGGTGGGCGCGGTCAATATCGTCTCCACCCTGGTGATGGTGGTGGCGGACAAAAGCGCCGACATTGCGATTCTGCGCACCATGGGCGCGGGCGCCGCCACCGTGCTCGGCATCTTCGTCGTGCAGGGCATGGTCGCCGGGGTGGCGGGAACCCTCATCGGCGCGGTTCTGGGTGTTGTTCTCGGCCACAACATCACCGCCATCAGCCAGACGCTCGAAGCCTGGCTCAACGCCTTGCCGCTCGGTGGCGAGGTCTATCTGCTGGCGCATTTGCAGACCCGGGTCGAGGCGGGGGAGGTCGCGCTGATCTGCCTCGCCGCGCTGCTCATCAGCCTGTTGGCGACGCTGTACCCCGCCTGGCGCGGCAGCCGCGTGCAGCCCGCCGAAGTGCTCCGCTATGAATAATGCGGCAGGGCGCCAGGATGTAAGGCGCCAAGGCGATAGCGCGGCAATGAGCGTGGATCACGCCGTCATCGAGTGCGAGAATCTCGGCAAGACCTATGAGCAGGGGCCGCACCGGGTCGATGCGCTGAAGCGGGTCAATCTGCGGATCGAAGACGGCGAGCGCGTCGCCATCATCGGCGCCTCGGGTTCGGGCAAAACCACCCTGCTCAATCTGCTCGGCGGTCTCGACGCCCCGAGCAGCGGCCGGGTCCGCATCGACGGCCGCGATCTCGCCGGCCTTGGCGAGGGCGAGCGCGGCAGGATGCGCAACCGCTTTCTCGGCTTCGTCTATCAATTCCACCACCTGCTTGCCGAATTCAGCGCGGTGGAGAACGTCGCCATGCCCCTGCTGATCCGCGGCGAAGGCCGCGCCGCGGCCCGCGACCGGGCTGAAGCAATGCTGGCGCGGGTGGGGCTCGCGGCGCGGGTGGGGCACCGGCCCGCGCAGTTGTCCGGCGGCGAGCGCCAGCGGGTCGCCATCGCCCGGGCGCTGGTGGGGGAACCCCGCTGTGTGCTGCTCGACGAGCCCACCGGCAATCTCGACCATCACACCGGCTTGGAAATCGGCGCCCTGATGCTGGAATTGAACGAATCGCTGGCCACCAGTTTTGTCACTGTGACCCACGACCGCGAACTCGCCGGCTCGATGCGGCGGGTGCTGGTGCTGGAAGATGGCCGCTTCAAAGCCTGACCGGGCGGTCGCCCTGGCCCGCCACATCGCCCTGCGCTATGTCGGCGCCGGGCGCGCGAGCGGGGCAGGCAGCCCGGGCAATCCAGGCAATTTAGTGTCGTTCATGTCCGCCATCGCCATCGGCGGCCTCGCGCTCGGTGTCGCCCTGCTGCTCACCGTGCTGTCGATCATGAATGGCTTCGACCATGAAATGCGCCGCAACGTGCTCGGCATCGTGCCCCACGTCAGCCTGCGCGGCGAGACCGCGCTGCCGCGGGCCGACTGGCTGGCGCTGCAGGCCGAACTCGAGTCGAGGGCCGGAGTCGTCTCGGTGTCGCCGCTGATCGAGATGCGCGCGGTGATCGCCACCGGCGCGGGCAACCGCGGCGTCATGGCCAATGGCATCGACCCGGAGCGGGAAGCGGAGAACTCCGCCATCGACCGCTTCATGCTTGCGGGCGGGCTGGGAAGGCTGGCGGCGGAGCCTTGGGGAATCGTCCTCGGCGAAGCGCTCGCCCGGGAACTCGAAGTCGCGGCCGGCGATTCGGTCCGGCTGTATTCTCCGGCGTTGTCGGTCAATCCGCTCGCGCCGCTGGCCAACTTCCGGCGCTTCGAGGTCAGCGGCGTGTTCCGCGTGGGCAGCAGCGAACTCGATGGGCGGCTGGTGTTGATCAACCGAAACGCGGCCGGGGCGCTGTTCCGCCTGCGCGGCGGACAGAACGCGCTGTGGCTGCGCGGCGACGATGTGCTGGCGGCCGATGCCCTGCTCGCCGGAATCGCCCCCGGCCTGCCGCCGGGGATGCGCGGAGATTCGTGGACCAGCCAGTTCGGCGCGGTGTACGAGAACATCCGTTTTTCCCGCACCCTGATCAGTTTCCTGCTCTGGCTGCTGATCGCGGTGGCGGCTTTCAATCTCGTCGTCAGCCTGATCCTGATCGTCCGCGACAAGCGCGCCGACATCGCCGTGCTGCGGGCGCTCGGAGCCGGGCCGGGAGTGATCCAGCGCATCTTCCTCTGGCAGGGCGCGCTGATCGGCTTGACCGGCATCGGCCTTGGCCTGGCGGCGGGGGTGCTCGGCTCGCTTTATGTTGGCGATCTCGCCCGTTGGGTCGAGGCCCGCTTCGGCATCGTCCTGCTCAACGCCGATGTCTATCCCATGGACTATCTGCCCTCGCAACTGCAAGCCGGCGACATTCTCGGCATCAGCGGCGGGGTTCTGCTGCTGTCGCTTCTGGCGACGATCTATCCCGCCCGCCGCGCCGCCGCCGTGCGCCCCGCCGTCGCCCTGCGGGAAGATTGAGCGGCTCGCGAATTCAATAGCTTTCTCCAGTCGCGGAGCATAGCTCCGCGCCGTTCCGGCTGCGCGCGAAGCTGCGCTTC
>JAPOTO010000156.1 GCA_026709135.1 Gammaproteobacteria bacterium | reverse complement strand
CGGCGATGTTGCCATTGGCTTCGCGGTCGAGGTCATCGACGGTTCGGATGCGGATATTCCTCGCACTGACGCCTTTGTAGGCCTCGAACTCAAATTCGTCCAGCCCATAGATGGTGATGGTGCGGGTTCCCTCGTCAGCCGCCTCGAGAAAGTCGCTGGCGCCGTCGTCGCGCACAGTCAGGGTGACCTCAATGTCATGCCTCGGCGCGGGGTCGGCCTTGATGGTGAAAACGGCACGGTCGCCCTCGGTCAGCGGCCCTGAAGGGCCTTCGATGGCGACCACCGGCATGTTCCGCGGCGCATCGGCCGGGTCGGGAAGAATCGTTCCCGTCGCCCTGCCATCGGCGATCTCCGCCCCGACCACCCTCGTGATGACCACCTCGAAGGTTTCCGGCTTTTCTTCGTACTCGTCATCGTCGAGCACTTCAAACCGAATCATTTTCTCGGTCTGTCCTGTTGTGCTTGTGAAACTAACGGTCTGGCTATACACAGCCCTGTTGAATTTGAAGTCCTTGCCATCAGTGGCCGGTGCGGTTGTGTCGGTTTCGGTGGTGGCGCGGACCTCGAAATACACCGTGACGACAAAGGCCCCTGTTACATCCAAGGTCACCGGGAATTCGAGAAAATCCCGCTTACGGAAGTCGGCGTTCTCCTGAATCGGCTGCGCGTCGCCAATGCTGACCTTGGGCAAAGGCTTCGACGCCACATCGTTGTCGTTGACGTGCACCGTGGCGGCGACCGGCGCGCGGATTCCGTAATACGCGGGCGCCGAGTCGGCCACGATGCGCGCGGTGATCGTGCCCTGCTCCTGGTTTTCGTCCACGTCGTCATCTTCGGTGGGGACCCGCAGCGTCCCCGTGCCGGTGTCATCGATATCGACGGATCGCCTGCCGGTCTCGCCCAAATTGGCGAAACTGCCGCTGTCGCTGACCTCGACAAACACGGTCAGCGACGATGTGGGCGGGGGCGCGGCGGTCAGGGTGAAGACCGCGTCGTCGCCCTCGACGACCGCGGCGCCGCCGGCGATGCTGACTCTCGGGGTCGAGTCAGTGACGCGCACCGAGGCCGTGGCGGCCGTGCCGGGGCCGTAGCCCGTTCCCGAACGCACGGTGGCGGTGATGGCGCCGTCGGTTTCGAGGGTGCTATCGTCAAAGGTGGAGACGGTGAAAGTATGCGTGCCGCTGGCGGGGATGGTGAAGAATCGATCACCGGTATAGCCGCTGTCGACGAACTCGCCGCTGTCGCTGACCCGGACGTTCACTTCAAGGCTTGAGGTGAGCCTCGGCGTGACGGTGAGCGTGAAGCTTGCCTCGCCGCCTTCGACAATGGCTGGCCCCGCGGAGATGTTGACTGCCGGCGTGGTGTCCCTGACCGTCACGGCTGCCGTCGCCGGTGAGCCCAGCAGATAGCCGCTGGCCTTTGCCAGCGACGCGGTGATTGCGCCATCGGCTTCCGCTGTGCGGTCGTTTTCCGTGGCGACGGTGAATGTCGCCGTGCCGCCGGTGCCGATGTTGACTGTTCTGTTACGAATTTCGTTGTTGGCGGCAAAGCTGCCGCTCTCGGTGAGGGTGACGCTGACATCGACCGGAGTGACCGGCGCCGGGCTGGCCGTCAGGGTGAAGGTGATGGTTTCGCCCTCGGCAATCGAGCCCGGGCCCGAAATGCTGACGCTCGGCGTCGGCGTTCCGCCATCGGAGACGGCCACCCTTGCCGAACTCTTGGCGCCGACTTGATACGTGTCGCCAGTTTGCAAAGTCGCCGTGATGATGCCGTCGTCCTCGTCGATGGCGTCGCTTTCGGTGGCGACGTCAAGGGTTCCCCGGCCATTGGTGCCGATGGAGACGGTTTTCCTGCCAGTCGCGCCGGATGCCGCGAAGTCGCCGCCGCTGGCGGCGACGTCCACGTTTACCGTCAGGGGAACGATTGGCGTCGGGCTGGCCCGCAGATTGAATCTGGCGGTGCCGCCCTCGTTGATGTTTGGCCCCGCCTCGACGTTGATCACGGGAATGTCGTCGTCTATCACGGCAATCTCGGCTTCGTGGTAGCCGTACTTTGAAACCCCGTAGTCGCTGCCCGGGATCATCACGGCGCGCAGGCGCGTGTCTCCGTCGTGCGCCTTGTCGTCCACGGTATCGACGTACAGGATGACGCGCTGTTGTCCGGGAGGGAAGGCAACCGTGCGGCGCCCAGCCTGCCCCGGCGCGATCACATTGCCATCACCCACCTCGCTGATCTCCAGAGTGATCCGGATGGTTTTGTCGAATTGGGCGCCGTCGCCCGGAAATATCAGGAACCGGCCCCGCTGGCCTTCGAATTGCCGCGGTTCGCCAACAAGGTCGAACGTGGGCAGCTCAGCCGCTTGCGCGGCGGCCTGCTGAATTGAAGCGCCCAGCGAGAACGCGAGCAGCGCGAATGAAGCGATGAGGGCGAGACCCCGCCTGAGCCGCTTCTTGACCTTGTTGGCGCTGTTGTAAAGGGCCCCGGAGTGAAACCGGGACTTATGCCCTACCCCCGAAATGGGGGGGGGGGGGTAAATTGTGGAATTGGGGGCTGAAACGCCAGTCATGTTCTGCTCCTGTTTGTTCTTGATTCGCGCTGGTTCTTGTTACCTGATTCGCACAGGTCGATTGTCGGCCCGCTTGTTCAATTTTTTTAACCGCGCAATAATCTTTCAACCACACAATGATGAACCAGCGCTCCCAGCATGTCAAATCCGCTGAGCGCGCCACCGAATTTACCGCCTCGCAGTGAATTCGAAGCCGGCACCCCTCAGCCGTTTGATCAACCGGCAGATGTCGAAAGCGATCGCTTTTATCGACCGGGCGAGAGCGATCATGCGAACATTCGTTGCTCGCCGGGGCCTTCGATGTTGATGATGCAGCGGCCGCAAAGCGTCGGGTGGGCGGGGCTGGCGCCAACGTCGGGGCGGTGGTGCCAGCAGCGTTCGCATTTGGGGTGGGCCGTGGGCGTGACGCGGACTTTGAAGCCGGGCAGCTCGGTTGCCGCGGCGTCTTTGCCGGCATCCGCGAGCGGGTGCGCCTCGGCCCGGGAGACGATGAGGGCGAAGCGGAGTTCATCGCCGAGTTCCTTCAATTCGGCGAGCAGTTCCCCGCCGGCGTAGAGATCGACTTCGGCGCCAAGGCTCGAACCGAGGGTCTTGTCGGCGCGTTTGGCTTCGAGTTCGCGGTTGAGCGCCGATTTGACCGCCATGACCCGGCCCCAGAAGGCGTCGGAGAAGCGTCCTTCGCTCTCAAACGCTTGTTGTTCAAACCCCGGTCCCGGGCCTTCCATATCGGCGAGCAGTACCGAAGGCGCACGCTCCCCGGGAATGTTTTCCCAGATTTCGTCGGCGCTGAAACTGAGGATCGGCGCGAGCATGGGGGCCAGCATTTCGAGAATGTGGAACATGGCGGTTTGGGTCGAGCGCCGCGCGAGGCTGTGGGCCGGGGTGGTGTATTGCCGGTCCTTGATGATGTCGAGATAGAAGCCGCCGAGTTCGATCACGCAGAAATGGTGGATTTTCTGGTAGATCGCCAGAAAATTGTACTCGTGGTAATGGGCGACGACCTCAAAGCGCAATTGTCCGGTGCGGCGCACAATCCAGTGGTCGAGGGCGAGCATTTCCCCGGCGGGGACGCGGTCGGCTTCCGGATCGAAGCCATTGAGATTGCCGAGCATGAAGCGCGCGGTGTTGCGGATGCGCCGGTAGGCGTCGGCGACCTGGCGGAAGATATCGTCGGAAACCGCCATTTCGCCGCGGTAATCGGTGGCGGCGACCCACAATCTGAGTATGTCGGCGCCGTACTTCTTGAAGACTTTTTCCGGGGCCACGGTGTTGCCGAGGGATTTCGACATCTTGCGGCCCTCGGCGTCGACGAAAAAGCCGTGGGTGAGCACTTCCCGGTAGGGCGCGGCGCCATGCATGGCGATGGCGGTTTTGAGCGAGGACTGGAACCAGCCCCGGTGCTGGTCCGAGCCTTCGAGGTAGAGGTCGGCCGGCCAGGTGAGTTGTTCGCGCTGGCGCAGCACCGAGAAATGCGTCACCCCGGAATCGAACCAGACATCGAGGGTGTCGGTGACTTTGCGATATTGCTCCGCCTCCGGGCCGAGCAGTTCTTGCGGGTCGAGGGCGTACCAGGCGTCGATGCCTTCGCGTTCGATGCGTTCGGCGACCCGCTCGAACAACTGCTGGGTGTCCGGGTGCAATTCGCCGCTTTCCCGGTGGACAAACAGGGTGATGGGAACGCCCCAGGTGCGCTGGCGGGAGATGCACCAGTCGGGGCTGCCGCGCAGCATGAGTTCCATCCGCGCCTGCCCCCAGTCGGGAATCCATTTGATGCCGGCCACCGCCTCCAGCGCCGAGTCGAGCAGGCCGCCCTCCCCCATGCTGATGAACCATTGCGGCGTGGCGCGGTGGATCAATGGCGTTTTGGTGCGCCAGCAGTGGGCGTAGCTGTGGGTGATGCGGCTCTCGTGGACGAGAGTGCCGTTTTCCTTGAGCGCGGCGGTGATGTCGGCGTCAACCTTGTAGACATGCGACCCGGCGAAACGGCCCGCCGCGGGCAGGAAAACGCCGTGGTCGTCGAGCAGGTTCAAGGCGCCCAGGCCGTATTGCCTGCCGGTGTTGAAATCGTCGACGCCATGGTCCGGGGCGGTGTGCACCGCGCCGGTGCCCGCCTCGGTGGTGACGTGGTCGCCAAGCACGATGGGTGCTTCGCGCTCGTAGAAGGGATGATGCAATTTCAGCGATTCGAGCGCCGCGCCCGCGCGGCTTGCAACCCGCTCGAAGTCCTCGCAACCATAGCGCGCCATCACGGCATCCACCATCTCCGCCGCGATGACGATTAGCTCGGGCCCGGTGCCGATTTCGCAGCGGACCAGGGCGTAATCGAGCCCGGCGTTGAGGCAGACGGCCTGGTTCGCCGGCAGGGTCCAGGGGGTGGTGGTCCAGATCACCACCGACAGCGGCAGCTCCGGGTCCAGGTCGATGCCGCCGGCGGCGCCAAAACCGGCGAGCAGGGCGGCGCGGTCGACGGCGGTGAAACGGACATCGATCGAGTATGAGGTCTTGTCCTGGAACTCGACCTCGGCCTCGGCCAGCGCCGAGGCGCCAACAACGCTCCAATACACCGGCTTGTGGCCGCGCACGAGATGGCCGTTGGCGACGATGCGCCCCAGTGCCCGGACGATATCGGCCTCGGTGCGGAAATCCATCGTCAGATAGGGGTTGTCCCAGTCCCCCAGCACGCCGAGGCGGATGAAGCCGGCCTTTTGGCGCTCGATCTGGCCGGCGGCGTATTCGCGGCAGGCGCGGCGGAACTCGGCGTGGCTGATCTTGCGCCCGGCCTTGCCCTTCTTCTTCTCGACATTGTGCTCGATGGGCAGGCCGTGGCAGTCCCAGCCGGGGACATAGGGCGCGTCGAAGCCGGTCATCTGGCGGGATTTGACGACGATGTCCTTCAGCGTCTTGTTGATGGCGTGGCCGAGATGGAGATCGCCATTGGCGTAGGGCGGGCCGTCGTGGAGCACGAAGCGCGGGCGGCCGGCGTTCTTGCGGCAAATCGCCCGGTACAGGTCGAGCCCGCGCCATTTCGCGAGGCGCGCGGGTTCGCGCCCGGCGAGGTCCGCCCGCATGGGAAAGTCCGTGTGCGGAAGATTGAGTGTGTCCTTGTACTGGCTCATAAAAAGCTTGTCGGCAGGATTACGGTTTTTTGGCGGAATTCAACACTTGCCGAACCCACTCCACATCATCGGCGATTCGCCCGCGCAGTGTCTCCAGTGAATCGAATTTTTCCTCGTCGCGGAGCTTTTGCCGGAAAATCACCTCGATGGTCTCGCCGTAGAGGTCGCCCTCGAAATCAAGCAAATACGCCTCGAGCAGCGGCTTGCCCGCATCCTCCACCGTGGGCCGGAAGCCGACGCTCACCGCCGCCGGATGGGCGCGGCCGGCGACAATCGCCTCGCCGGCGTAAATCCCGTGCAGCGGAATCCGCCTGCCGGGCAATTCGATATTGCAGGTGGGATAGCCGAGCTTGGCACCGAGTTGTTCGCCCCGGATAACCGGGCCGCGAATCGCGTAGGGCCGCCCGAGCAAGCGCCCGGCCCGGTGGAAATCGCCCGCGGCCAGGGCTTCCCGCACCGCGGTGCTGCTGACCCGGCAGCCATCGACCACCCGGTCGAGGGCCCGGTGGACCGAAAAACCGAACGCCCTCCCCCGCGCCTCCAACATGGCGAAATCGCCTTCCCGGCCGCGACCGAAGCGGAAGTCGCCGCCGATGACCAGCGCGGCGACGCCCAGCCCATCGACCAGAATGCGGCGGATGTAGTCGGCCGCGGAAGTCTGGCTCATCGCCTGATCGAAACCAAGCACGAGGCAGCAATCGACGCCATGCGCTTCGAGCAGGCGCAGCTTTTCCGCCAGGCCCATCAACCGCGCCGGGCAATCACCGCCGGCACCACCGGCGAAAAACTCTTCCGGGTGCGGCTCGATCACCACCGCGAGCGCCGGCAGGCCGAGGGTTTTGGCCTGTTCGACGACTTGCCCGATGATCAACTGATGCCCAAGATGCACGCCATCGAACTTGCCGATCGTCGCCGCGCAGCCGCCATGCTCCCGGGCGAAACCGCCAGCATCCTCCAACACGATCACGGCGCAAACCCCATGCGCAAGCCCCGTGCGCAAAAAGCGGCGATTATAGCCCTTCGGCAAACCCGAACCCCAGTCACTTCCTCATTGCATCCCGCCGCCGTTTTTGTCCCCGCGCAGGGCGGCGAGGCCGCGGCGGAGGAGGATTCTGGCGATGGCG
This sequence comes from Gammaproteobacteria bacterium, assembly GCA_026709135.1. Lineage (GTDB taxonomy): Bacteria > Pseudomonadota > Gammaproteobacteria > Pseudomonadales > Pseudohongiellaceae > UBA9145. The sequence goes on along the minus strand of JAPOTO010000156.1, from coordinate 19,393 downwards.
AGGAGGCAGGGGACGATCACGATCACGCCGATGAGCAGGTTCACCACCGAGATCGTGTCGGGCAGGTTGACCATCAGCACCATGTTGCCGATGGCGGCCGCGGCGATCGCGGCGAGGGCGAGGGCAGCGAAAATCTGCAACAGCGCGAGCAGCTTGTTCATGGCGGAATGGCGGCCCGGCCTCAGCTCGCGGAGGCGAGCTCGGCGGGCTTGTGGATGGCGCTGAAGCGGCCATAGCCATCGGCGCCCATGAAGCGCGCCAGGGTCTTGGGGTCGGTCTTGCGCGCATCGACGATGATCAGGCCCTCGAGCGACTCGTTGAAACCCGAATGAATGTTGAAGCAGACCATGCGGCCATTCAGCGAGAGATAATGCCGCAGCAGCACCGGCACCGCCTTGCCCGGGTCGCAGCGGCCGATGAGTTTGCCGAGCATTTTGATGTTGGCGAGTTCCCTGAGCATGTCCTCGGACCAGACCCGGTGGGCGATCCGGTGCGGCGTCAGCGGCTTGACGAGCGGCGCGAATTCGCTGGCCTTGAAATTGGTCAGCAGGGTGTCGGCGATCAGCGCCCGGGCGAGATCGCTGTATTCCCGGGAAATGCTCACCGAGCCGAACAGGGTGTGGTAGCGCGGGCGGTCCACGAGAACCCGGCCGATGCCCCGCCACAGCAGGGTCAGCGATTCGGGCCGGCGCTGATAATCGGGATGGATGAACGAGCGGCCCATTTCGATGGCGTTGCCGAGCCGGTGGATGAAGGATTGGTCGTAGCGGTAGAGCGAGCGGCTGTACAGGCCTTTCACGCCGTGCTCGCGGACGATTTCATCAACGAGGCCAACCCGGTAGGCGCCGGCGACACGGGCGTTTTTCTTGTCCCAGAGAAACAGGTGCAGGTAGCGCGGGTCGAACTCGTCGGAATCCCGGTCGAGGCCGGTGCCCTCCCCCACGGCGCGGAAAGTGATTTCCCGGGCCACGGCAATCTGCTCCATGATGACGCCGAGGCGCTGGTGCGGCGCGCAGTAAACATCGAACTCGCCATGCTCGATCAGCCGGAACTCGGCGAGCCCGGCGAGCGCCGCGGCGGTTTCCGCCGTAGCCTCGGCGCTGGACGCTTGCGGGAGGATATCCGCCACGGCGCGGGCAAGCCGAATCGGGGCGGACTCGCGGCGGCGCGCCAAGGCTTCGGTGCTCACCCGCAGGTATTCGGTCACCGCCCGCGGCGTTTTCAGCAGGCGCAGCTCCTGGGCGAGCACGGGCTTGCCGAAGGTCAGTTCGAGTTCAAAGCCTTTCTTGTTGGCGAGCTGCCGCGGCAGCAGCAGCGTGCGCAGGCGCGGATGGATGAGGCCGGCGAGGTAGAAGTACACGCTGTTGTAACCGTTCACATGCACCGGCACACAGGCGCATCCGTAGCGCTTGATCAATTGTCCGGCGAGACGGTTCCACTTGCGGTCCTGAATGCGGCGCTGCCGCAGTTCAATCGCCGAGACCTTGCCGGCGGGAAAGATCAGCACGGCACCGCCCCCATCCAAATGCTTGTGCACCCGCTTGATGCCCTTGACGTTGCCGCCGGCGGCATCGCGCGAGAGCACATCGACTCCGATGAACAGCGGCGCGAGTTCGGGAATGCGGCGCAGCAGCTCGTTGGCGAGCACTTGCAGGTCGGGGCGGATGCGCAGCAGCATCCTGGCCAGGGCGACGCCTTCGAGGCCGCCGAGTGGATGGTTGGCGACGATCAGCAGCGGGCCATCCCGGGGGATCAGTTCGAGCTGCGCCTCGTTGCCGATCTTGAGGTTTACGCCGAAGGCGTCGAGGGTGAACTCGAGGAACCCGGCGGGGTCGAGACCGCGGGGGCGGGCGTCGTACATGTCGCCAAGCTCGCGCAATCCAAGCAGCTTCTCCGCCAGCGCCGCGAGCGGCCGGGGCTTGAAGGGGAGACGGCAGGGGTTAGTCATTGGCGGGATACTGTTTCACCAGTTGAAGCTCATGGCGCCAAGCCTTGTACAGCGGCCACAAACCGGGTGGCTCGCTGCCGCGCTTGCGGTTCGCAAGGCCAAGTCTAAATAGCGTTTGGTATTGCCGCAACAGGGTTTTGACGGCATCGAGCAGTCCGGTGCGCCGGTCCCAGATGTGGATCGATTCCGAGCTGGCGCCGTTGATCTCGACGATTTGCAGCCCGCGGCCGGCGCGCAGGCTGTCGACATCGCGGAATTTGACATCGAGCCGGCCATAGTAGAAACCGGGGATGTCGTCGAAAATCCGGTCGAGCGCGGCGGTCAGTTCCGCGGTGATCAAATGGCCGCCGTCGCGGAACACCGCGCCGCGGCAGTGGCTGGCGGAAAACACGAGGCGGTGGGGGTGGCCTTCGGGAATGACTTCATGCCAATGGCTGGCGTTGCGTTCCCGGTAGAGCCGGGCCAGGCCACCCGCCCGCGGGTCGGCGGCGACGAGTTCGGCGAGGCTGCGCTTGCCGTCGCCGACGACGTAGGGGGTGTATTTCAAGGTCAGCGAGGTGATTTCGCCCTGTTCGGTTGCCGGGTCGCGAACGTAGAACAAACCGGCCTCGGCCTCGAAGTCGGCGAGCTTTTGCAGCATGACGGCGGCGCCGGGGGGGAATTGTTCGAGGTAGGCTTCCAGTGCTTCGCGGTCGCGCAGGAGTTTGACGCCGGCGCCGCGGCAGCCGATGTCTGGCTTGCCGACGAGGGGGAACTCGAGGCCGGCTTGGGCAATCGCTGAAGCGACCCTTTCCGGAAGTGGGTTGTTGGTGGCCCCGGCTGGGCGGGAGGCTGGATTGGGTTTCGCTTCCGATTCGGCTCCGGCTTCGCGATGGTGAGCGGGGCCTTCCCGGCTGGCGCCGGGTCCCTTCCGCTCCCCATCGTCCGCCCTCTTCGCATTCGGCGGGATTGCTTGCTTCGACATCGAATGGATCACTATCCACGGCAAAATATGCTCGTTGGCGGCTGGGCCGGCGAGTTTGAGGATGGCGGATTTGGGGGTGCCCACCATGCCGGACAGCGGCACGGCGGGGTTGGCGATCAGCGGTAGGCTGATGGCGCGGTGGCGCAGGCCGAGGAGCAGGCACTGGATGGCCACTGGGAGGTATATCAGCCAGGTGGGCCAGAATTCGAAGAAGGAGACTGGCCGCCCGCCGAGGTCGAGGGGGGGCATGCCCTCGGCGACGTGGGGGCTGTGTCGGCCCCCGATCTCCGCGGCTTCCGCTTCGGTTCCGCTCATGGCCGCCCGCGGATGTTTTCGCGCAGGAATTCAACCGCCGCCGAGACGGGCCGGCCTTCGACATCGACGATGCGGTTGGCTTCGCGCATGAGCGCATCGGGGATGCTGCCCGCGAGGTGGGCGAGGGCGTCGGTGAACGCGGGCTCGCGGGCGGCCCGGGGCGAGGCGACGAGGAAGGCGTCGTAGGGCAGCATGGCGTTGCGGGGGTCTGCAAGCACGAGCAGGTCATAGTGGGCGATGCGCCCGTCGCTGGTGTAGGCGGTGATCAGATCGACCTGGCCTTCGTCGACGGCGGTGTACATCAGCGTGGTGTCGAAAGTGAGCTTGCGGTCGAAGTCGATGCCATAGCTGTCGCGCACGGCGATCCATTCGGGGCGGCCGAAGAATTCGAGATCGCCGCCGGCGGTGAGCCGGCCGGCGATGGGGATGAGGTCTTCGATCGACTCGACACCGAGTTCGGCGGCGCGTTCCCGGCGCATGGCGAAGGCGTAGAGATTCTGGAATCCGGCGGCGCCGATGACCTTCATGCCCGCGCTGGTTTCGACATGCTCGACGACTTGCTCGAACACTCTAGCGCGGCCGGGATTGTCTTCCCGGTTCATCATATTGGCCCAGACGGTGCCGCTGTATTCGAGATAGGCGTCGACGGCGCCGCTGGCGGTGGCCTCGTAAATGACCTGGGTGCCGAGGCCGAGACGCTGTTCGACGCGGAAGCCCGCAGCCTCGAGTTCCGCGGCGAGCAGGCCGGCGATGATGTGCTGCTCGGTGAAGCCCTTGCCGCCGACCGTGTAGTCGGCTTCCGGCTCCGGCAGGAGGCTCCAGATGGAGACGCCCGCGGCGAGCAGCAGCGAAGCCGCCACCGCGGCGAAAACCCGGCGGTAGCGGCCCGCGCTAGCGGCGGTGTTGCGGTCCCCGGCATGCCGATTTTCCACCAGCCAGAGCACGCCGCCGATGATGGCGTCGAGGATCACCGCCATCACCGCGGCGGCGACGCTGCCCACGGTGACGGCAACGAGATTGCGGGTTTGCAGGCCGGTGAAGATGTAGTTGCCGAGGCTGGTGGCGCCGACAAGGGTGGAAAGCGTCGCCAGGCCGACGGTCCACACCGCGGCGGTGCGGATGCCGGCGATGATCACCGGCAGCGCCAGCGGCAGGCGCACGCGGATGAGGATCTGGCCCGGCGACATGCCGATGCCGCGGGCGGCTTCGACCACCTCGCCAGCGACGGTTTCGAGCCCGGTGACGGTGTTGCGCACAATCGGCAGCATGCTGTAGAGCAGCAGGGCGACCAGCGCCGGCAGCAGGCCGATGCGGCCGCCGAGTGCCGCCACGGTGAGGGCGAGAATCGCCACGCTCGGTATCGTTTGCAGCACACTGACGAAGACGAGCAGCGGGGGTTTCAGCGCCGGGCGCTGGTTGGCGAGGATGCCGAGCGGCACGCTGACGGCGATGCCGAGGCCGAGGGCGGTGAGGGTGAGCAGCAGATGCCCTTCGAGGTATTCGGGCAGCAGCAGCAACTGCTCGCGCAGATTGTCGCTCATCAGGCCGCCGCCGCGTCTTCCCGGATCATGCGCTCGAGCCGGGTGGCTTCCCGCCGCGGCATTTCCACCATTTCGCTGACGTATTCGTGGGCGGGCGCCGTGAGCAGTTCGCCGGGTGTGCCAACCTGGAGAATTTCGCCGTCCTTCATCACCGCGACGCGGTCGGCGAAGAGCAGCGCCTCCATCATGTCGTGGGTGACGAGGATGGCGGTGAGCCCGAGTTTTTGCTGAATCGCCCGGAACTCCTCCCGAAGCTGGCCCCGGGTCACCGGATCGAGGGCGCCGAATGGCTCGTCCATGAGCATGACTTCGGGCGCGGCGGCAAGCGCCCGGGCGACGCCGACGCGCTGCTGCTGGCCGCCAGAAAGCTGGGCCGGGTTGCGGCAGCCGAATTCAACCATGGGCAGGCCGACGAGTTCGAGCGCCTCAAAGCAGCGCTGGCGGATCTTTTCCGGGCGCCAGCGCAGCAGCCTGGGCACGGCGGCGACGTTTTCCATCACCGTGCAGTGGGGAAACAGGCCGATGCCCTGGAACACATAGCCGATGTTGCGGCGCAGCGCCTGGGGGTCGCCGGCCATGATGTCGCGGCCATTGATGAGAACCCGCCCCGCGTCGGGTTCCTCAAGCCGGTTGATCATTTTGAGCGTGGTGGTTTTGCCGCAGCCGGAGCCGCCAATGAGTCCGAGCAGTTCGCCCCTGGCGACTTCGAGGCTGACCCCGGAAACCGCGAAAGTCGCCCCGCCATCAAAACTCTTGCTGAGGTTGCGCAGTTCAATCATCCCAAGACCCTGCCCTCACCGGGCAGGATACTGCAAAACGCGCGATGCTGCTGTGCCCAAGGAATGTTGTCGCATAGCCTCTTTTGGTAAGTGGCATTGTGCATCTCGCGGCTTCGGCTGGAACCCCCTCGCCGCTTCGCGCCACTCCCCCTTGACAGGGGGAGAGTTGAACCCACCGGCGCGGCCGCCTGACTCCCCTCCTTTTCAAGGAGGGGTGCCCCGAAGGGGCGGGGTGGTTGGGCGCAATGAGCGAAGCGCATTGCGCTCTGCCCGAGAAGGTTTTGACCCACCAGGATTAATCGGTCCCCATCGGCAGTCTCTCAATAATCTCCGTTCTCCCCGATTTGCTCGTGGAAGTCCTCAAGCTCGTCGATGTCGAATCGGCGGCCGAGGGCGGCGATGTCGTCGGCGCTGATGTTGCCGGCGATGTTGCCGAGCACGACTTCGCCGTCGTCGGAGACGACCATCAGGGCGATGCCGTAGATGACTTCCTCGTCGCTGGAGAAGCGCAGGAAGATGTCAACATGGTCGCCGTCGTCGCGCACGCGCACGACGCGCTCCCAGGCCTCGTCTTCGAGGTCGGCGGCGATCGCCTCCATGCTCTCGGCGACTTGCCGCACGTCGCCCTCGAGCTCTTCGTAGACTTGCAGGCGCACATTGAGCAGCCGCGAGACGAAGTTGGCGGCCTCGGCGTCTTCTTCCGGGATCGTTTCGGTGATCAGCCGCAGCAGCGGCTCGCGCAAAGTCACCTCGACCACGGGTTCGGCGTCGGCGAGGCCGCGCAGGGCGGAGAAATCGACAAAGCCGGGGTGGTCGTCGGCGGCGCTGGCGAAGGCGCCATACAGCGTGAGCGCCAGGGCCGGGAGGAATTGCTGTGTGGTTTTCATTGCTGCTCTCCTTGAGGGATTTGACAGCCGGGGCTAGATTGGATCGGTCACCGCGGGAGCGGCGGCGCCGCTGTCCGCGCTGTCGACCGATAGCGCCGGCAAGCTGAGAACCGGCAGGCTGACCATCCTGTCGCCGAGCCGGGTCCGCATGGATTCGGTGATTTCATTCAGGGTTTGGATCGTGGTGTTGAGATCCTCGATGGCCACGATCAACTCTTCCCGGGAAAACTGTTCGGTGTCGATGGCCGGGGGTGGCCCGGCGATTTGCGGCGGCGCCGGCAGCGGGGAGCCGGACGGGCTGTATTGCAGCCAGAGCGCCACCGCCGCGAACACCGCCAGGGCGGGCACCGCGAGCCCCCAGGCGGGCACGGGGAAAAAGCGCCGGGCGAATTCCCGCCAACGCTCCGCGAACGGAACGCGCTCGCGGACGGTGCGGTCGAGCACCCGCTCGAGCAGTTCCGGCGGCACTTCGGGGCGGGGCAGGTCGAGCAGGGTGTCGCTCATCGCCCGGGCCAGCAGATACTCGCGGCCACAATCCGGGCAGGCGCGGATGTGTTCGAGCGCGGGCAGCGCCTCGCCGGGCCGCAATTCATTGTCGAGCAGATGGTCGATCTGCGATTGCACAATGGCGCATTCGGTATTGTCGTTGCTCTTTGTGGTCATGGTCATGGCCTCACCCGCTGTTGTCGATGCCGGCCGCCGCGAGCGGGGCCGCTTTGTCGTTCCGTCCCGGCGCCGGCCTTCCGGGTTCGCTGCTGGACTCGCTGCTGGATTCATGGCTGATGCCGTGGACCCGCTCGAACAGGCTGCGCAAGCCTTCATCGCCGCGCAATTTGCGGCGGCCGCGGTGGAGATAGACTTTCACCTGGCTTTCGCTGAGCTCCATCGCCCCCTGGATGTCGGCGTAGGGCATGCCTTGGATGTCGCGCATGACGAGCAGCGAACGGAATGGCTCATCGAGCGCCTGGATCGATGCGAGCAGCGCTTGGCGCAGCCGCTCGCGGTCCATGGACTCGCCCGGAGACTCGTTCCGGGACTGATTCCGCGCTGGATGCCCCGGGCCACCCGCCTGGCTGTCCGGGTCGATCCGGTGATCGACCCGGGAGTCGGCCAACCGCTGCCGGCGGATATGGTCGATCACGGCGTTGCGGGTGACCCGCATCAGCCAGGCGAGCATCTTGTCCGGGTCGATGGAGCGCCAGTTCCGCCACAGCTTGATGAGCACTTCCTGGGTGACGTCGTCGGCGTCCTGCCCGCTGCGCAGGCTGTAGCTGGCGAAGGCGTAGATCCGCTGCCCGTAGCGTTCAACCGCGCGATTGTAATCAGCTTTCATGTTCCCGCCGGATGCCATTGCCGGACGCCATGGGCATATTCCGCTGCCCGTTTGGGAGTTAGACGAAAGAGCGCAACCAAGGTTACTTTCGAACAGACGCGGCTTCAGGCTTCGTCGCGGGGGTAGTGGCGGTAGAGGATGCCGGCCATCTTGTAGACCATGCGCACGACTTGGGCGCAGTAGCCGAACTCGTTGTCGTACCAGAGGTAGAGCACGCAATTGTTGCCGCTGGCCACGGTGGCGAAGCTGTCGACGATGGCGGCTTCCCGGGCGCCGACGAAATCGCTGGATACCGCATCGGCCGATTCAGTGAAGCTGATCTGGTGCTGGAGGTTGGAATGCAGGGCGATCTGGCGCAGGAACTCGTTGATTTCGTCCTTGTTGGTGTCGCGCCCGAGGGTCAGGTTCATGATCGCCATCGAGACATTGGGCGTCGGCACGCGGATGGCGTTGGCGGTGAGCTTGCCGGCGAGTTCGGGAATCGCCTTGACCGCGGCCTTGGCGGCGCCGGTTTCGGTGAGCACCATGTTGAGCGCCGCGCTGCGGCCGCGGCGGGCGCCCTTGTGGTAGTTGTCGATGAGGTTCTGGTCGTTGGTGTAGGCGTGGACGGTTTCGATGTGGCCGCGCTCGATGCCGAACTCGTCCTGGATCACCTTGAGCACCGGCACCACGGCGTTGGTGGTGCAGGAGGCGGCGGTGACGATGCGGTCATCGGCCTCGATCAGATCGTCGTTGATGCCGTAGACGATGTTCTTCAGCTCGCCCTTGCCCGGGGCGGTGAGCAGCACCTTGCCGGCGCCCCTGGCCCGCAGGTGCTGGGCCAGGCCGGCCTCGTCGCGCCATTTGCCGGTGTTGTCGATGATGAGGGCGTCGTCGATGCCGTATTTTGTGTAATCGATTTCCTCGGGCGAGTTGGCATAGATCACCTTGATGACATTGCCGTTGGCGATGAGCGCGTTGTTGTCCTCGTCGATCCGCAGGGTGCCCTGGAAGGCGCCGTGGACCGAATCCGCGGTGAACAGGCTGGCGCGCTTGGCGAGATCGCCCGCGACGCCGGGCCGCACGACGATGGCTTTCAGGCGCATGTCCTGGCCGGTGCTGGTGCGTTCGACAAGCAGCCGGGCGCAGAGCCGGCCGATGCGGCCAAAGCCGTAGAGCACCACGTCCTGGGAATGATCCGAGGGCCGCGCGCGAACGCCGTCGAGGTAGCTCAGCTCCCGGCGCACGAAAACATCCGGCGACATCGCGCCGGGGTTTTTGACGTTGCGCTCCATGTAGCGCACGGTGAGCTTGCCGAGGTCGATGCGGGCGTGCCAGAGGTCGAGCTCGGCCATCGCCATGAGAATGGGGTGGGTCTCGAACTCGGACATTTCGTTGCGCTCGACCTGCCGCACAAAGCGGTGGGCCTTCATAATGAAGGTCACCGAGCGGTTGTGGATCGGCCGGCCGTAGATGTACACGCTGACATTGCGCTGGCTGAACAGGCGGCCGATAACCGGGATCATCTCCTGCACCCGGGCCTCGCGCTGCTTCCAGTCGGCGAAGTAATCGTCAACCCTCGGGCGGCTTGATTTGACGGACACCGCCCCCCGCCGTCCGGCGCGCTTCTTCGCCGCGGCCTTGCCCGCCTTCCCGGCGCTCCCCGCCGATTCGGACTCGTCCATCTTGTTCTCCCCCGGGTCTATGTAGGCTCTGATTTAATCAGAGCTTCCCTGTTTCCAGCGCGGCGTATTATCGTTTTTCGTCAAGCGCAATTCAATTCGTCCGCGATGACGGGAAACGCCGGGCCTGGGGTACAATCCGCCGCCATTGCCGCTTTTTCGAGTTTCCCCGCGCGCCTTTCCCATGGCTGAAATCCTTGCCCCGCCCCTGCCGGAAAATCCTGGCGCCGCCAGCCATTGGCCGCTGCGGGAGGACTCGGCCAACAGCCTGGCGCTGGCGGCGGCGGCGCGGCGGGCGGCGGGGCCTTTGCTCGTGGTCTGCGTGGACACCGAGGCCAGCGAGCGGCTGCTGCGGGAATTGCGCTATTTCCTCGCCCGCCACGGAGACGTGCCGGTGCTGAGCCTGCCGGACTGGGAAACGCTTCCGTACGAGAACTTCTCCCCCCACCAGGACATCGTCTCCCAGCGGCTGAGCGCGCTGCACCTACTGCCGCGGCTCAAGCGCGGGATTCTGGTGCTGCCGGTTTCGGGCCTGCTGCTGCGCCTGCCGCCGCGAAGCCATGTCGCCGCCAACAGCCTCGACCTGCGGGTGGGGCAGCGGCTCGCGGTGGGCGAATTCCGCGAACAACTCGTGGCGGCGGGCTACAACGCCGTCGAGACCGTGCTCGACCACGCCGAATTCGCCGTGCGCGGCTCGGTGGTGGACCTCTTTCCCATGGGCAGCCCGGCGCCGATCCGCATCGACCTGTTCGACGAGGAAATCGACACGCTGCGCAGCTTCGACCCGGAAACCCAACGCACCCGGGAGCGGATCGAAGCGGTCCGCCTGCTGCCCGGCCGCGAATTCCCCCTCGATGAAGCCGCGGTGACGGGCTTCCGCGGGCGTTTTCGCGAACGCTTCGATGTGGACCCGATGCGGTGCCCGGTGTACCGCGATGTCAGCGACGGCCTCGCCTCGCCTGGGCTCGAGTACTACCTGCCGCTGTTCTTCGATGCCTTGCAGAGCCTGTTCGACTATCTGCCGGCGAATACCCTGACCGTGCAAGTCGGCGATATCCACAACGCCGGCGAGGCCTTCCTCGGCGAGGTCGCCAACCGCCACCGGGAGCGCTCGTTCGATCCACAGCGGCCGATTCTCCGGCCCGATGAAATCTTCCTGCCGGTGAACGAGGCCCTCGCCGGCCTCAAGCGCCACCCGCGCATCCGGGTGACCGAATCGGCGCGGGAAGTGTTCCGCCTGCGGCAACTGCCCGAGGTGGCGATGAATCCGCGCCTCGCCTCGCCATTGCGGGCGCTTGAAGACTTTCTCGCGGAATGCGGCGCCAAGGTGCTGTTCTGCGCCGAAAGCCCGGGCCGCCGGGAGAACCTGCAACAGCGCTTGGGCCAGATTGGCCTCGAGCCGCGGCTGTTCGAGCACTTCGAGGATTTCATCAATGGAGAATCCGGGTCCGACGCCAACATCGGCATTGCCGTGGCGCCGATCGACCGGGGGCTGTGGCTCGAACAGGCGGGGCAAGCTGGACAAGCCGGACAAGCGAGCATCGTGCTGATTACCGAGGAGATGCTCTTCGGCAACAAGGTCGCCCAGCGGCGCCGGCGGCGGCGCTCGCAGCAAAATCCCGACCTCGTGCTTAAGAACCTGTCCGAATTGCATCTCGATGACGCCGTGGTCCACGTCGAACACGGCGTCGGCCGCTACCGCGGTCTGGCGGCAATCGACACCGACGGCCTGCGCGCTGAATTCCTCACCATCGAATACGACAAGGGCGCCAAGCTCTACGTTCCCGTGGCCGACCTGCAGCTCGTCAGCCGCTACGGTGGCAGCAGCGAGGACGAGGCGCCGCTGAACACCCTCGGCACCGACCATTGGCGCCGCGCCAAGAAGAAGGCGGCGGAAAAAATCCGCGACGCCGCCGCCGAACTGCTCGAAATCCACGCCCGCCGGGAGGCTGGCAAAGGCTTCGCCTACCGCTGCGACACCCTCGAATACGACCGCTTCGCCGCGGCCTTCCCCTTCGAGGAAACCGCCGACCAGCAAAGCGCCATCGAGGCCGTCATCGCCGACATGGCCGCGCCGCGGCCCATGGACCGGCTCGTCTGCGGCGATGTCGGCTTTGGCAAGACCGAAGTCGCCATGCGCGCGGCCTTCATCACTGTTGCCAATGGCCGCCAAGCCGCGGTGCTCGTGCCCACCACCCTGCTCGCCCAGCAGCATTTCGAGAACTTTCGCGACCGCTTCAGCGACTGGCCCCACACCGTCGAGGTCATCTCCCGCTTCAAAACCCCATCCGAGCAGGCGGAAATCCTTCAGCGCGTCAAATCCGGCGGCATCGACATCCTCATCGGCACCCACAGCCTGCTCACGGCGAAAATCGACTACGACCAGCTCGGCCTGCTCATCATCGACGAGGAGCACCGCTTCGGCGTGCGCCAGAAGGAGAAACTCAAATCGATCCGCGCCAGCGTCGACATTCTGACCCTGACCGCGACGCCGATTCCGCGCACGCTCAACATGGCCCTCGCCGACATGCGCGACCTGTCGCTGATCGTCACCCCGCCGGCCAAGCGGCTGTCGATCCGCACCTTCGTGCGCGAGCACGACGCCGCCATCGTCAAGGAGGCGATCAGCCGCGAACTGCTGCGCGGTGGCCAGGTTTTCTATCTGCACAACGAAGTCCGCAGCATGGAGCGGACGCTGGCGCAGATCGAGGAACTGCTGCCCCAGGCGCGCCCCGCCATGGCCCACGGCCAGATGCCCGAGCGCCAGCTTGAAAAAGTGATGGCGGATTTCTACCACAAGCGCCACAACGTGCTCGTGTGCTCGACGATCATCGAAACCGGCATCGACATTCCCAGCGCCAACACCATCATCATCCGCCGCGCCGACCAATTCGGCCTCGCCCAGTTGCACCAGTTGCGCGGCCGCGTCGGCCGCTCGCACCACCAAGCCTACGCCTATCTGCTCATCCCCGACCGCCGCGGACTGCGGGCCGACGCCCGCAAGCGCATCGAAGCCATCGAATCCGCCACCGAACTCGGCGCCGGCTTCACCCTCGCCTCCCACGATCTCGAAATCCGCGGCGCCGGGGAGTTGCTCGGCGAGGAACAAAGCGGCCATATGCAGAAAATCGGCTACACGCTGTACATGGAAATGCTGCTGGACGCGGTGAAGGCGATCCGCGAAGGCAGGATGCCAAGCAGCAGCCCCGAGCGCGAGGACACAGTGGAAATCAACCTGCGCATACCCGCGCTGATTCCCGAGGATTACCTCCCCGACGTGCATACCCGCTTGATCCTCTACAAGCGCATCGCCTCGTGCCGCGACAGCGACGAGCTCGATGAATTGCAGGTGGAGATGATCGACCGCTTCGGCCTGTTGCCGGCGCCGTTGAAATCGATGTTCCGGCTTGGCGGCATCAAACTGCGGGCGCGGCGTTTCGGCATCCGCAAGATCGACGCCACCGCGGCCGGCGGCCGCGTCGAGTTCGCTGAAAACACCCAGGTGGACCCCGGCGCCCTCGTCCGGCTGATCGAAACCGAGCCGATGAACTTCGGCTTCGGCGGGGCGAACCAGTTGCAGCTCAAGGCTGGATTCCTCGCCGCCAAGGACAAGCTTGATTACATCGACACCCTGCTCGACCGGATCGCGGCGAGCGATTCCGCGATTGCGCGAACCGCCTGAAGCCATGGGAAACTTTGTTGCCGCAATTTGGGTTTGGTGGATGCGGTGGCCCCGGTCCATCGCCAGCCTCGCCGCGCTGCTGGCCGCAACGCTCCTCTCCGGTCATTCCAGTTCCGCCAAAGCCCAAGCCTTCGAGCGCTGGTTTCAGGTTGAAATGACCATCTTCGCCAATGAATCCAGCGCCGACCGCGAACGCGAGAACTGGCGCCCTGGCCAAGGGCAGCCGCAGCCGAGTTGGCCGGACGAATGGGTACAGCTGCGCCAGCCTTTGGAGTTGCTCCTGCTCGATACTTTTTCAGCGGAAGCGGAAGCCGATGCCGCTCCCGGCCCGGCGTCCACCACCGCTTCTTCCCGGGCCAGCGAACCAGGCGCTGCCTCCACCTCCGATTCCGCCGGCGACCTTGAGGCCGTTTCGGAGCGCGATCTCGCCCGCCTGCGCGAAACCGGCCCTTTTCCGCCGGTGGAAAGCACCGGCTTCCGCTTTCCCGACCTGGGGCGGGAGGCCTTCATCGCCCTGCCCCCCTCGCAGAGCGATTTCCGCCAAACCAATCTGGCGCTCGAACGCTCGCCGCAATACCGCGTGCTGTTCGCGGCGCGCTGGCGGCAGCCAGTGGGAGACGTGGGCAGCGCAAGGCCGGTGCTCGTCGCCGGCGGCGCCGAAGTGGGGCCTCACCGCGAGTTGCAGGGCACGGTCGCCCTCGAATTCAACGCCAACCGCGACCGGGTGGTGCTGCTGGCCGAGCTGTGGCTGAGCGAATTCGGCGGCGAAACTGAAGAAACGTGGATGCTGCCGGCGATGCCCGCGGAGTCCGCCGAAGGTGGAACACCAGCCGCCGCGCCAGCAATCCGCCGGATCTACACAATGACCCAGGAACGCGAACTCCGCAGCAACGAATTCCACTACCTCGACCACCCCGCCCTCGGCGTCGTGGTGCAAATCACGCCTTACGAAGTGCCGCCGCCATTCATAGCGCCGGAGTGCTGAAAATCGTCGCGCGCTGTCCTTCGCTACTGGAATCGCACGCGGACGCCGATGCTGTGGCGGGGTCCGTTTTCATAGAAGCCCCAGCCGGGAATGCCGTCGCTGGTGGTCTGGCGGAGTATTTCGTTGCCGATGTTCACCGCGGTCAGAAACACATCGATGGTTTCGCCCACGGCCCAGTTGAAGGTGGCGTCCCACTGGCCGAAGTCATCGATTACCCGTTGCGACCCCGACACGAGGTCTCCGAAGGATTCCGAGCGGTAATTGTGGGAAAGGCGGATGCTGAACCGGTCGTCTTCGTAGTAGAGGGAAGCGTTCATCTGATCTTTTGAATTGCCGGGCAACTCGAAATCCCCCACTTCCGAGGCCAGCCTGCCATCGGTCCAGGTATAGTTGGCAACCACGCCGAATCCCGCGCCGAGTTCTTGCAGCCACTGCAGTTCGACGCCCTGGATTTCGGCGCCGTCGGCATTGAATGGACGGGTGATGTTGAGCGCGCGGCCGTTGACGCTGTCCACTTCCGTCCTGGTGACGATGTAAGTCGATAAATCCTTGTTGAAGTACGTGGCTGAAAGCAAGGCCGCGCCGGCAAAATACCACTCCACCCCCAGTTCAAACTGGTTCGAATAGGTCGGCGCCAGCTCTGGATTGCCGCCGGAGGCGGTTTGGGTGGTGGCGTCGATCAACAGGTTCGCGCTGAGGTTGGTGAAGGTCGGCCGCGCCATCGCCCGGGCCAGCGCGCCCCTGATGATCAGATTGTCGCGCGGGGAATACGCGAAATTGGCGCTTGGCAAGACATCGGTGTAGCGGCGGTTGACCGAGGCGATGCCGCCGTCGCGGAAGGCGTTGGAAGTCTGGCTGGTCGTCACCGCGCGGATGCCGAAATTGCCCCGCAGCCGTTCTCCTTCAAAACCCGCCTTGGCATAGACCGCGGCGATTTGCTCGTTGATCTCGAAATGGGCGTTCTGGTCGTAGCGGTAGACCATGACGCCATCGGCCAGTATCGGGTCGATCACGGCCGCCGCCCTGCCTTCATCGACCCAGGCATAGCGGGTGATGGAGCCGCTTGAAGCGGTTTCCCCGTGCAGCGCCGGGGTTAGGCCCGCGGAGACATCGGCCAAGGTGATCGACGCGAAGTCGGAGAAGCGCGGATGATGCGGTGCGGTGCTCCCCACCCTGCGGTTGTTGCGCACAGTGTGGTCCCGCCATTTGGCGCCGAACGCGAGCGAATGGATCCATCCGGCCATCGCCAGTTCCACATCCCCCTGCAGATAGAATTCGTCGTCCTCCATCTTGCGCGACCAGTCGCGCAAATTCCCGGGATTGAGCGCCAGAGCGGCCGCGTCCGCCGCATCCAGATCGAGATAGTCCACTTCGACCCTGTCCCGGGTCAGGTTCAGGGCGTAGCGGGTGTTTCCCTCGAACCAGTAGTTTTGATCGCGGTCGCTGCCTCCCTCGGCGCTGGTGAAACCGGTCTGCAGCTGGGCGAGCCAGCCGTCGCCCGCATAGTTGATATCAAGGTCGTGCACCGCGCTCTCGATCGAAGCGTCGCGGAAGATCGACTCGATCGCCGCGCCCGGGCTGCGCGGGTTTTCGATGATGCCGCCAGTCAACGCCCGCCTCCCGTCCGCGGTGGCGATAAAGCGCGGGTTGGTGACGGAATCGCCACCTTCGAGCTTGGAGCCACCCAGCAGAAAAAGGTAATTCTGACTGCTGTTGTCCATCTCCAGCGCGGACTGCACTGTGTTGAACACCAGATCCCACCGCCGCGCCGGCCGCCACTGCAGCGTCAGGTTGCGGGTTTCCCGCTCGCGCTGCTGCCTGAAGATCGCCGAACCTCCGCCCCATACCGCATAGACATCCCCGGTCACATTGCCGCCGCGGTCTCTCACATCGTAGAGCGTGTTGGTTGGGAAGGCCTCGAGGCCGTCGCGGCGCATCGCGCGGTTTTGCGAACTGAAGGAAGCCAGCGCGGCGAAAGTTTCCGCGCCGTTTTTCCAACTCGCGAGGGCGCCAAATTGCGGGTCCCAGGCATCGGGCAACTCGCTGCGCATGTTTTCGAGCGAGGCGTGGAAGGTTCCCGCCTCCAGATCCATGGGCCGGCGCGTGAGAACATCGACGGCGCCGCCGAGGCTGCCCTCATCCTGGTCGGCTTCCGGGCTCTTGCGCACTTCAAGCCGTGAAACCAGCTCCGAGGCGAGAATGGAATAGTTGAAACCGCGGCTCGGATTGTCATTGGCCCACCAGTAGGCGGAGGCGACATTCTGGCCGTTCATCAGGGTCCGGTTGACATCCTTGTCGGTGCCGCGGATGAATATGTCGCGCCCTTCCCCCCAGCCGCGGTCAACCGAGATGCCGGGAATCCGCTGCAGCGAGTCGGCAACGTTCTTGTCCGGGAATTTGCCGATATCTTCCGAATCGATGGCGTCAACCACCGCGTCGCGGCCGCGTTTGACGTCGAGGGCCCGCATCAGGCTGCCGCGGATGCCGCGCACGAGGACTTCCCCGATCGCCGCGGCCGCCGGCTCATCCCGCGGCCCGGCCTGCTCTTGCCCCTTGGCGGGACCGGCAACCGACAAGGCAAGCGGCAATGCCGCGGCGGCCAGGATTTTCCCGCGATTGGAAATTGTCATTATCCGCTCCGCGGATTCAGGCTTCGAGGAAGGCTTCCAGTATGCCGATCAGTTCCACGGTGCCGAAGCCATGCGTGCGCTTGATCTCCTCCATGTCGATAAGGCCCTCGCCAAGTCCCGCCGCCCAGTTGACCGACAGCGCGAGGCAGGCATAGGGGAGGTCGAGTTCCCGCGCGAGCACCGCCTCGGGCATGCTCGTCATGCCCACCATGTCGCAGCCGTCGCGCCGCAGGCGTTGGATCTCGGCGGCGGTTTCGAGGCGGGGGCCTTGGACCACACCGTAGACGCCGCCGAACTTGACCGCTTTCCCCACTTTCGCCGCGGCCCCGCGCAAAGCCTCCCGCAACGCCTGATCGTAGGGCCAGGTGAAATCGATATGCCGCGGCTCGTCGTCCGGGCTATCGGCGAAAGTGCTCTCCCGCCCCCAGGTGTAATCGATCAATTGCTCGGGAATCGCCATGGCGCCGGGTGGTAGGTCCGCGCTGATGCCGCCGACGGTATTGGTTGAGATGATCCGCTCGACGCCAAGGCTGCGCAGGGCCCAGATATTGGCGCGGTAATTGACCCGGTGGGCGGGCACCCGGTCGCCGGCGGCGTGGCGCGGCAGAAACGCGATGCGCAGATCATTGCCGCGGCAGATGTCAACCTGCACCGGCCCGCCGAAAGGCGTGCGAATCGCCTCGATCGTCTCGACCTCGAGCCCCCGAATCTCCCCCCGCAGGGACCCCAGGCCGAAGCCGCCAATCACCGCCAACATAGGAACTCCCAAACCAGTTGGCTCCGACCCAGCCGGAGCGCAGTGAGCAGTAACAATGGCACGCCCGGCAGGACTTGAACCTGCAACCACCGGCTTAGAAGGCCGATGCTCTATCCGGTTGAGCTACGGGCGCATGGGGTGGGATTGCAACATGTTTCGCCCGCGCCGGGCAATGCCGGCGCGGGCGGAGTGGAATGGGGTGACCGATGGGGCTCGAACCCACGACAACCGGAGTCACAGTCCGGGGCTCTACCAACTGAGCTACGGTCACCACGAAATCGAACTGGGATGGTCGGGGTAGAGAGATTTGAACTCCCGACATCTTGCTCCCAAAGCAAGCGCGCTACCAGACTGCGCTATACCCCGATGCAATCGTGCCAGCGGCCGCGCTAGCCAGCGGCCACAAAAGCCGCGGATGATACCCGCCCGCCCCAAGCCCGTCAATCTGATTGAGTTGCGCTGATTTATTTGTCCCCGGTTCCGCGCCCAGTCCAAGAATGACGGCGCAGACCGGGACACAGCGCCCGGAATTCCGCACTGCGGGAGCGCGGCGGTGAGCGGAAGGGGCCCGGCGTTAGCCGGGAAGGAATCCGATCACCGACGGTAAGCGACCGGAGCCCGAAGTAAGAGATTCTGCGACCGCGCTTCGCCGCGCGTGGAAGGCGCAGGGTCCGCATTCGACAGGCGCATCGGGTCTGGCATACCATGCCGGCAAGCCGCCCGGAAGAAAAATAAGCAGGACAATGAAAAAATCCAACAACAGCGCCAGCGCCAGCCCCACTCCCATCGATTACAAGGACTACGCCACCGAATTGTTCCGCCTGCAAAAGGAGCTCGTGAAACTGCAGGCGTGGATCAAGCATCAGGGGCTGAAGGTAGTCGTCATCTTCGAAGGCCGCGACGCCGCGGGCAAGGGTGGCGTCATCAAGCGCATCACCGAATACCTCAATCCCCGGGTCTGCCGCATCGTCGCCCTGCCCGCGCCGAGCGCGCGGGAAGCCACCCAGTGGTATTTCCAGCGCTATGTCGCCCACCTGCCCGCGGCGGGGGAAATGGTGCTGATGGATCGGAGCTGGTACAACCGCGCCGGCGTCGAGCGGGTGATGGGCTTTTGCAGCGACGCGCAGCACCAGCAATTCCTGCAACAATGCCCGCAGTTTGAACGCATGCTGGCGCAGTCCGGCATCATCCTGGTCAAGTACTGGTTCTCCATCTCCGAGAAAGAGCAGGAGCGGCGCTTCCGCTCCCGGGTCCGCAACCCCCACAAACGCTGGAAACTGTCAGCCATCGACCTCGAGGCGCGCCAGCGCTGGGACGACTATTCACGGGCCAAGGACGAGATGTTCGCCCACTGCGACATCAAAGAGGCGCCCTGGTACGACGTCAACGCGGAAAGAAAGGAACCCGCCAGGCTCAACTGCATCCACCACCTGCTCAGCCTGATCCCCTACCAAGATTTGACCCCCGCCCCAATCGAACTCCCACCCCGCCCCAAAAGCGACCAACATACCCGCCCCCCAACCTCCAACCTGCATTTCATCCCGGAGCGTTACGAGTAGCGCCGACGATGCCTTCGCCCGGCTTGCGATATAGGCTAATACGTTGGGACATGAGTGCTGCTATGAAAGAATATTCAGATATTCGTAATTGGGTCAGAGCGAGAAAGAATAGTGACCTTGCCAACTGACAAGGCTGTTGATCATTCGTTTGGCGCGATTCGATCACTTGACTTCTGTCGACATGTCGACGGAACATACCATCGCAACATCGAAATGGAGCGGTTGCATGGAGAATGAGCAGCAGACGCAGGTGGTTGGAATCAGGTTGCCCAGGCAAACCGCCATCGCCTTCAAGATGGAGGCGGCCGTCCGGGATGTGCGCCTGAACGACCTCTTCCGGGAGATGTGGGAG
>JAPOTO010000058.1 GCA_026709135.1 Gammaproteobacteria bacterium | reverse complement strand
GTGCGCGGCTATTCCGAAGAAACCGTCAGCACAGACGCTGACCTTCAGAGCGCTTATGTGGAGCGTTGGCTGCGGGTCTTGCAGACTTTCAATGGCACCGCCAACGACGCCACCATCATGCTCCCAGCAGAGGCTAGAACCTACCGCGACAAAGGCTGGGCCAGGTGGATTCCCGTGGTGGACGCCCTCGAATGCCTGGAGGAGCAAGCCACGCCGTAGCCCGCCGTTCCGAACTGAATGACAGGAAACAAAGGCTAAGCCCCATCCTGTCATTCCGCGCGGAACGGCGGCTTTTCGGCTGGGCCGGATTCACGGCATCCACGGTGCGCTTGACCGCGTCGGCGAGAAGCATGCGCCCGAGACCGCGCCCATGCGCAGCCCGGTCGCGCCGCCTGCATTTAGCCAGCGTGTGCGTTGACTATCCCATCCATCAGGCGTAGCCTGCAAACAGTCCTAGCTTGGACAGCAAAAATCTCTAAATAATCTCAGGAGGATTCTGAAATGCGCGCGCTTTCCCGGTTGATTCTCCCGCTCCCGCCCGCCTGCCTCGCCTTTGTTTTCTTCGCCGCCGACACCCAGGCCCAGCCCGCGGGCGCGGGCGAGTCCGCTCAGCCGGCGGAGGAGATTCTGGTGGTGGGTTCCCGGCGCCGGGACCGTTCCGCCGATGATTCCCCAGTCCCGGTCGATGTCATCAGCGGCGACGACTTTCTCGCCCAGGGCGACAGCGACATGGATTCGCTGCTTTCGGCACTTGTGCCTTCCTACAATGTTTCCCAAGAGCCCATTTCCGACGCGGCGACGCTGGTCCGCCCCGCGACCCTGCGCTCGCTGCCGCCCGATGCCACCCTCGTGCTCGTCAATGGCAAGCGCCGCCACCGCGCCGCGGTCATCGCCCTGCTCGGAGCGGGGATTTCCGGCGGCTCCCAGGGCCCGGACCTGTCGGTGATTCCGGCCATCGCCCTTGACCGGCTCGAAGTGCTGCGCGACGGCGCCTCGGCGCAATACGGCTCCGACGCCATCGCCGGCATCATGAATTTCGTGCTCAAGGAAGACGATTCGGGCTTCACCCTCGACACCAAGTGGGGCAGCCATTTCGAGGGCGATGGCGACGCGCTGACAATCGCCGGCAACGCGGGTTTCGGCCTCAGCGACGCCGGCTTCGCCAACATCAGCTTTGAATTCAAGGAGCAGGACCCCACCAGCCGCAGCGTTCAGCGCGCCGACGCCCAGGGCCTTATCAACGCCGGCAATACCAGCGTGCGCCAGCCTGCGGCGCAGATCTGGGGCGCCCCGGAGATTTCCGACGACTTCAAGCTCTTCGGCAACTTCGGCATCGACCTCGGCGGCGGCGCCGAAGCCTATATGTTCGGCAACTGGGCCGAGCGGCAGGTGGAAGGCGGCTTCTACTTCCGCAACCCCCACACCCGGGGCGGCGTGTTTCTCGGCCCCACGCTGGCCGACGGCCGCTCCTCGGTGAAGGTGGCCGACCTGAGCGGCGACATGTCCGGCAACTGTCCGGCAGTCGGCATCACCAACAACGTGCCCGACGCCGACGCCCTCGCCTCGATCCGCAACAATCCCAATTGCTACTCGCTGATCGAAAAATTCCCCGGCGGCTTCACGCCCCAGTTCGGCGGCTATGTCGATGACATCAGCCTCGCCGGCGGCGTGCGCGGCGAACTTGATTCGGGCTGGTTCTACGACATCAGCGCCGTCGCCGGCCAAAGCGGGGCGGACTTCTACATCTACAACACGATCAACCCGCAACTGCTCTCGCGCCGCAACGACATTCCCACCTATTACGACGCCGGCGGCTATGTGGAGACCGACCGGGTGGTGAACTTCGACTTGTCGCGGCAGTTCTTCCCATCCAATGTGGACAGCGTGAACGTGGCGATGGGCCTTGAGTACCGCGACGAGACCTTCACCATCCGCAACGGCGAGCCCAATTCCTTCTTCATCGACCCGAACCTCGCGGCCCAGGGCTTTGGCGTTGGCTCCAACGGCTTCCCCGGCTTCCAGCCCGGCGACGCCGGCGACAACACCGTGCGCGCCTATGGCGCCTATATCGATGTCGAGTCGAATGTGAACGAGTTTCTGCTGCTTGGTGCCGCGCTGCGCTTTGAGGATTACGCCGACTTTGGCGACACCCTCGACGGCAAGCTCGCGGCGCGGCTGCAAGTCGCCGACAACGTCGCCATCCGCGGCGCGGTCAGCACCGGCTTCCGCGTGCCCACGGCGGGGCAGGCCAACCTGCGCAACGTCACCACCGAGTTCAATATGGGCCGGCTCGCGGACATCGCCACCTTGCCACCGACCAACCCGATCGCTCAGCAGAAAGGCGCCACCCCGCTGACCCCGGAGGAATCGATCAACACCACCCTGGGCCTGGTGTTCACCGCCGGCGCCTGGGACGTGACCGTCGATTACTACAATATCGAGATTTCCGACCGGATTTCGTTCACCAGCCGCTTCAACCTCACCGAGGAGGACATCGCCTCGCTGCTCGCCGCGGGTGTCTCCGACGCCCAGAGCTTCACCTCGGTGCGGTTCTTCTCCAATCAGCAGACGGTGGAGGCTTCCGGGGTCGATCTCGTCGCCACGGTGCCCTTCGATCTGGGCCAGGGCGACTCCACATTGACTTTTGTCGCCAACTGGTCCGACATCGAGCTGACCGATTTCAGCCCCGAGTTCACCAGCGACAACCGCCGCCGGCAGATCGAGCGCGGCCGGCCCGATTTTCGCTATACCGCGACTTGGTCGCACCGGCAGGGCCCTTGGCGCTTCATGGCCCGGGCGCGATACTTCGGCGAGTACTACGACGCGCCAACCAATGACGCCAGCGTCTCGTACTACCCCGACCCGAGCGTGCTGTTCGATTTCGAGGCCGGCTACGAGGTGAACGATTCGCTGAATGTGATC
>JAPOTO010000132.1 GCA_026709135.1 Gammaproteobacteria bacterium | reverse complement strand
GGAGCATAGCTCCGCGCCGTTCCGGCTGCGCGCGAAGCTGCGCTTCGCAAACGCTGGCCTCCACCCACTGAATCCGGTGGGTGTCCCATGCTGCGCGGTGGGTGTCCCATGTCGCGTGCTGCGGGTGGGTGTCCCATGCTGCGTGCGGTGGGTGTCCCATGTCCAAGAGCTTCCCCAAACTGGGCCAAACCCTCCGTTTCTTCCTATATTTTCACAAGCTCTGACGCAATCAGGGCATGGCGGGCATGGAATGGGGTGGATTGGGCTGGAATGCGGGCGGGGTTGATCGCGTATGTGTCGGGGATTGTGCTGGCGGTGTGGACAACGCGGCCGGAAGCCGGCGCGGGTATCGCCCTCGCCGCGCTGGTGGGCGTGGGGGTTTTCGCCGTTGACCGGCTGGATAGGTTGGGCCGGCTGGGCTGGCGCTGGCGCGCCGCCGGCCTGCTGCTCGGCTGCGCCGCAGCGGGTTTCGCTTGGCATCTGGCCTGGGCGGGCTGGCGGCTCGACCGGCAACTCGACCCAAGCCTCGAAGGCGTCGATATGGCGGTATTGGGCGTGGTGGCGAATCTGCCGCGGCGCTACGGCGAGGTGCAGCGCTTTCTCTTCGCCATCGAAGATTCCGACCGCGGTTTCAGCCAGCGCAAGGTTCTGTTGAATCACTATGGGCCGGAGGAAATCCGCGCCGGTCGGGCCTATCGCCTCACGATCCGGCTCAACCGACCGCGGGCCATGGCCAACCCCGGCGTTTTCGATTATGAAGCCTGGCTCCTCCAGCGCGGGGTTTCCGCCCGGGGCTATGTCCGCGGCGGTGTCGAGCCGCTGCCGCAACATCGCGGCAAGGCGCTGATCAGGCTGCGGGCGGCGGTCAAGGACGGGATTCTGCGCCAGGTCGCGGATCCGCAGATCGCGGGCGTGGTTACCGCCCTGGTGCTCGGCGACAGCGGCGGCTTGAGCGACGCCCAGTGGGAATTGTTCCGGCAAACCGGCACCAACCACCTGTTCGTGATTTCCGGCCTGCATATCGGCTTGGTCTGCCTGCTCGCCTGGGGCCTGAGCCTGGCGCTGGCCCGCTGCGCGCCGCCACTGCTCTTGCTCGCACCGGCGCAAAAAATCGCCCTGGTGCCGGCCCTAGCCGCCGGTGCCGCCTATGCCGTGATCAGCGGATTCGGCCTGCCGGCCCAGCGCGCCCTGGTCATGGCGGCGGTTTTGATGCTGGCCTCGCTATTCAACCGGAAACAGGCGGTGAGCCTGCGCTTCCTGCTCGCCATGGCGGTGGTGTTGACGCTGAACCCGCTCAGCTTTCTCGGCATGGGTTTTTGGCTCAGCTTCGGGGCGGTGGCGGCCTTGCTGCTGATCCAGCGACCCAGTGCCCGATCCGCCCAAAACCGGAGTATCAGCGGCTGGCTTGGGCGCGGCTTGCGCCCGCAGTTGGCGGTGGCGGCGATGTTGTTCGCGCCGCTGCTGTTCTTCACCGGTCAGGCCAGCCTGCTCGGGCCAGTGGTCAATCTGGCGGCGATTCCTCTGGTGGGGCTGCTCATCGTTCCGCTTTGCCTGATCGCCGCCTGCTGCCTGGGGTTCAGCGAGGCGCTTGCCGGTGGTTTGTTCGACTTGGCGCGGCATTTGCTGCGCGGCCTGTTCCTGGGGTTGGAACAGGCGGTGGCGCTGGGCGCCGACCATGCCCTGGTGGCGCCGCCGCGGCTGGATGCGCCCAGCCTGCTGCTGCTCGCGGTGGCGGGCCTGCTGTTGTTGCTGCCCGGTGGTTTCCCCGGCAGGAGGATGGCCGGGCTGCTCGCGCTGCCACTGCTCTTCGCCGCGCCCAAGGTGCCCCGGGACGATCTGCTGCGCCTCCATGTGCTCGATGTGGGGCAGGGCCTCGCCATGGTCGTGGAGACCCGGCGCCACGTCCTGCTCTACGACACCGGGGCGAGTTTCTCGCCAGATGCCAGCATCGGCGACCGCATCGTCCTGCCAGTGCTCGAGTCGCTGGGGATCGACAAAATAGACGTTCTCGTGCTCAGCCACGACGATGACGACCACAGCGGTGGGTTCGCCGCCATCGACGCCGCGATGCCAATCGGCCGCCTCTTCAGCAGCTTCGGCGCGGTGTCGGCCACAGCCGCCGCCCACACCTGCCGGGACCGCATCGCCTGGCGCTGGGACGGCATAGAGTTCCGCTTCCTGTATCCCGCCGCGCCGGCGGAGAACGACAACAACAACTCTTGCGTGCTGCAAATCCGCGCCGGCGGCTTCCGCGCCTTGCTGCCCGGCGACATCGAAGCTGCCGTGGAGCGGCAACTCGCCAGCACTCTGGGCGAAGAATTGCGCGGCGACGTGCTCATCGCCGCCCACCACGGCAGCAACACCTCCTCAAGCTGGCCTTTCCTGAAGATGGTGGACCCGGAGCATGTGGTTTTCGCCGCCGGCTACCGCAACGCCTTCGGCCACCCCGCGCCAGCAGTGCTTGAGCGCACCGCGGCCTTCACACCCAACCTGCTCAACACCAGCGAACTCGGCATGATCCGCTTCACCCTCCCCGCCGAGGGCGAACCGCTGCAAGTGGAAAGCTTCCGCGCCAAACACCCCCGCTACTGGCGCAGCCCCCTCTGAGCCTAATCCCGCGCCTGGCTGCGTGCAGAATCACCAAGGTGGGTGTCCCATACCTAGCGTGGATGCCGAGCCCGGAGCCTCCAAGGGTGGAGGCAAGCGTTTATGAAGCGCCAGCTTCATGCGCAGCCGGAACGACGTCAAGCTGTGCTTGGCGGCTGGACTGGATTCACGGCGTCCGCTGAACGCCACCCAGCCAGACGGCGACGGGTCGAAGCCACGACTTAGCTTCGCGCAGAATGACCAAGGCGGGTGTCCCATACCTACAAGGTGGGTGTCCCATACCTGCACCTACGCGCTGAACACGGCCCGGCGGACGGCGACGGATCGAAGCCACGCGCATGGCAAA
>JAPOTO010000130.1 GCA_026709135.1 Gammaproteobacteria bacterium | reverse complement strand
TCAATTCGCGCAGCGATAGTAGCGCGCCGGGTCAATGTGGCGAAACAGGGAGGATTCGACTTGTTCCAGCCAGCTATCCCGACGGGATGGGCGGAAAGTCACCACGCCGCCCGCGGTTTGGGTTTCCCGGGCGAAGAGTGGCTCGTCCGGGTACAGTTTGAGCGTGTTGCGGAAGTAGTCGGCGGGCATGCGGAACTCGCCGGTGCTGACCGAGTGCAGCCGCCCGGCGTCGAGTTGGCTGAAGATCCACCCGAACAGCTCTTCGTGGGCCCGCGGGCTTTGATCTGGAAGCAGCGGTTCAAAGCGCAGGGCGACTGGCCAGCCGGCGCGTTGGAGGCGGCCCAGGGCGGCGAGGCGTTTTTCGATTGATGGTACACCGTGCTCCCAGCGCGCCGCCGCGACCGCGGGGGTGAAACTCATGGCGATGACGCAGTTGGGAATCGGCCGCAGCCGCAGCAGGCTGGCGACTTGGGTGCTCTTGGTGCGCAGCTCGAGGGTGGCGCCGGGATGTTGCGCGAAGAAAGGAATAAAGTGGCTGGCAAATCCGCTGACCGGCTCCAGCGCCAAGCTGTCGCAATCGTAGCCGCTGTAGAAGACCTGATGACCAGGTCCGGCGGCGATGGTTTGGCGGATGGATTCGGTGAAATCCTCGTAATTGACGAAGAGCACGCAGTGGGCGGAACGGTACATGCCTTGCAGAAAGCAATAGCGGCAGTCGTAGACGCAGTTGAGCATATGCGAGAAGTAGTGGCTGGCGGCGGCATCAAAGCCGTAGCCCGCCGGGGCGGGAAGCACTTTGCGGCCGTGCTTGCGGGCGAGGATCAGCGCGGGCTGCTCTTTTTGCAGGCGGAAGTTCTGGGATTTGCGGTTGAAGATTTCGCCATGGCGTTCGCACTCGATATGGGGCAGGTCGCGGTGGCGGGCGAGTATCTCCCGCGCCCGGGGATGGTGGCGCACTTCGGATTCGATGTAGATGGCGGAGAACATGGTTTTCACCTTTTCGGATGAGCTGAGTGTCCGGCCCCATTCTCCTTCAACTGTGCGATCACGGCTTCGACTCGTCGCCATCGGCTGGCGGGATGTGCGGCGGACGCCGTAAATACCTCCCTGTAGGCTTCGGGCTCGGCTTCCTGCCTCGCACGCCCGCCGCACATCCCGCCAGCCGATGGCGACTAACGCTGTGCCAGTTCTTCATGCTGCGCGAGTTCTTTTTCCAGCGCCATCATCAATTCGGCGGCGTTGTGCCAGCGTTTGCGCGCCAGCTCAGTGAGTCGATTTTGGCGGCCGAGGGCGCGGAAGCGTTGGCAGATTCGTTTGAATTTGGCCTTGCGGGTGGCGCTGAAGCGGTGTTTGGCGAGGAGTGATTCGTACTCCGGCGGCATCGCGTTCCAATCGGCGAAGCGCCCGGCGCGCTCGCGCAGGTGGGCGACAAGCCGGCGGATCGCGCTTTCCTGGCCGCCGATAAGTTCTGGCACTTGATTGAGATCGAGTTTGGCGACTGGGTTTTCCGGGTTGTCGGAGATGATCTTGAATACGCCAATCAGGTCGGTTGGCGCGAGGCGGCTCGCGGCGGCGAAAAAGCCCGCGGCTTCCATGTCGTAGGCGGTGTTTTCCGAATAAGCGGTTTCCGGCTCGGCAACCGTAATCAGGCTGCCACCGGGCAGTTTGAGATTCGCAACCGGCGGCCAGTGGCGTTCGCCGCTTGACTGGTGGTCGATCCGCCGAATCAGCAAACCCGCGCCCACGGCGGCGCGGCCATGGCCGGCGATGCCGATATTGAGCCAGGCGCGGGCCCCGGCGCCTTGCCGCTCATGCAGGAAGTTGACCCCCGCCGCGGCATTCTCGACACCGGCGCCGGTGACAACCAGCGACACCCCCGAGTTGCCCGCATAACAGCGGAACTCCCCCCGCGGCCCCGTTTCAACCAGCCCGAACCAAGCCAGCAATGGTTTCGCTTCCAGCAAATGCGCAACGACCAAATTTACTCTCTCGTCCACTAACACAAGAGCCTCCAAAGTGATTCTGCAATTGCTTTTCGGGGCAGAATGACGGTTGCCCATCCCAGCAGCGACGGATCGAGGCCAAAGCTCTCCTTCGCGCACGACGGTGGTTGACGCCAACAACGCCTCGTATTCTTCCACAATCCGGTTGTTGCCGCGTTTGCGGGCGCCGTTGATGAGGATTTGGCATTTTTCGCGCAGGGTTTCCGCCACGAGTCGCCGTTGGGCGGCGTCGAGGCTGTTGCCAGCGAGCAGTCCGCGCAAGGCCCGCACCCGGAAGCGGTCCATGCCCCAGTGTTGGCGGGAGAGCTGGTCGGCGTGGCCGCCATATTTGCGCAGCAGCGGCTGATCGACATACAGCACGGGATGCCGGCGGCAGATTCGCAGCCACAGATCGTAGTCCTCGCAGGCCGGCAGCGTTTCGTCGAACAGGCCGGTTTCCGCAAGCAGGCCGCGGGCGATCACCGCCGCCGAGGGCGAGATCACACACAGCGGCAGGCAGTGTTCGAAGATCCGCCCTCCCCGCTTGCGGTGGCGCTGCCCGGGATTGACGCGGCGGCCGTTGCGAATCCAAATTTCGTCGCAGTGGATCAGCTGGTGGCCCGGTTCCCGCGCCAGCGCCTCGAACTGGACTTCGAGCTTTTCCGGCAGCCATTCATCGTCGGAATCGAGAAAGGCGATCCAGTCGCAATCGCAATGGCGGATGCCAAGGTTGCGCGCCGCGCTGACGCCGCGGTTTGGCTGGTGGAGATAACCGACTCCGGGGTAGCCCGCCACCAACTCGGCGGTGCCATCGGTGGACCCGTCATCAACGACGATGATCCGCTCTGGCGGCAAGGTCTGGGCCAATACCGAATCGAGCGCCCGGCCAAGCGTGTGGGCTCGGTTGAACGTCGGGATGACGACGCCGACGGATGGCTTGCGCACCCGCTCTTGACCCCGGGCCTCGTTTCTCATTTATGG
>JAPOTO010000075.1 GCA_026709135.1 Gammaproteobacteria bacterium | reverse complement strand
TGGGCTGGTTATTCGCGCGGCTTTGGGGTAAAACGGCACATCTTATTCAGCCTGCGAGGAGGCTTGAGATGTGCGACGAAAAAACCCAACCGCGCGTGGATGAATTTCTGCGCGGGCGCGGCGAGATCAGCCGGCGTGAATTCGGCAAGGTTTCGGCCGCCGCTGGCATCGGCATGATGCTGCCAACTTTGGCCAATGCCCAAGACCTTAACGCCCAGGACCTTAACGAAAGAGATGTTGAAATCACCACCCCCGATGGTGTCGCCGATTGCTATTTCACCTATCCCGCCTCCGGCAGCCACGCGGCGGTGCTCGTCTGGCCCGATATCCTGGGCCTGCGGCCGGCATTCCGGGAGATGGGCCGGCGCCTGGCGATGTCGGGCTATGCCGTGCTGACCGTCAACCCGTTCTATCGCAGCGCCCGCTCGCCAGTCATCGGCGAGGGCGCGAGCTTCGGCCAGCCGGAAACACAGGAGATCGTTCTGCCGATGTACAGGCAGCTCAGCGCCGAGACGCATTTCACCGATGCCCGGGCTTTCGTCGCCTGGCTCGACGAGCAGCCCGAGGTGGACACCAGCCGAGGCATCGGCACCACCGGCTACTGCATGGGCGGGCCCATGGTCATGCGCACCGTGGCCGCCGTTCCCGAACGCCTCGGCGCGGGGGCGACCTTCCACGGCGGCGGCCTGGCGACCGATGCCGAAAACAGTCCGCATCTGCTGATTCCGCAAACCCGGGCCCATATGCTTCACGCCATCTCCGAGGATGACGACGCCGACGAGCCGGAAGTCAAGAACACCCTGGCGGCGGCATACGAGGCGGCGGGCATTCCGGCAGAGATCGAAGTCTACGAGGGCACCCTGCACGGCTTTTGCTCGATTGACTCGCGGGTCTATCACGAGGAACAGGCCGAACGCGCTTGGAGCCGAACGCTCAATCTGTTTGAAAACGCGCTTGCCTAAGTATGCTCGCGAAACCGGCTCGACCAGAAAACGGCAGGCCAAACGGAGAGATTCCGCACCGCCGCTTCGCCGCGCACGGAATTACGGATAGTGGGCACAGCACTAGTCGCCGTCTGGCAGGGCGGTGTTCAGCGGGCGTGCGAGACAGGATGTCGAGCCCGAAGCGTACAGGGATGTATTCACAGCGTCCGCTGAACACCGCCCCGCCAGACGGCGACGGACCCAAGCCAAGCAATCCGGGGAAGGGCTGCGTCCGGGATGAATGAGAACGAAAAAGGTCCAAAACTACCGGTGATCGCGCTGGTTGCGCTGCTCTTGGCCGCGCTGATCCTGCCTGGCATTGTGCTGCGCCTGCGGGCGGGGGGTGGATTGGATCCGGTCTTCACCATGCTTTGCGTGTTTCTGGCGGTCAATCTGCTGATCTGCTACTGGGAAATCTCCCTGTTCCGGCGGCGCGACTACATCGAGACGCGCACCGAATACTGGCGCGAGCGGCAGCGGGAGACGGGCCGGGTGCCGGCGGTGGAGTACTTCTTCGGCAAGACATCCCTGTGGCGGATGTTCTCGATGACCCTGTGGGCCGATGTCTGGGCCACCTACGCCCAGTACGACGGCGCCTTCGCCGACCGCAAATCCTTCGGCTTCAACGCCGATATCAGCAACGGCCATATCACCTTGATTCCGACCGTGCTGCTCTACGGCGCTTTCGCCACCGGATTCCTCCCCCCGCTGGCCGCCGGCCTGCTTGGGGTTGCGCTGTTCTGGCAGCAGGCTTATGTCACCAGCGTCTATCTGAACGCCTTCTTTGTCGCCGGACGGCATCGCCTGATCAGCCGGCGCGACCTCTGGCTGATCGTCCTTGGCACGAACAGCCCCTGGGTGATTTTCCCGCTGCTTGGGCTCTACGTCTCGGTGCGGCTTGCTGTTGAAGGCAATTACTCCGCCCTGGGCCTCTAGGGAAGCGCCGACCGCAATGACTGCCCCTTCCGATTCCAGCGCCCGGGCGGATGACCGGCAGTATCAGGCGGATATCTTGCCCGGGGTGTCCCGCACCTTCGCGCTGACAATCCCCACCCTGCCGCCGCGGCTGACGGTCGTCGTGACCAACGCCTACCTGCTTTGCCGCATCGCCGACACGATCGAAGATGACCCCCTGCTCGATATCGAGCGCAAAGAAGCCAACCTCGCCCGCTTCCTCGCCGTGGTCGAAGGGCGCGATGACGCCGCCGACTTTTCCGCCGCGGTGGCGCCGCTGCTGGCGCCGGATATTCCGCCGGCGGAAAGCGAACTGATGCGCAATATCCCCCGGGTCGTCGCCGTGACCCATTCGTTCAGCGAAGCCGAGCGCGAAATCCTGGCGCGCTGCGTGACTGTGATGTGCGTTGACATGCCCAGATTCCAGCGCAACAGCAGTCGCACCGGGCTGCGCGACCTGCCCGAGTTCGACGCCTATTGCTACGCGGTGGCGGGGGTGGTCGGGGAATTGCTCACCGATCTGTTCTGCATCCACTGCCCGGAGCTCGAACCGTCGCGGGACGAAATGCGCAAGCTCGCGGTTTCATTCGGCCAGGGGCTGCAAATGACCAATATCCTCAAGGATGTCTGGGACGATTACGGGCGGGGCGCCTGCTGGCTGCCGCGGTCGGTGTTCGAAGGCGGCGAGTCGCCGCTCGATGATCTGCCGGGCAGCCACCGGGACGAAAGCTTTCAGCGCGGCCTCGAAACCCTGCTGGTGATCGCCCACGGCCATCTGCGCAACGCGCTTGAGTTCACCTGCCGGATTCCGCCGCGGGAGAAGGGCATCCGCCGCTTCTGCCTGTGGGCGCTGGGGATGGCGGTGCTGACCGTGGGCAAGATCGAACGCAACCGGCTGTTCGCCGATTCCAACGAGGTGAAGATTTCCCGGCGCGCGGTGCGGGCGACGGTTCTGGCCACCAATCTGCTGGTGTCGAACAATCGCGGATTGCGCCTGCTGTTCCGCCTGGCGGCGAGGAGACTGCCGAGCTGAACTAGGAGCCTGCGGCG
>JAPOTO010000093.1 GCA_026709135.1 Gammaproteobacteria bacterium | reverse complement strand
GCGAGCGCCCCGGGGGCGATGGGGTGGCTTTGCCGCGTGCGGCAAAGCACCATGACCGGCGAGCGCGCGTTGCGCAGCAACGGCTGTGCCGACAGCGCCTGCCGGGCGTCTCGCGGAGTTGGGAGTTCTTTCCACTTGCTTTCGGCGAGCGTCAACTCGCCATTGCGCTCGATCAGGAAATCGACCTCCCTCGACTGATCCCGATAAAACCACAGCGATGCCTCGGGCGCTTCAATGCCGATGTATTTGCGCAATTCGCCGAAGACAAAGGTCTCCCAGATCGCGCCGATCAAATAGCTCTGCGCGACAACGGCGCGATTGTGGCCGAGCAGGAAGCACAGCAGCCCGACATCATTGAAGTAAAGCTTGGGCGACTTGGCGAGCCGCTTGCCGATGTTCTGGAAGTAAGGTTCAAGCAAGGTGATCTGTTCAGTCGCCTCCAGCACATGCAGCCATTGATCGATGGTCTTGTGGCTTACGCCCACCTCCTTGCCAAGTTCGGTCTTGTTCAACAACTGGCCCGAGCGAATCGCGCAGGCGCGCATGAACCGGTCGAAATTGCGCAATGAGGTGACGTTCAGAATCTGCCGCACATCGCGTTCGAGATAAGTGGCCTGGTAGCTGCGGAAAAAATCCGCCGGCGGCAATTCAAGGTCCTTCCAGAGTTGTGGCATGAAGCCGCGGACCAAAATTTCGGCGATGCCCTCTTTCGATTCCCGCTCCGCGAAAGCATTGCCGAGTTCATGAATCGACAGCGCCTCAAGCTCCAGAACCCCGCAGCGACCAGCCAGCGAGTCCGATACTTCCCGCATGAGGGCAAGTTTTTGCGACCCGGTGAGTATATAGCGCCCCGCCGCTTCCCGGTTGCGGTCGATCTCGACCTTGAGATGCCGGAAAAGCTTCGGCGCGTATTGCACTTCGTCGATCAGCAGCGGTGCCGGATGCGCTTCCAGAAAAGATTGCGGATCCTCCTCGGCAAGCTGGGCTTCGGCGGGCAGGTCGAGGCTCACATAGTGGTGGTCGGGAAACAGCCGGGTCAGCAAGGTCGTCTTGCCGGTCTGGCGCGCACCCGTGACGATGACGGCGGGAAAGTGCCGCGCAAGTCGCCGAACCGATGCCGACAGGTCGCGTGGATAGATGATTTTCGACAATTCCGGGAGTCCGACTTCCAATATGTGGAGATCAAAGTACAATTATTCCGGGATTTTTTCCACCCGGAACTGCGAATTCGGGAACAGCGAATGCTTAAAGCGCGGACTCGCGGGCGGAGTTGATCTCCGCGAGGAAGGGCTTGGCGAAGCGTTCCATCTTCACTGTGCCGACGCCGTTGATCAGGGCGAATTCAGCTTCGGTGCGGGGTTGGCGCTGGGCCATTTCGATTAGCGCGCGGTCGGGGAAAACCACATAGGCGGGAACGCCCCGCTCTTTCGCGAGTTCGAGGCGGAGGGCTTTCAATCTGGCGAGCAGGGCGTTTTGCGACTCGTCGAGCGGCTGGCTGGCGATTAGTTGCTGCTGCTTTCGCTGTTCGCGCCGCGCGGATTTCGCGCTGGGTTTCACCGTGTCCTTGCGATAGAGGAATTCGCCTTCGCCATTGAGCAGTTCGCGGCCTTTGGCGGCGAGTTTGATGCCGCCGTAGCCGGCGATATCGAGTTGCAGGAATCCGGCGGCGACGAGTTGGCGGATCAGCGAGCGCAATTCAACCGCGGAACGGTCCTTGCCGGTGCCGTAGCTTTCGAGCCGGTCGTGGCGGAAGCGCTTGATCTTCTCGGTTTCGGCCCCGCGCAAGATATCGACCAGATGCGAGGCGCCGAAGATTTCGTCCGACTGCCGCGCAGCGCGCAGAATCCGCCGGGCTTCTTCGCTGCCGTCAACCCGTTCCGCGGGATTGAGGCAGACATCGCAGTTGCCACAGGGGTCGATCCGCTCGCCAAAATACGCGAGCAAGCTGGCCCGGCGGCAGCTCGGCGCCTCGCAGTAGCCGAGCAGGGCATCGAGCCGCTTGTGTTCGCGCCGCTTGCGCTCATCGGTGGAATCCTCGTTCTCGATGAACTGCCGCCGCATGCGGATGTCTTCGAGGCCATAGAGCATATGCGCCTCGGCGGGGGCGCCGTCGCGGCCGGCCCGGCCGATTTCCTGGTAGTAGGCTTCCACGCTCGAAGGCAGGTCGGCGTGGAACACATAGCGCACATCGGCCTTGTCGATGCCCATGCCGAAGGCGATGGTGGCGACGATGACAACGCCGGGTTCGGTCATGAAGACGTTTTGGTTGAACTCGCGGTCCTCGGCGCTCATGCCGGCGTGATACGGCAACGCCCGCAGCCCCTCGGCGGCGAGCATCGCCGCGCACTCCTCGGTTTTCCGCCGCGACAGGCAGTAGACGATGCCGCTGTCGCCGCTTTTGCCTGACACATAGTCGAGCAATTGCCGCTTCCAATTGCTTTTCATCGCCACCGCGAGGCGGATGTTGGGCCGATCGAAGCCGAGCACGAATTGCTCGACGCGGCCGGCGAACAACTGCCGGGCGATGTCTTCCCGGGTGATTTCATCGGCGGTGGCCGTCAGCGCGGCCACCGGCACGCCGGGGAACAACTCGCGCAGGCGGCCGAGATCGGCGTATTCGGGGCGGAACGCCGGGCCCCATTGGGAGATGCAGTGAGCCTCGTCGATGGCGAAGAGTTTGACCGGCAGGCGCTTGAGCGCCGCGAGCATGCGCTCGGTCATCAAGCGCTCCGGGGCCATGTAAAGCAGGCTGGTTTCACCCGCCGCCGCCCGCCGCCAAGCGGCGACATTCTCCTCCCGGGCGCTGCCGGAATGGATACCGTCGGCGGCGATTCCCGCGAGTTTGAGCGCGGCAACCTGGTCCCGCATCAGCGCCACGAGTGGCGAAACGACGATGGTGATGCCGCCAAGCAGGAGCGCGGGAATCTGGAAACACAGCGATTTGCCGGAGCCGGTGGGCATCACGGCGAGCGCGTCCCGGCCCGCGAGCAAGGCGCCGATCACGGCTTCCTGGCCGGGCCTGAACTCGCTGAAGCCGAAGGC
>JAPOTO010000070.1 GCA_026709135.1 Gammaproteobacteria bacterium | reverse complement strand
CGAGGAGCGCATCGCGTTTTTCCTGCCCGCGAGTCTCGATTACGTCACCTGCATGCACGGCGTCTGGCGGGCCGGCGGCATCGCGGTGCCATTGAATGTGGCCTCGGCGGTTGCCGAGCTTGAGCATTATCTCGGCAGCGCGAATGTCACCCGGCTGTTCGCCGGCGCGGACGCTTCGGATGAGTTGCGCGGGCTTTGCGCGACGCTGGGAGTCGAATTGCTCACCGTCGATGAAGTGCTAGCCGAGGTGCTGGCCGACGCGCCGGGGAAACTGCCGGAGATCGACCCGGGCCGCCGCGCCATGATGCTGTTCACCAGCGGCACCACGAGCAAGCCCAAGGGAACGGTGAGCACCCACAGGACGATCCGCGCCCAGATCACCACCCTGATCGACGCCTGGCACTGGACCGAACAGGACGTCATCCCGCTGTTCCTGCCGCTGCATCACATCCACGGCATCATCAACATCCTCAGTTGCGGGCTGTGGGCGGGGGCGAGGGTGGATTTGTTCGCCGGGCTCGATTTGCCGAAGATCGCCGCCGGGGTCGCGTCGGGAACTTACAATGTGTTCATGGCGGTGCCCACGGTGTACGTAAAGCTGATCCAGTATCTGGAGCGGCAGGACGCGGAAACCGCCGCCGCGGCCCGCGCGGGCTTCAAGGCCATGCGGCTGAACATTTCCGGCTCGGCCGCCTGCCCGGTCAAGCTGTTCGAACAATGGCGCGAACTCACCGGCCAGGTGCTGCTCGAGCGCTACGGCATGACCGAAATCGGCATGGGCATCTCCAATCCCTATCAAGGCGAGCGCCGCGCGGGCTACGTCGGCCAGCCGCTGCCGGGAGTCGAGGTGCAACTGTTCGATGACGACCATCGGCCCATCGCCGGCGAGGGCAATCCCGGCGAAATCCGCATCAAGGGCGAAAACGTGTTCCTCGAATACTGGGGCAACGAGAAAGCCACCCGCGAGAGCTTTGTCGACGGCTGGTTCCGCACCGGCGACATGGCGGTGATCGAGGACGGCTACTACCGCATCATGGGCCGCACTTCGGTGGACATCATCAAATCCGGCGGCTACAAGTTGTCGGCGCTGGAAATCGAAGGCGTGCTGCTGACCCACGAGGCCATCGCCGAGGTCGCGGTCATCGGCGTTGAGGATGAAGTCTGGGGCGAGGCGGTCACCGCCTTCATCGTGACCAGGGACGGCGCGGAACTCGATTACCCCACTCTCAAAGCCTGGTGCGGCGAGCGCATGTCGTCCTACAAGATTCCGAAGCACGTTACGCGCCTGGACGCCCTGCCCCGCAACGCCATGGGCAAAGTCACCAAGCCTACGCTGAAGTCGCTGCCGCCCGGATAAATCCCATTACAGCCGGTGAAAATCGGCATATTGCCCTGTCTGTGCCCGCAATTATGTATTTTTTGATATATTCCGTGGCAGAATATCTATCCAGATAGATATTCTGATTGAAATAATCATGCAGTTTAAGCTATAAAAACAATCTGCTTATATTCAATAACAGATAGAGACAGAGCGTTATGGAAGCATCGAACGAGATTGCGAAAACGATCAAGGCGGCCCGGCAGGCAAAGGGGCTGAGCCAGCTCGCGCTCGCCAAAGCGGCTGGGATGCCGCAAAGCCATATCTCGAGAATCGAAAACGCCGGGGTGGATTTGCGCTTGTCGAGCCTGACCGAAATCGCCCGCGCGCTCGACCTCGAACTCATCCTCGTGCCGCGCCGGGCCATTCCGGCGGTGCGCTCGATAGCGGGCGGTGCCG
This sequence comes from Gammaproteobacteria bacterium, assembly GCA_026709135.1. Taxonomy (GTDB): domain Bacteria; phylum Pseudomonadota; class Gammaproteobacteria; order Pseudomonadales; family Pseudohongiellaceae; genus UBA9145. The sequence continues at coordinate 1,272 of JAPOTO010000070.1, read as the reverse complement.
GGGCCGGTGCGCCCAACCCGGCGACTGCGGAGGAGCGGCGGCCCGCATACAGCCTGGAGGATGCCGATGGCTAGCGTTTCCGTATTGGAGGTTCTGCTTCATGGCGAGGCCATCGGAACGCTGACGCGAATCGAGGGGGAGCGCAGCCTGTTCGCCTTCAACGACGGCTACATCGCCGACCGGAACCGGCCCACCCTGGGCCTGGGATTCAAGGATCGGCTCGGGGAGCTCCTCACCGAGTTCCGGCCCTATCGGATGCGCCTCATGCCGTTCTTTTCCAACCTCCTGCCCGAAGACCGGTTGCGGGATTATCTCGCCGCCCGGGCCGGGGTCAATCGAGAGCGCGAGTTCTTTCTGCTGCGGGCCTTGGGGGACGACCTGCCCGGGGCGATTGCCGCGCGGCCCGCCGATGCCGGGGAATGGCCGCCCACAACCGGGGAGATGCTGGATGAAGATGGCGCGCGCGAACGCCGCGAACGCGCCTTGCGCTTTTCCCTCGCCGGCGTGCAGCTGAAGTTTTCCGCGCTTGAGCGCGCCATGGGCGGGCTGACCATTCCCGCCCAAGGCATTGGCGGCTCATGGATCGTCAAGCTGCCGTCCGAGCGGTTTGCAGGCGTTCCCGAAAACGAATTCTCGATGATGACCATCGCGCGCAAGCTGGGCATCAATGTGCCCGCGCTGGGTCTGGTCAATGTCAATGACATCGGCGGCCTGCCTGCCGATGTGGCGGCAATCGGCGGCAAGGCGTTGGCGGTCAAACGCTTTGACCGGTCAAGCGCTGGCGGCCGCGTCCATGTCGAAGACTTCGCGCAGATTTTCGGCGTCTACCCGCGGGACAAGTACAAGAAGGCGAGCATGGTCAATATCGCAAGTGTCATCGCGGCGGAAAGCGACAGCGCCGACATCCGGGAGTTTGTCCGGCGGCTGGTGTTCAACACCCTGATCGGCAATGCCGACATGCACCTCAAGAACTGGGCTGTGTACTACCCGGCTAAACACGCCGCGCGCCTGGCGCCTGCCTATGATTTTGTATCGACGATTCCCTACATTCCCGACAACAAGGCAGCGCTGACGGTCAGCCGCGGCAGCCGCTTCGACGAATTCGATGCGGACGAGCTTGTCGATTTCGCCGCCCGGGCAAAGCTCGCCAAAGCGCCTGTGCTCGACACCGCCAGGGAAACAGCCGAGCTGTTCCGCCAGCACTGGAACGAAGAGAAGAACAATCTTCCTCTCCATCCAGAAGTGGTAGCAGCCATCGAAAAGCATCTCGGG
>JAPOTO010000204.1 GCA_026709135.1 Gammaproteobacteria bacterium | reverse complement strand
CGCCTTCTGCTAAAATTGCGCCCTTTTCGACCGGCGGGGCGCGGTCATGGGGCGATCCCCGGCATTCCAACAACTCGAAGACCTGCTCGCCCGGCGAATCATGGTGCTCGACGGCGCCATGGGCACCATGATCCAGGCCCAAAAACTCGCCGAGGCCGATTACCGCGGCGAGCGGTTCCGCAACTGGGGGCAAGACCTCGCCGGCAACAACGACCTGCTCAACCTCACCCGGCCCGGACTGATCCGGGACATCCACCTGGCGTTCCTCGAAGCCGGCGCGGATATCGTCGAAACCAACACCTTCAACTCGACCCGCTGCTCCCAGTCCGACTATGGCCTTGAAGAACTGCACGGCGAGTTGAACCTCGCCGGTGCCCGCATCGCCCGCGCCGCCTGCGATGAAATGACCGCCCGGGACCCCGCCCGGCCGCGCTTCGTCGCCGGCGTGCTCGGGCCCACAAGCAAAACCGCCTCGATCTCCCCGGATGTCAACGACCCGGGCTACCGCAACATCGATTTCGACACGCTGGCGCTCGATTACGGCACCGCCATCGAAGCCTTGGTCGAAGGCGGCGCCGACATCCTGATGATCGAAACCTCCTTCGACACGCTCAACGCCAAGGCCGCCATCCACGCCTGCCTCACCTTCTTCGAGCGGCGCGGCGAACGCCTGCCGCTGATGATTTCCGGCACCATCACCGACGCCAGCGGCCGCACGCTCTCGGGCCAAACCGTGGCGGCGTTCTGCCATTCGGTGCTCCACGCCCGGCCATTGGCCATCGGCTTCAACTGCGCCCTCGGCGCCAAGCAGCTCGCGCCCCATGTCGAGGAGCTTTCCCGCATCGCGCCGGTGCCGGTGAGCACCCATCCCAATGCCGGATTGCCCAACGCATTCGGCGAATACGAGCAATCATCCACAGCCATGGCGGCGCTGATCGGCGATTTCGCCAGCCGCGGTTTGGTCAACATCGTCGGCGGCTGCTGCGGCACCGAGCCGGAGCACATCCGCGCCATCGCCGATGCGGTGGCGCGGGCGCAGCCCCGCCGCATCCCGGAAATCGCGCCGGCGTGCCGGCTGGCCGGGCTTGAACCACTGGAAATCAACTCCGATTCGCTGTTCGTCAATGTCGGCGAGCGCAGCAATGTCACCGGCTCGGCGCGGTTCGCCAGGTTGATCCGCGAGGAAAACTACGAGGAGGCGCTCGAAGTCGCGCGGCAGCAAGTCGAAGCCGGCGCCCAGATCATCGACATCAACATGGACGAGGGCATGCTCGACTCGGTGGCCGCGATGGAGCGCTTCGTCCGCCTGATCGCCGCCGAGCCGGAAATCTGCCGGGTGCCGCTGATGATCGACTCCTCGCGCTGGGAGGTGATCGAAGCCGGCCTCAAATGCATCCAGGGCAAGAGCGTGGTCAACTCGATCAGCCTCAAGGACGGCGAGGCCGATTTTCTCGCCAAGGCCGCGCTGTGCCGCAAACACGGCGCGGCGGTTGTCGTCATGGCTTTCGATGAACAGGGCCAGGCCGACTCCCTGCCCCGCAAAATTGAAATTTGCGAGCGCTCGCACCGCCTGCTGCGGGAAAAGCTCGACTTCCCGGCCGAGGACATCATTTTCGACCCCAATGTTTTCGCCGTCGCCACCGGCATCGAGGCGCACAACGGCTACGCGGTGGATTTCATCGAATGCTGCCGCCACATCCGCGAGCACCTGCCCGGCGCGCTCGTCTCCGGCGGCATCAGCAATGTCTCGTTTTCCTTCCGCGGCAACAACACAGTCCGCGAGGCGATCCACTCGGTGTTTCTCTACCACGCCATCCGCGCGGGCCTGCGCATGGGCATCGTCAACGCCGGCCAGCTCGCCGTCTACGACAGCATCGAGCCCGAACTCAAGGCGGCGGTGGAAGACGTCATTCTCAACCGATCGCCGCAAGCCACCGAAGCCCTGCTCGCGCTCGCTGACAAATTGGGCCCGCGACGGGCCGAAGCGCAAATATCAGGAGGCCTAGATGGGAGCTTGACAACGGAAGCCTGGCGAAGCTGGCCAGTCGAACAACGCCTCAGCCATGCCCTCGTCCAGGGAATCAACCGCCATATCGAGGAAGATGTCGAAGAGGCGCGCAAGCGGGCGCGGCGACCCATCGAGATCATCGAAGGCCCGCTGATGCAAGGCATGAACGAAGTCGGCGACCTGTTCGGTGCCGGCAAAATGTTCCTGCCGCAGGTTGTCAAGAGCGCGCGGGTGATGAAACAGGCGGTGGCCTGGCTCGAACCCCACATGGAGGCAGAAAAAGACCGCTCCAGCGCGACCGCCAAGGGCACGGTGCTGCTCGCCACGGTGAAGGGCGATGTGCACGACATCGGCAAGAACATCGTCGGCGTCGTGCTCGGCTGCAACAACTACCGGATTGTCGACCTCGGCGTGATGGTGGCCTGCGAGCGGATTCTGCAAGCCGCCCGGGAAGAGAACGTGGACATGATCGGACTCAGTGGCCTGATCACCCCCTCGCTCGACGAAATGGTCCATGTGGCGAAGGAGATGCAGCGCCAGGGCTTTGACATTCCACTGCTGATCGGCGGCGCGACCACCTCCAAGGCCCACACCGCGGTCAAAATCGAGCAGCATTATCGAAACAGCCAGGCGGTTTATGTGCCCGACGCGTCGCGCTCGGTGGCCGTGGTCGCATCCCTGCTGAACGCCAAGGCCAAAACGGAATTCTGCGCCGGGATCAGGGCCGAATATGCCGACATTCGCCAACGCAGCAGCAAGCGCGGCGCCAAGCGGCAATTGCTCGATTACGCCAGCGCCAACGCCCGGGCCCCGGAGCTCGACTGGGCCAAGGCCGAAATCACCCCGCCGGCGCGGCCGGGCAGGCATACGCTCGCCGATTACCCGCTCACCGAGCTGCGCGAATACATCGACTGGACGCCGTTCTTCGTCACCTGGGGGCTGGCGGGCAAGTATCCGGCGATTTTCCAAGACCCGAAAATCGGCGCATCCGCCCGCGAGCTGTTCGCCGACGCCAACGAACTGCTCGACCAGGTGATTGCGGAGAAATCGCTGACCGCGGC
>JAPOTO010000122.1 GCA_026709135.1 Gammaproteobacteria bacterium | reverse complement strand
GCATCGCGACCGCCAGCCCGACCAGGTGGTCTATGCTTTGCTGCGTTGCCATTTCGATGTTCTCCGTTGGCTAAGAAATGTTAGGCGCCGTAAAATTTCTATAAACAACGACCTAAATAACCAAGCCCCCTGTTGCGTTTCCGTCCGTGTCGCGCTCCGATATGGCCCGATTTTGGGGCCGGTCGGTTTCGGCACGCTTACGGCGCGGGCCCGCTTTCCGCGCCTGGGCCGCCTGTTCTTCGACTATTTGTTCAGGATTCCGCGGTTTTTTGAACCGCCTGTCGCACATGGGCTGGTGTGGGATAATCGGTTTTTTCGATGCCCACCCCGCGGGTGCCACTTTAAGAAGCAGCGGCAACCCCTTGAGTATTCGCGCAAGCCGTTCCGGGAGGGGTGGCGGAAGATTCGTCCGCCGCAGGTTGCCCACCAGTTCACCGATCCGGCCCTTGCGGCCCGCGGCGGTTCTCCGAGTCTGGCGCGGACGGCGCGGTGCTGGTGTGCGTCTCCGCCCGCGATGCGTTCCAACAGGGCGGAACCGGGTTCATCCGCTTTCGGAACGCTTACGGCACGGTATTTCGCCCTCTCGATTCCGGTCCGATTTCCACGCCTGAGCCGCCTTTTTTGCGGGAGCGAGAGCATGGCCAAACCGCCGCATCTCCGGCTTTCCAAGCGCGTCGTGGACCGCCTCCCGGTCGATGGCGGGGACATCGTGTTCTGGGACCGCGAGCTGCCGGGCTTCGGCGTCCGGGTCTACCCGAGCGGGCGCAAGGTGTACGTTGTGCAAACCCGGCACAATGGAAGATCGCAGCGTGTCGCCATGGGCCGCCACGGCGACATTCCGTCCGACCGGGTGCGCAATGAGGCCACCAAGATCATCGCGCGCCTGAAAGCCGGGCTTCCCCCGGTCGAGGCCAAACCCGGAGGCCCGCCGACGTTGGCGGACCTAGCCGGGCGTTTTCAGCGCGAGCATGTCGCCCCGCATTGCAAACCGGGCACCGCGAGGAACTACGGCTACATTCTCAGAAAGCACATCGTGCCGCGCCTCGGGGAATTGCCGGTTGCCGAGGTGGAGCGAAAGGACATTTTCAAGTTGCAGTTCGAGCTGAGCGGCGTTCCCACAGTGGCCAACCGGTGCCTGGACATTCTGGCCAAGATGCTCAATCTCGCGGAACTTTGGGAGATGCGTCCGCCGAACCGAAATCCCTGCCGGGGCGTGCGCCGCCTCAAGGCTTCGCCCCGCCGGGAACGTTTCCTGACGCCGGAGGAGCTGGGCCGGCTTGGCCAGGCGCTCGAGGCCGCCCCCGCCGAAAAATTGGCCTCGCGGCATGTGGCGGCGGCGATCCGGCTGCTGGCCCTGACCGGATGCCGTAAAAACGAGATTCTGGGCTTGGCGTGGGACGATCTCGATTTCGCGGCGGGCGAGATGTGGCTGCGGGACAGCAAGACCGGCGAGCGCATGGTGCCGATGCCCCCCGCCGCCGCGGAGGTGCTGGCCAGCCTGCCGAGAACCGGAGGCAATCCCTGGGTGTTCCCCGGCAGGAAAAAGGGCTCGCGCCAGGTCAACATCCACGTTTCCTGGGACCGCGTGCGCAAACGCGCCGGCCTTGACGACGTGCGCCTGCACGACCTGCGGCACACCTTCGCCTCCCGCGCGCTCGCCATCGGCGAGGGCCTGCCGATGATCGGCGAACTGCTCGGGCACCGGCGGGTGGGCACCACGGCCCGCTACGCGCACTTGGCGCGGGAATCGATCCAGGCCGCCACCGCGAAGGTCGCCGACAGCATCGGCGCGGAAATCCTGGACTAGCGGTGGCGAAGCTCGGGCGGCGCTCCATATCCAGGCGCATGATCGATTCGCTGCCGGCGGGCGGGCGCGATGTGGTGTACTGGGACTCGAAGTTGCCGGGTTTTGGTGTGCGGGTCTACCCCTCGGGAGTGAAGGTCTATCTGGTGCAGACCCGAGCGGATGGCAAGTCACGCCGCCTGACGGTCGGGCGCCACGGCCTCATCACCGCCAACGAGGCGCGGAAGCGGGCGGCGAGGATCATCGCCGACATCAAGGCGGGCAAAGAACCCGCGCCGCGCAACGGCGCATCCCCGGCGGATGCCAGCCCCACGATCGCCGAAGTCGCGGCGCGGTACATGACCGAACATGTGGCGGTGCTCTGCAAGCCGATGACTCAACTGCAATGCCGCAGCATCCTCGACCGCCACCTGCTGCCCGTCCTAGGTGGCGAGCGCCTCGGAGAGATCGGGCGCGGGCGCGTCGCGTCGCTGCATCACGGCCTGCGGGAGACGCCAATCATGGCCAACAAGGTCCTGGAACTGCTGTCGCGGCTGTTCAAAATGGCCGAGCTGTGGGAAATTGCGCCGGAAGGCGGCAACCCCTGCCGGTTCGTGCGCAAGTTCAAGGAGCGCGGCCGCGAGCGTTTTCTCTCCGACGAGGAATTCCGCCGCCTGGGCCGCGCGCTTGGCGAGCTCGAGGCCGAGGGCAGGGTGCCTCCCGATATTGTGGGGGCATTCCGGCTGCTGATGCTGACCGGCTGCCGCAAGAGCGAGATTCTGACCTTGCGCTGGGACGAGGTGGACCTTCGGGCCGGGGAGATTCAGTTGCGCGACGCCAAGACTGGCGCGCGGGCCGTGGCGATTTCGCCGTCCGCCCGGCGCGTGCTGGAAGGGCTGGCCCGCGTGGCGAGAAGCCCCTGGGTGTTCCCCGGCAAGAAACCCGGTCGGCACTACCAGAATCTCAACATGCCCTGGCGGCTCATCCGCGCCCGCGCGGGCCTGGACGACGTGCGCATTCACGATCTCAGGCACAGCTTCGCCTCGCGGGCGCTGGCGCTGGGCGAAACCCTGCCGATGATCGGCAAGCTGCTGGGCCACAAGAAGGTGCAAACCACCGCCCGCTACGCGCACCTGGCGCGGGATTCGGTAAAGGCCTCGGCCGCCCGCGTCGCGGAAAGCCTGCGGGCCGATCTAGAAGGCGCCGCGGAGGGTGCGCGCAAGGGGGGGTTGGTGCCCAGGGGCGGAATCGAACCACCGACACGAGGATTTTCAGTCCTCTGCTCTACCGACTGAGCTA
>JAPOTO010000176.1:9829-27673 GCA_026709135.1 Gammaproteobacteria bacterium | reverse complement strand
AATTCCTCATCTCAAAACCCCTTCCCAAAAGCCCGCAAACCTTACCCCACTAGGCAAACGGGCGCAAGCGGTATGTAGCGGCTTCGATCCGTCGCCGCCTGATACTTCCTGAAAGATGATAATATCGAAATCATCACCAGCAGGGGAAACCGCCATGAAAAAATCCGCCTTCCCAATACTCGCCCTCATGCTCGCGCCGATTGCCAGCGGACAAGACACCTCCGACAGCTCCTTTATTGAGAACTTGCAGGTGTACGGAAACTGTGCTGTTTCTGATAGCATTGATATGTTCACGGATGAAGTTACGCATGGATTGTTTTGCATACAATCAAATCTCACCGATAAAACACAGATTGGTTTTGCTGTTTATCCGTTGGGCATGTTCGGGGATCATGCCGAACGTGCGGAATTGCGGATGCGTGGGATAGGGCCTTATCTTCCCTATGTCTCGATTTCAAAGGGGTCGCAATTTCATATGGAAGATTCGATAGAGGTAGCTATCAGGGTTGACCGTGGAGAGCTTTTCACCGGGGAATGGGATTTTGGGAGCAACGGGGACGCAAGCTGTTTTCCAACCCTGGGGGCAGGGCCTCACTGCACCCTAGAACTCTTCCAGCGGCTTTTGATCGACGTTGCGAACGGCGAACGGATCGCCATCAAAGTCGGGGCGGAATCGGGCAATGTCCTGCTCGAAGGTTCTTACGAAGCAGTCGCGGACTTTTTAGAAAGAGTGCAAGACAAGATTCCAACAATTATTCTTCCTATCCAAGATTAGGAAAATCAAGCAATGTCCACCGCCCCACCTCAAGGCCGAAGGCCCCACTGATATCGCCTTTCGGCTGGCTGCTGGCGGGAATTCAGTATCCTCAGCAGTTTCAGGCAATGCGGGGGACAGTTCACCTAGTCCCTATCCATGCGCGCAAGGCCGAATTTGACAGCACACAAAATAAAGCATAACCTCCGGAAAATGAGAACCGTAAATCAACCCGTCCATACCTTAAATGAGTCCTTGGATGATCCTATAAATCAGGACTACATCGGTCTATTAGCCTAAATCATAGGTTTCCGAGAATTACATATTAGGTGAAATCTGGCACAACTAAAGGTAAACAGCAATGAGTAAATGGGAAAAATTATCAATTGAGTCAAAGATAGTAGAGATACTAGAAGAAATTCCTTACGATAACAGGCACCATTTCGGAAGACGATTTTTGACTTCATATCAAATTGCCATACAGTTTTCAAAAAAATTCCCGAAAGAGTCGGATGAAATTGGCAAATCAATCGGCGGTAAAGGTGAAGGACCAGAAGATTCCGTGGCTAAATATTTGGCCAATCAGCTCTCCAGAAGAGTAAAGAATGGTAGTCTAGAAAATTGTATTGAGGGTGGTTTTTTAAATGGAGAAAATCTACAGCCATTAAAGTTTGGCGGTGGCAAGGAGATTATCGAAGCTACTACTGAAAGTCGTTATTCTATGTTCAGATTAGTGGCTGAGTGAGTGATCTCCCTAATCGCGCGCGGATGAGGCGGTCGTGGTGGGCGTGGTCTTTGTGGGTTTCGATTTGGCGGTAGCCTTCGGTGGCGAGCAACTTGGTTACTGGGATTTGCTGGTTGTGGGCGTGTTCGAGGATTAGCCAGCCTTGGGGTTTTAGGTGGTGTTTGGCGGTGGTGATGATTTGGCGGAGGGCGGCTAGGCCGTCTTCGGCGGCGAATAGGGAGGTTTCGGGTTCGAAGGCGCAGTCCGGGTGGAGCGCGGGGTCGCCTTTGGCCACGTAGGGGGGGTTGGCGACGATCAGGTCGAATGCGGAGGGGGGCAGGCCTTCGCACCATGAGGCTTGGCGGAAGCGGATGTTGCCGACTCCAAGCGCTTGGGCGTTGCGCCGGGCGAGCGCGAGCGCGGCTTTGCTGATGTCAACGGCTTCGACGCGCCAGGCGGGGTTGTGCCGCGCCAGGGCGATGGCGATGGCGCCGCTGCCGGTGCCTAGGTCGGCGATTCGCGCGATATTGTCTTGATTTGCCGCGGGCGAGTCGCTGTCCGCCAACGTCTCCAGCGCGAGTTCGACGAGCAATTCGGTTTCTGGGCGCGGGATCAGCACCGACGGGTTGACCGCCAACTCGAAGTCCATGAAGCCCGCCCGGCCGAGCAGATAGGCCACTGGCTCGCCTTGGGCGCGGCGATCAATCAAAGGTTCGAACTGGCCCGCCTGTTCCGCGGTCAATGGGCGTTCCGGTCTGGCGCGCAGCGCGGCGCGGCTGGTTTTGAGCACATGGGCGAGCAGCAACTCGGCATCGAGCATCGGGCTGTCGCTGCCGACGAGCCGGGCAATTGCCGAAGATAGCGCCGATTTAATGGTGCGCATCAACCAAAGCCCGCGCCATGGACATTCGCGGGAGCGAATACCGGCCCACAGTCAACGAAATGGATCGACCGGAATTGTGGATGAGAGCGAATGCGCAGCCGTGACTTCCCATAGCGCGGAACCTCGGGAACTTGCAAGCTCCCGGCACACTCGCGGATCGGTGGCGGGTCTTCCGCCTCCGCAGCGGTTGCGACACGCATCCCACCGCTTCAAGCATTGTCCGCCAAGCCGGCGAGCAGGTCGGCCTGGTGCTCTTGCAGCAAGGGCTGGATTACGGTTTCAAGGCCGCCGTTCATGACTTCCGGCAGGTTGTAAAGCGTCAGTTTGATGCGGTGGTCGGTCACCCGGCCCTGGGGGAAATTGTAGGTGCGGATTTTCTCCGAGCGGTCGCCGCTGCCGACGAGTTGGCGGCGGGTGTCGGATTCTTGCTGCTGCCGCTCGCGCTGGGCTTGGTCGAGCAGCCTGGCTTGCAGCAGCGAAAGCGCCCGGGCCTTGTTCTTGTGCTGGGAGCGCTCGTCCTGGCATTCGACGACGATGCCGGTGGGCAAATGGGTCAGGCGGATTGCCGAGTCGGTCTTGTTGACGTGCTGGCCGCCGGCGCCGCTGGCGCGGAAGGTGTCGATGCGGAGATCGCCGCGGCTGATCTCGATTTCGCCGATTTCCTCGGCCTCGGCCAGCACCGCGACGGTGCAGGCGGAAGTGTGGATGCGGCCCTGGGTTTCGGTTTCCGGCACCCGCTGGACGCGGTGGGCGCCGGACTCGAACTTCAGCTTGCCGTACACGTCGCGGCCCTCGACGCGCAGCACGACCTCCTTGTAGCCGCCGTGTTCGCCGGGGCGCTCGCTGATGAGGTCGGCGCGCCAGTTGCGCAGCTCGCTGTAGCGCTGATACATCCGGCACAGGTCGCCGGCGAACAGCGCGGCCTCGTCGCCGCCGGTGCCGGCGCGGATTTCGAGGAAGACATTGCAGGCGTCGCGCTCGTCCTTGGGCAGCAGCAGCAATTGCAGGTCGCGCTCGAGTTTTTCGGCTTGCCCAGAGGCGGCGGCGATCTCCTCCTCGGCCATGGCGCGAATCTCGGGGTCGGCGTCCCGGCGCATTTCCCCGGCCTCGCGCAGGTGATTCTCCACCCCGAGATAGGCACCGTAGGCGCCCACCACATCTTCGAGTTCGGCGTATTCCCGCGACAGGCCGCGGAAGCGTTGCTGGTCGGCGATGACTTCGGCCTCGCTGAGCAAAGCCTCGATCTCCTCGAAGCGCTCGCGCAGGCCGTCGAGTTTATGGCGGATGGAGTGTTTCATGTCGCAAAAATAGCCGCGTTCAATCGGGCGGCGCGTCGCCTTCGAGTTCGAACAGTTCCCGGGTTGCCAGCAACAGTTCATCCCGCCCCTGGGAGCTGGCGCGCTTCATGCGCACGCTTGGCGAGTGGATCAGCTTGTTGGTGATGGCCCGGGCCAGCGATTCGAGCACCGCCGGGGCGTCGCCGCCTTTTTCGAGTTGCCGCCGGGCCTGGTCGAGTTCGGCTTGGCGGATCGCGTCGGCCTTGTCGCGCAGGCGGCGCAGGGTGGCGACCGCGTTGCGGGAACGCAATTCGGCTTGGAACTTTTCCATGCCTTGGTCGATGATCGTCTCGGCCTCGGTGGCGGCCTCGCGGCGGCTGGCGATGCTGTCGTCGATGACGTTGCCGATGTCGTCGATGCCGTACAAGTAAGCGTCTGGAATCTCCCTGACTTCGACTTCGATGTCCCGGGGCACGGCGAGATCGACGAGCAGGATAGGACGGTGCCGGCGCTGGCGCACCGCCCGCTCCACCATGCCCTTGCCGATCAGCGGCAATTGGCTGTTGGTGGAGGAAACGACGATATCCGCCGCCACCAGCAGTTCGGGCAGCTCCGACAACAATGCGCCCTGGCCGCCGAACTTGCCCGCGAGCTGGAGGGCGTTGTCGAGGGTGCGGTTGGCGACGGTGATGCCCCGCACCTGTTTTTCCGCCAAGTGCCGCGCCGCGAGTTCAATCGTGCGGCCGGCGCCGACCAGCAGCACCCGCTGCTGCGACAGGTCGGAAAAAATCCGCCCGGCCAGGGTGACCGCGGCATAGGCGACCGAGACCGGGCTGGCGCCAATCGCGGTTTCCGAGCGCACCTCCTTGGCGACGGAAAAGGCCGCCTCGAAGGCTTGGGCGAGCGCGCCGCCGACGAGTTTCAACTCCCGCGACAGGGCAAAGGCGGATTTGATCTGGCCGAGAATCTGGGGCTCGCCAAGCACCATCGAATCGAGACCGGCGGCAACCTTCATCAGATGCCGCACGACCTCGCCATCCTCACGGCGGTAACTCGACTTGGCAAGCTCGTCGGCGGAAAGGCCGTGAAATTCCGCCAGCCATTCGAGCGTCATGCGGTGCCGGGCGGCGCCGTCCCCAGCGTGCTCATCCGCGAACCCCAGATACACTTCGGTGCGGTTGCAGGTGGAGACAATCACCACGCCGGTCACCGCGGGCAGCCCGGCGGCCTGCCGCAACGCGCCGGTGACCCGCGCGGGCTCGAAAGCCACCCGCTCGCGCAGGGCAATGTCCGCGGTGCTGTGATTAACGCCAGTGACAGCCAGTTCCATCGCGATCCGGGGTTCGGGCCAAAAAAACGCAAATATACCAAAGTCTAACGGGGCACCCATCAGGCGGGCGCCAGCACCGCCGCCGATGGGTGTGCCATTGCACTCCCCATTGCACTTGGGGCATTTGGCATCGGGGGCATTTGCTATACTGGCTTTTTCCCGGGGGAGCTGTGGATGTCCGATTCGTTTGTGCGCGCCGCGGTGGCCTGCGCCTGCCTCGCATTGCTCGGGGCTTGCGCTGTGGAAACCGCGAGCCGGGTGGAAACAGCCCCCGAGTCCAGCCCCGCCGCCGCAACAGCCAATCCAGCACCCACCGAATACGGCAGTTTCACCGCCGACCAGTTATTCCAGGCGATTAGCGGCGAGCTGAGCGCCCAGCGGGGCGATCTCGAAACCGCGGCGGAGTTCTATTTCGACCTCGCCCGGGAAACCCGCGACCCCGGCGTCGTCGAGCGCGCGGTGCAATTCGCCTCCGCCGTCGGCGACGGGCGGCGCCTGCTTGAACTCGGCCTGCTCTGGGCCGAAGTCGCCCCGGACGCCCCCGAACCGCATCTGCTGCTCGCCTTCCAGTTGCTCGAAGCCGGACGGCCGGGCCAGGCGCTGTCGCATATGGAGCAGGTGCTCGAAGCGGGGGGCAATTTCGAATTCAGCATTCTGGCCTCGGCCGCGGGCAACATGGAAAGCGGTGAGCGGAGCGAACTGATCGCCAGCCTGCGCTCGCTCAAATCGCGCTATCCAGAGCACGGCTCGATCCGCCTCGCGCTGGTGCAACTGCTCGCGCAGAACCGGCAATTCGAGGCGGCGCTGGCGGAATTCGCCGAAATCGGCGACCGCCTCGAACCGAACCCGGAACTGACGCAGTTGCAAGCGCAACTCCACCAAAGCGCCAACGACAATGCCGGCGCCCTCGCCGCGCTGCGCGCGGGGACGGAGCGCTTCCCCGATGACCGCGGCCTGCGCCTGAACTACGCCCGCCTGCTGCTGCAAGAGCGGCAACTCGGCGCCGCCAGGGAGCAATTCCGCATCCTCACCACCCAGGCGCCACAGGACTGGGAAATCCTGCTTTCCGCCGGACTGCTCGACCTCGAAATGGAAAACTACGCCTCCGCCATCGGCATCTTCGAGCGGATGCTAGCGGCGCGGCAGAACGAGGACGACAGCCATTTCTATATCGGCTACGCCAGGCAGCAACTCGGCGAGATCGACGCCGCCATCGGCAACTTCCGCCAAGTGCGCCAAGGCGTGGAGAACTTCCTGCCGGCCCAGCAGCAGGCGACGCGGCTCGCGGTTCAGCTTGGCCGCTTCGAGGAGGCCCACGATTGGCTGGCCGGACTTTCCCGGGGCAGCAGCCGGCTCGAAATCCAGTTCATCGCCATGGAATCGGCGATTCTGCTGCAGGAAGGCCATCCGCGGCGGGCGCTGGAATTGCTCGGCCGCGCGTTGAACCGCTATCCCAACCACGCGGATCTGTTGTTCTCCCGGGTGTTCGCCCACGACAGCCTCGATGACCTCGCCGGCGCCGAGGCCGACCTGCGGCAAATCATCCGCATGCAGCCCAAAAACGCCCGGGCGCTGAATCATCTCGGCTACATGCTGGCGGACCGCAGCGAACGCCATGCCGAAGCCCTGGCGCTGATCGAGCGCGCCATCGCGGTCGAACCCGACGATCCGGCGATCATCGACAGCCTGGGCTGGGCCCAGTACAAGCTCGGCATGCTCGACGAGGCGCTGGAAAACCTGCGCCGGGCCTACGCGGCCTTCCCCGACCACGAAGTCGCCGCGCATCTCGGCGAGGTGCTGTGGATGCTCGGCCAACATGCCGAAGCCGAGCGCGTCTGGGCCGAAGCCCTGGCCGAAACCCCGCAAAGCGAATACGTCCTGCCAACAATGGAACGGCTCAAGGGCGGGGAATGAACGCTCCAGACAGTACAGGGAGATTCTGCGGCTTCGCTTCGCGCTGAGACGGGGAGGGGCTGCCACAGCGTTAGTCGGCGACGGATCGAAGCCACAAGCAACCGGCGCTTGGCGCACAATGACGATGGGTTTTGTTGTGAGGACGAGGATTTTCCCGCTTGCCGTTGTTGCCGCGCTGCTGGCCGCCTGCGCCAGTGCGCCGCCGGCGCGGGAGAATGCCGACTGGAATTCCCAGCGCGACGGCCTTTCCGCCCTGAGCCAATGGCAACTGCGCGGGCGGGTGAACGTGCGCTACCACAATGAATCGCATACGCCGCGCATCCTCTGGCGGCAGCGGGACAGCGACTACAACATACGCCTCTGGGGTTCCTTCAACGCCGGCAATACCCTAATCAGCGGCGGGCCGGACGGCGTCATTCTCGAATCCGGCGGCGAGGTGCTTCAAGCGCCGACTCCCGAAGACCTTATCCTCCGCCAGCTCGGCTATGAACTGCCGGTTTCCCATCTGGAATACTGGATGCGCGGCCTGCCGGCGCCCGCCGGCGAGCCAGAACTCGAATTCAACTCGCTTGGCCAGTTGCGCGCTTTGCGGCAGGATGGCTGGTCGGTGGAGTACGACGACCCCCGGCGCTACGACGCCCTCGTCCTCCCCGGCGCCATCGACCTGTTCCGGGCCCGGGACGATGTGCGGCTGCGTTTCGTCGGCCTGCGCTGGACTATCGGCGAACCCCAATGACCGGACTCTCGATGCTGGCGCCCGCCAAGCTGAACCTGTTCCTGCATGTGACCGGCCGCCGCGCCGACGGCTACCACGAGCTGCAAACGCTGTTCCAGATTCTTGATTATGGCGATTGGATGCGCTTCAAGCCCAGGCGGAAACCCGGGGTGGAGCTGCATATCGCCGACACCGAAGAAGGCCGCGGACTGCCGCGGCGGGGCAACCTCATCCTGCGCGCCGCGGCCGCGCTGGCGCGGGCGACCGGGGTTGGCGAAGGCGCGGCCATTACAGTCGAAAAGCGGATTCCAGTCGGCGGCGGGCTGGGCGGCGGCAGCGCCAACGCCGCGGTCACCCTGCTGGCCTTGAACGAACTTTGGCGGCTCGGGCTTTCGCTCGATGCGCTGTGCGAAATCGGCGTGCGGCTCGGCGCCGATGTGCCGGTGTTCATCCGCGGCCGCAGCGCCTGGGGCGAAGGCGTTGGCGAGGTGTTGCGCCCGGTGAAGCTCCCCGAACAGTGCTACCTCGTGGTCGCGCCGCCATGCAATGTCTCCACCGCGGCGGTTTTCACCGACGAAAATTTGACACGCAACTCCGCAAACATCAGAATTGCCGACTTTCTCGCGGGACGCTGCCGCAACGACTGCGAGCCGGTGACGCGCAGGCTCTACCCGGAGGTCGATCGAGCCTTCGCCTGGCTTGGCCGTTTCGGCGAACCGCGCATGTCAGGCACCGGCGCCAGCGTCTTCATCACGCTGCCCGAAGCAGCCGCGGCCAAGCCGATTCTGGCCGAGCTGCCCACCGGTTGGCGGGGCTTCGCCGCCAACGGCATGGAGCGGATGGCCCATGCGCGCGCCGGACTCGGCGAAGAGGAAAAAGAAGAGCAAAAGTAGGAGCGGGAGCGGGAACCAGGAGCGCGCCGAGCGAATTCCGCGGCAAAACTGGTAAAATCCACGTGTTGGGGTGTCGCCAAGTGGTAAGGCACAAGGTTTTGATCCTTGCATTCGTTGGTTCGAGTCCAGCCACCCCAGCCATTTTTCCGGCTACGCCGGAAAAATGGCTAGCGCGATAGGCAAATTTCAGGGCGAAGCCCGGAAATTTGGCCGGTAGCGCCAGCCATCCTTGAAGAATCCGGCGCAGCCGAGAAAATGGCGAGCGCGATGAGCAAAAATTTTCAGGCATGCCTGAAAATTTTGCTATAGAGCGCCAGCCATCCACAAGGATTAAAGTTGCGCTTGAAATTTGGCCAATAGCGCAAGACCCGGGAGATTCCGCAACTCCGCTTCGCGCAGAATGACGGGAAGGGCTGGCACAGCGACGGATTGAGGCCACAAGCAACCGGCGCTCCGCGCAGCCCGACAATAACAAGGATTTCTCGAACCCCAAACCAAAGGCGACCCAGCAACCATGGCCACCAATCTCATGGTTTTCAGTGGCAATGCCAATCCGCCGCTCGCGGACCGCATCGCCCGTTATATCGGCGTGCCGCTTGGCAACGCGAGCATCGACAAGTTCAGCGACGGCGAAATCTCCGTCGAGTTGAACGAGAATGTGCGCGGCAAGGATGTGTTCATCATCCAGCCCACCTGCTCGCCGACCAATGACAACGTCATTGAACTGCTGCTGATCGCCGACGCCCTGCACCGCGCCTCCGCCAACCGCATCACCGCGGTGATTCCGTATTTCGGCTACGCCCGCCAAGACCGCCGGGTGCGCTCGGCCCGGGTCGCCATCAGCGCCAAGGTCGTCGCCGACATGATTGGCGCGGTCGGCGTGAACCGGGTGCTCACCGTGGATCTCCACGCCGAGCAGATTCAGGGTTTCTTCAACATCCCGGTGGACAATGTCTACGGCTCGCCAGTGCTCACCGACGAGATCGAGCGCCAGAACTATGACAACCTGACGGTGGTCTCGCCCGATATCGGCGGCGTGGTGCGGGCCAGGGCAGTCGCCAAGCAGCTTGACGTTGACTTGGCGATCATCGACAAACGCCGGCCTTCGGCGAACGAAGCCCAGATCATGCACATCATCGGCGACATCGAAGGCCGCACCTGCCTCATCGTCGACGACCTCGTCGATACCGCCGGCACGATCTGCAAGGCCGCGGACGCGCTAAAGGAAGCCGGCGCCATCGGGGTCGTCGCCTATTGCACCCATCCGGTGCTTTCGGGCAAGGCGATAGCCAACGTCGAAAGCTCCAGCCTCGACACGCTGGTGGTCACCGACACGATCCCGCTCCGCGACGAGGCGAAAAATTGCAAGCGGATCCGGCAATTGTCGATGGCGCGGCTGCTTGCCGAGTCGATCCGCCGGGTCAGCAACGAAGAATCGATCAGCGCCATGTTCGACAATACCTAGTTTTTGAAAAAACCCCACCCCGGCCTGGCTGGTCGCAAGCCGGGCCGGGGTGGTTCAACCAGCAACAGGAGATCAAAATGTCAACTTCCGCATTCGAATTGGATGTATCGGTGCGAACCGACACGGGGAAAGGTGCGAGCCGCCGCCTGCGTCGATTGCGCAACGCCATCCCCGCCGTGCTCTACGGCGCGGACCAGGCGCCGGTGCCGCTCACCATCGATCACAACCACATTCTGCACGCCACCGAAAACGAAGCCTTCTTCTCCCATATCATCACGCTCAATCTCGACGGGGGGGACAAGGAACTCGCGGTGATCAAGGACTTGCAGCGCCACCCGGCGAGGGCGGCGATCCTCCACGCCGACTTCCAGCGCATCAGCGAGGATCAGGATATCCAGATCCGCGTGCCGCTGCATTTCATCAACGAGGACAAATGCCACGGCGTCAAGGCCGGTGGCGGACGCATCCTCAAATCGATGACCGAAGTGGAAATCAGTTGCCTGCCGAAAAACCTGCCCGAGTTCATCGAGGTTGACATGCTCGAAGTCGATGTCGGCCAGACGGTGCACCTTTCCGACATCAGCCTGCCGGAAGGCGTCAACAGCGTCGCCCTCGGCCATGGCCGGGAAGGCGATCTTTCCGTCGCCACGGTGCAGTCGCCACGGGGCGGCGCCCAAGACGAGGAAGAAGGCGACGACGGCCAGGAAACTGAAGCCGAAGCGGAAGCGGACTCCTGACCGCGCAAGACCCACCAAGGCTGATCGTGGGCCTCGGCAATCCGGGGCCCGCCTATGCCGGCAACCGCCACAACGCCGGGCTGTGGTTCCTGCGCCGGCTTTGCGCCGGGCACGGTGGCGAATTGCGCCACCGCGACAAGTTCCACGGCGAAACCGGCACGATCCGCATCGGCGGCCGGGAAATACGGCTGCTGTGGCCAGCCACTTTCATGAACCTGAGCGGCCGGGCCATCGCCGCGCTGTCGAGCTTCTACCGGATCGAACCCGAACAGATATTGATCGCCTACGACGAAATCGACTTCCCGGCGGGGACGGTCCGCTTCAAGGCCGGCGGCGGCGATGGCGGGCACAACGGCCTGCGCAGCGTCATCGAATCGCTCGGCGGGCGCAGGGAATTCAGGCGGCTGCGGATCGGCGTTGGCCATCCCGGACACAAGTCGCTGGTGATCGGCTATGTGCTCGGCGACCCACCCGCCGAAGAACGCGAACGCATCGACGGCGCGATAGCCAGGGCGATGGCGGTGATGCCATCCGCCGCCGCCGGCGACTGGGAAGCCGCCACCCGCGAATTGCACAGTACAAAATGATGTTGTGAAAAATTCCTTCCTTGGAATTTTTCACTGTCGCAAAACAAAATCAGGATTTTGTTTTGCTCGCGGAAAAGGAGATGGAGATGGGACTGAGTTGTGGCATCGTCGGCCTGCCCAATGTGGGCAAGTCCACGCTGTTCAACGCGCTGACCAATGCGGGAATCGCCGCGGAGAACTACCCTTTCTGCACCATCGAGCCGAATTCCGGCGTGGTGCCGGTGCCCGATGCGCGGCTTGGGCGGATCGCGGAAATCGTCCGGCCCGCCCGGGTCGTACCCACCACGGTGGAGTTCACCGACATCGCCGGGCTCGTCGCGGGGGCCTCGAAAGGCGAGGGCCTCGGCAATCAATTTCTCGCCAACATTCGCGAAACCGACGCCATCGCCCATGTCGTACGCTGCTTCGAGGATGGCAACATCGCCCATGTCTCCGAGCGCATCCGCCCCGCCGACGACATCGAAACGATCAACACCGAACTCGCCCTCGCCGACCTCGAAACGGTCAACCGCAATTACGACCGGGTAATCCGCGTCGCCAAAGCCGGCGACAAGGACGCCCAGCGCCAGGCCGCGCTGCTGGAAAAAGTCCAAGCCGGCCTCGACCAATCGCGCCCGGTGCGGGCCATCGAGTTGTACCGCGAAGAGCGCGAAAACCTGCGCCCGCTGCATTTGCTCACCGCCAAACCCGTGCTGTACATCGCCAATGTTGGCGAGGCCAATGCTGATGAAAAAAACAGTGTTGACAAAAAAAGCGGCGGCGGCAACACCCATGTCGGCACAGTGGCCGCCATTGCCGAAGCGGAAGGCGCGCGGATGGTGGTGGTCTGCAACCAGCTCGAAGCTGAAATCGCCGAGCTGGCCGAGGCGGAAAAGAGCGAGTTCCTGCAAGACCTCGGCATGGAAGAGCCCGGCCTCGACCGCGTCATCCGCGCCGCCTACCAACTGCTCGGCCTGCAAACCTTCTTCACCGCCGGCCCCAGGGAAGCCCGGGCCTGGACCGTGCGCCAAGGCGCCAGCGCCGCGAGCGCCGCCGGCGTCATCCACACCGATTTCGAGCGCGGCTTCATCCGCGCCGAAGTCGTCTCCTTCGACGATTTCCTCGCCAACAACGGCGAATCCGGCGCCAAAGAAGCCGGCAAATGGCGCCTAGAAGGCCGCGACTACCCAGTCCAAGACGGCGACATCATCCACTTCCGCTTCAATGTTTGAGACCGCGCCCCGCTTCGCGCGGAATGACATTTTGACTCGGCGCGAATCGCCATCGGGCTGGCGACGGATCGAAGCCACAAGACTCATAAGCCCAAGACTCAAAACTTGACTTCGCTGGGGCGAATCGACAAAATTCGCGGCCTTTCCGGTAATCCGCGCGCGAGCTGGTCGAGGAAGTCCTCAAAGGCGGCCAGGCCACGTTCGAGATGCGCCGTTCGAAGCACGGGTTCTGAAGCATGACGACAAGGACCGAATTACTGGAAATCATTGCGAGCGGCGAGAATTCCGGGGTGGAATTCAAGAGAGACGACCTGCGCATCCAAGATCTCGCAAAAGAGCTGGTTGCCTTCTCAAACCTCGAAGGCGGCATGGTGCTGCTTGGCGCCGAAGACGACGGAACCATCACGGGCCTGACACGGGACAATCTCGAAGAATGGGTGATGAATGTATGCCGCGACAAGATCAGACCGGCAATAATTCCGTTCTTTGAAGTGATTCGCGGTGTCAAGGACCATCATGATGTTGCCATTGTCCGCGTGACCCGCGGCTACGATGTGCATGCGCTCTGGCACAACAATACCAACAGGTACTTGATCCGCGCTGGCTCGCAGAGCCGTGAAGCAAGCCCGGAAGAACTCGCGCGCCTGTTCCAGCAACGCGGTTCCGTGCGGGCTGAACTTCGGCCCGTATCGGGTGCTGTGCTCGCGAACCTCGACCGGAGGCGGCTGCGGAACTATTTCGGCAATATCCGCCAGCAGGATGTCCCGGAACGGAACAGGAGTACGACGCGCAGGAGCGAACGACGCTTCGCGGTCCCATGACCCCTTTGTTGAGCAAAAGCGATGATCTCGTTGAAAACGGTATCGTCGAACAGGCGCTGAATTTTGTGCAACGCAACACACGTGTGGTCGTAGAAGCACAAGGTGGAAGGCGTGTCGAGCGTCCAGCCTATCCGCCCGACGCGCTTCGTGAATGCATCGTCAATGCCCTTATCCACCGCGACTACCTGCTCACGAGCACCGATATCCAGTTGGCGGTCTATGGCGACCGACTCGAAATCGTATCCCCCGGCCGGCTGCCCAACGGAATAACCCCAGACCGCATGCGCCTCGGGACGCGATCCACCCGAAACCAGCTATTGAAGGACGTGATGCGCGATTATCGATATCTGGAACACATGGGAATGAGAATTCCCCGTAAGATCATATTGGGCATGAAGGAACACAACGGAACGGAACCCGATCTAATAGAACAGGATGAGCGATTCCTTGTTCGCTTGCTGGCGCAAGGTCCCAATTAGCAAGCTGAAAAAAAGTAATTACTTACAACACTTATCCATCAATCAATTCCACCGGTCGTCCAGTTTTGTAAGATCGATTTTTCGCACGAGCAATTCTGATTTGATCGGAAGACTTTGCCAACAAAACGAACATTAAGTGATTGCCCCAGTATAATGCTGCAGAATACAGCGGCCTAACAAATTGCAGGGCGCAAAGAATTTCACTATAGTGCTCCTCAAATGGGCAATAAATCCTGCGAGAGTGTTGGAAAATGCAAACAAGAGTGAGTTCATTAATCTGCTGCCAGATAGTCGAAATGTCGGAGTATCTTACATGTTTCTCATTGACTGTTTTCTCTGGCTCGAATCCAATATCTGGATCAAGAAATAGAACTCTTTTTCGTTTACTTTCTGAAGTTAAATTCGAAAAGTATTCAGCCCGAAAATTCGCATGATTATGAAATTTTTCATTTGGTTTGTGCAAACGAATACTGTATTTCTTTCCCGTGTACTCTGGAAGCTTTAGTATTTCATTAAGATTTCGATTTTTCTGGAGATGAAAACAAAATTCCTGAACATTAGCAGAAGTGGGAAATCGTGATGGTGAAGTTCCGCCTTGCTTTGATTTGTCCGGCGGAGTTTTCATTGGAATAATGTCTAAGTAGCCAGCCCCAACGTTACTGACCAAGAAGTCCAAGTAATCCCACTTGAACGCATCTTTAGAATCTCCAAGATATTGCAATTTCACCCTTTTCTCCTAATTTGTCGCTCGGATCGCAGATGGGCGCAGCGCACTGTTACTGAATGCGTGATCATTTTCGTTGTTCCACGCCGTTGGATACCTATGCAATGCCATGATGTCGACTAATGGCTGTTTGATCAAACCAGTTTGTATTCTTGATATGCGGGAGGTTTCTTGCTTTTTGGGTTCACGGGAACCGGGGTTTTGTGGACAATTTTTCCGTTTTCGAAGATTACGACTTTGCTGCCGTAGAAGGCGGCTCGGCGATAGGCGGATTGGGCGGCTCTGCGCAATGCGGCCTCCACACTATCCAAGCTTGTTGCGGGGCCGGGGCTGGGCTGCTTTGGATTTTGAGTCGTTCGGGTGTCTTGATCCTTCTTCATCGCTTTCCTCCAATGCTCAGCAGAACCGGCTCGGACCCTGAATTATCATATATTCTCCATTCGTCCACCAATTCGCGATAGATGTTCTCGAAATTGCGCCAGCCAGCGTGGAAGCGCCGGCGGATCACCGGCTCGGGCACATCGTGCCCACCCATAGAAACCCGTTGCCTCACGCGGTCGATGGCCATCTCCGGGCTGGCCAAGCGCAAGTAAAGCAGACCGACGAAGTAGCCTTGTTCCCGCCAGATCGGAATCGAGCGCGAGTAGGCTAGGAGCCTGCGCCGTAGGAATTCGCGGCTGCAAATCCGCTCTCATCCGCGCCCTTGGCTGATCAATTTCGTTGAATATCAGCCAATATTCGCCTCAATCGATCAGCCAAGGGCGCGGCGATATCGAATTTTCGCTATCGCGAATTCCTACGGCGCAGGCTCCTAGCCCGCTCAATGTGGTCTCGAACGCGAAGCTTCGTCCGGTCGCGACATGTTCGTTGATTGTTTGGAGCAGCAGCCGGCCAGCGCGAAAGTTTACGGGGGCCTGTTCCAGCGGACTCAGGCCCGCCGCGATGGAATCGGCATTGATGAATGCGGGGCACTCCACCTCATGCGGCAAGTATTCGGTCGCCAACATCGTTTTCCCCGCTCCGTTCGGGCCGGCGAAAATGAGTATCTTCCTACTCACCTCCATTTCCTCCACCCTAGGATTCCTCGAACCAGCCATTCGATCCGTGCCTTGCGGTCGAGCGCATGGTGTTGTCCATCGTCATGCCGAAAATCCGCTTCAATCGAGGGCGCTCCAGCGCGGCGGTTGACTTTGGGGCGGCGAATCGACAAAATTCGCGGCCTTTCCGGACGTCTGTGCGCGCTTGCGGCTATGTAGCTCAGTTGGTTAGAGCACAGCACTCATAATGCTGGGGTCGCTGGTTCAAATCCAGCCATAGCCACCATATTCCCCCGCCCCGACCACATCAACACGCATCGGGCCGCTCAGGCTTTGGCCGCGCTGCCTTTGGGGTTTTCCGCCATCGGCGTGTGGGCGCGCAGCCAAGCGAGGATTTCCGCCACCGCCTCATCGACCGATAATCTGTCGGTGTCGACGCGCAGTTCGGGCTCGCGGGGGGCTTCGTAGGGCGAGTCGATGCCGGTGAAATCCGGCAGTTCGCCGCGGCGGGCTTTGGCGTAAAGGCCCTTGGGGTCGCGGGCTTCGCAGACTTCGAGTGGGGCGTCGACGAAGATTTCGAAGAATTCCCGCTCCGCGACGAGCGCCCGGGCGGCGTCGCGCTGCGCGCGCAGTGGTGAGATCAGCGCGACGATGACGATCAAGCCGGCATCGACCATGAGCTTGGCGGTTTCCGCGGCGCGGCGGACGTTTTCCGCCCGGTCTTCGAGGCCGAAGCCGAGATCGCTGTTGAGGCCGTGGCGGAGATTGTCGCCGTCGAGCAGATAGGTGTGCTTGCCGAGGCGTTGGATTTCCTGTTCAAGACGGTCGGCGATGGTCGATTTGCCGGCGCCGGAAAGCCCGGTCAGCCAAAGAACCATCGGCCACTGACCAAGATTGCGGGCCCGCTCGGCCTTGCCGGTCCCGGTGGCCTGCCAAGACACATTGGCGCTGCGCGTCGGCTTGATTGGCGATTTCCCGGGCATCCGCTTATCCGTACAACAACTCGACATATTGCCGAGCCGAATCCGCCCACTCGAATCTGCGGGCGGCGGCGGCTCCGCGGATCGCGCGCCATTGCCGCGGGTCGTCCTGTTTCAGCTTGAGCGCCTGGCGGAGTTTGCGCAGGAATGCGGCGGCTTGGCGGGCGGGGTCGCGGCCGCTGAAGGTGAAGCCGTCGATGCCGTCGTTGATCGTATCCTTGAGGCCGCCGACGCGGTGGGCGAGGCAGGGCTGGCCGGCGCGCATGGCGAGCATCTGGGCGATTCCGCAGGGCTCAAAGGAGCTTGGCATCAGGAACAGCTCGCCGAGGCCGTAGATCACTTCCGACAAAGCCTCGGAGTAGCCTTTGAGAAAGAGGAAGTTGCTGTTGTCGGCGGCGACTTGGGCGAGGAAGTCCTCGATTTCCCCATCGCCGCCGCCGAGCAGGACGAGGGCATGGTCCGGCGGCAAATCCGCGAGCAGCTTTTCGAGGCAGCTTGCGCCACCCGACCGAGGTTTCTGGAGGGCTTGCTGGAGCGGTTGCTGGAGCAGCGCGACTTTCTGCGGCGTCAATCGCGAAATGGCGCTGAGCCAGTGCCGCGGCGGCTTGCGCTGCCAGCCCATCAGCCGCTCAAGGGCGGTCAAGTGGCTGTGGTCCACCTCGCTGGCCGCCCGCATCCAGCGCAGCAGTTGCGCGCCCGCCTCGTCGATGAATTGCTCCGGCGTGGTCCGGCCGGGCGCATCCTTCCGGTACGCGCAGCCATTGAGAATGCCGCGCAGCCGCCGCTGGCGATGGGCCCGCCGCAAATCCGCCTCCAGGCCCTCGCCGCCGTAAAACCCTTGTTCGGGGCGGCTTGGCCGACGGATTTCCCCGGCATAGGTTGGAGAAACGGTGTGCACCCGGTCGCAAAGATTGATGGCCGCGCGCATCGGGTTGAAGCAATCGCCATAGCGCGGGTCGATGACCGCATCAAGGTCGAAGGCCAAATCCGGGAACCAGGCCGCGAGCGAGGACTCGTCATGGGCGAAGGGCCGGATCCCCTGCATGGCGAGATTGTGGATCGTGAACACGAGCTTGGCCTCGGCCAGCGATTGATATGCCGGGTCGAAGCGCGCCAGCACGGCAACGAGGGCGGCGTGCCAATCGTGCAGGTGGATCACATCCACCGGCGACTCGCGCAGCAGCTCGCAGGCACCCGCGCAAAACAGCGCGAACCGCGAGGCGTCGGCGGCGAAAGGCCGATCCGGGGAATCGTCGTGGTAGATCTGCCCGGGTCTTGCGGGGGTGAGCAGCGGATGGTCGAGCAGGTGGCAG
>JAPOTO010000176.1:1564-9474 GCA_026709135.1 Gammaproteobacteria bacterium | reverse complement strand
CATGACACGACACTAGGTGATCACATCGGGCGCGGTCCGGCCGGTGAGGCGGGCGATGCCGGCGAGGTCTTGCGCCGCCGCCAGGGTTGGCGCCAGCGCGCGCTGGGTGTCAACTCCCATCAGGCCCGGGTCGGATTCGTGCTTGTCGCAGTACACCCGCAGGGTGGCGTTGCTTGTGCCAGTGCCCGAGAGCCGATACACCAGCCGGCTGCCATCGCTGAAACCAAGCCGCAGCCCCTGCCCCGCGCTGACATTGCCGGTGACTGGATCGGTGTATGCGAAATCATCGGCGGACTCGATTTTGAGCGCGCCGGCGGCCTGCCCGGGCAGGCGCGGCAGGCGGGCGCGCAGCTTGTCGATCATTTCGGCCGCGCGGCCGGCGTCGAGGCCTTCGTAATCGTGCCGGGTGAAGAAATCGCGGCCGAAGCGCTGCCAGTGCTCGCGGACGATCGAACGCGCGGGCTTGCGCGATTCGACGATGATGTTGAGCCAGAACAGCACCGCCCACAGGCCGTCCTTTTCGCGCACATGGCTTGAGCCGGTGCCGAAACTCTCCTCGCCGCAGATGGTGATGCGGCCGGCGTCGAGCAGGTTGCCGAAGTACTTCCAGCCCACCGGCGTTTCGTAACAGGGAATCTCCAGGGCCGCGGCCACCCGGTCGACGGCGCGGCTCGTGGGCACCGACCGGGCGACGCCGGCGAGCCCTTCGCGGTAGCCCGGAACGAGATGCGCGTTGGCGGCGAGCACGGCGAGGGAATCGCAGGGATTGATGTAGAAACCGCTGCCGAGCACCATGTTGCGGTCGCCGTCGCCGTCGGAGGCGGCGCCGAAGGCGAGTGGCGCGTCGCCGTTCATGCGCTCGACGAGTTCCCGGGCGTGGACGAGGTTCGGGTCGGGATGGCCGCCGCCGAAGCGCTCGTCGGGGACGCCGTTGATCACGGTGCCGGCCTCGGCGCCGAGCTGGCGCTCAAGGATTTCCACCGCGTAGGGCCCGGTCACCGCGTGCATCGCGTCGAAGCACATGTGGAAGCGGCGGTTGCCGAGCAGCTCGGCGATTCGCTCGAAATCGAAGATCGAGGCCATCAGAGCGGCGTAATCGGCAACCGGGTCGATTACTTCGATTTCCAGGCCGCCGAGTTGGCTGTGGCCGGGGCGGTCGATGTCGATTGGCGCGGCGGCTGGAGTCAGGGGCAGAGTCAGGTACTGGTCAATCGCGAGGGTTTGCCGGTGAATCGCCGTGGACAGGTCTTCTTGAGCCGGGCCGCCGTTGGCGCCGTTGAACTTGACGCCGAAGTCGGCGTCGGGGCCGCCGGGATTGTGGCTCGCCGAGAGAATGATGCCGCCATCGAGCCGGTGTTTGCGGATCACGCAGGACATCGCCGGCGTGGAAAGTATGCCGCCCTTGCCGATCAGCAGCTTGCGGAACCCGTTCGCCGCCGCCATCGCGCTGATGATCTGGATCGCCTCGCGGTTGTAATGGCGCCCGTCGCCGCCGAGCGCGAGCCGCTTGCCGGCGCAATCCCCGATGGTGTTGAAAACCGCCTGGATGAAGTTTTCCAGGTAATGCGGCTGTTTGAATTCGGCCACTTTCTTGCGCAGGCCGGAAGTGCCGGGCTTCTGGCCGGCGAATGGCTTGGTTTGGATGGTTTTGATCGCGGTCATTTCCGTCTTTGCCCGAATCGGATGCGATGTTGCCTCTTCACGCTTGTCACGCGCGTCACACATAGCCTTCGCGCTGGCCGAGCATGCCGCGGGTTACGAGCACGATGCCGCTCTGGGAGACGCGGAAGCCGGCGGCGATGTCGCGGTCGCGGTCGTGGCCGATGACCATGCCGTCTGGAATCCAGCAGCCGCGGTCGACAATCGCGTTCTTCACTTTGCAGCGGCGGCCGATATCGACGCCGGGAAGGATCACCGATTTTTCCACTTCGCTGAACGAATTCACCCGGACGTTGCTGAACAGCACCGATTCGCGCACGAGGCTGCCCGAGATGATGCAGCCGCCGGAAACCATCGAACTCACCGCCGTGCCGCGGCGGTCGTCGTCGTCGAAAACGAATTTCGCCGGCGGCAGTTGCTCCTGGTAGGTCCAGAATGGCCAGTTGGCGTCGTAGATGCTGAACGGCGGGGCGATTTCGATCAGTTCCATGTTCGCCTGCCAGAACGATTGCAGCGTGCCGACATCGCGCCAGTAGGCGCGCTCGCCGGTTTCCCCGTCGCGGAAGGCGTAGGCGCGGACATGGTAGTCGTCGATCAGCGACGGGATGATGTCGTTGCCGAAGTCATGGCTCGATTTCGGGTCGCGGGAATCCTTGATGAGCTGCTCGAAGAGGAATTCGGTGCGGAAGATGTAATTGCCCATCGATGCCAGCGTCAGCCCGTCGCTGCCTGGAATCGGCGCGGGATTGGCGGGCTTTTCCTCGAAGCCTACCACCCGGTTGTCGTCGTTGACTTGGACCACGCCAAAGGCGTTGGCGGCCTCCTCCACGGGCACTTCGAGGCAGCAAACGCTCATGTCGGCGCCGCTCTTGGCGAAGTCCATGAGCATTTCGGAGTAATCCATGCGGTAGATGTGGTCGCCGGAGAGGATGAGCACGAAATCCGGCTGCTCGGCGCGGATGATGTCGAGATTCTGGTAGATGGCGTCCGCCGTGCCTTGGTACCAGTCGTCGGAGAAGCGCTGGGAGGCGGGCAGCACTTCGACGAACTCGCCGAGCTCCTTCTTGAAATGGCTCCAGCCGCGGACGAGGTGGCGCACCAGCGAATGGGCCTTGTACTGGGTCAGCACGCCGACGCGGCGGATGCCCGAATTGATGCAGTTCGACAGCGGAAAATCGATGATGCGGTACTTGCCGCCGAAATACAGCGCCGGCTTGGCCCGCCAGTTGGTCAGCTCGTACAGCCGCGAACCGCGCCCGCCCGCGAGCACCAGGGCCAGCGTGGAGCGGGTGAGTTTGCTGCGCGGTGATCTGCCTTGCAGGGGTTTTTGCATGTTCGCGGCCGATGTCTGGCACCGCAGCGGCGCCGATGGCTAAGTGTGCCAGATTTCGTCCCGGTACTGGCGGATTGTGCGGTCGCTGGAAAAGCGGCCGCTGGCGGCCATGTTGCGGATGCTCATCCGCGCCCAGCGCGGGCGGTTCTCCCAGGCTTCCGCCACGCGGCGCTGGGCGTCGACATAACCGCGGAAATCGGCGCAGGTCATCCACGGCTCGCCCGGGCTGCGAACCGCCTCGAACAGATCGCGGAACTGGCCGGGTTCCACCAGATTGGAAGTGTTGCCCAGCAGACAGTCGAGGACGAGTTTGAGCTCCGGGTCCGCGGCGATGAATTCATCGGGCTGGTAAGTCGGCCGCAGCTCGCGGACGGCTTCGGCGTCGAGGCCGAAAAGGAAGAAGTTGTCGGCCCCCGCCGCCTCGCGGATTTCGATGTTGGCGCCGTCGAGGGTGCCGATGGTCACCGCGCCGTTGAGCATGAATTTCATGTTGCCGGTGCCCGAGGCCTCCTTGCCGGCGGTGGAAATCTGCTCGGACAAGTCGGTGCCGGGGCAGACAAGTTCCATCGAACTCACCCGGAAATCGGGCAGGAAGGCGACCCGCAGCCAGTCCCGGCAGGCGGGCTCGCGGTTGACCGCCGCCGCCACATGGTTGATCAAGGCGATGATGCGTTTGGCGATGAAATAGCCCGGCGCGGCCTTGCCGCCGATGAGCACGCAGCGCGGCGTCATGTCCGCGGTGTCGCCGCGCAGGATGCGGCTGTGGAGGTGGATGATGTGCAGCACGTTGAGCAACTGCCGCTTGTATTCGTGAATCCGCTTCACTTGCACGTCGAACAGCCAGTCGGGATCGAATCCGACTCCGCATTCGCGCCGCACGAGTTGCGCCAGGCGCTCCTTGTTGTCGCGGCGAACCGCCATGAAGCGGGCGGCGAAACTTTCATCGCTGGCGAATGGCTTGAGTTTTTCGAGTTCGTCAAGATCGCGGACCCAGCCGTCGCCGATGGCTTCGCCGACCAGGCTGGCAAGCCCGGGGTTGCAATGCGCCAGCCAGCGCCGTGGGGTGACGCCGTTGGTCTTGCTGTTGAACTTGCCGGGCCACAACTGATGGAAATCGCGGAACAGGGTTTTGGTCAGCAACTCGCTGTGCAAGGCGGAAACGCCATTGACCGAAAAACTGCCGACGATGCCAAGGTAGGCCATTCTGACCACGGGTTCGTCGCCGCCGATGATCGACATGCGCCGCTGGCGCTCGGCGTCGCCGGGCCAGGCGCGCTCCACCTCGGCCAGAAAGCGCGAATTGATCTCGCGGATGATGTCCAGCAGGCGCGGCAGCAATTGCCCGAAGAGGCTCTCGCGCCAGACCTCGAGCGCTTCGGGCAGCAGGGTGTGGTTGGTGTAGGCCATGCAGCCGGTGGTGATTTGCCAGGCCCGCTCCCAGCCCAGGCCGTGCTCGTCCATCAGCAGCCGCATCAATTCGGCGATGGCCACGGTGGGGTGGGTGTCGTTCAACTGGAACACGTTGCCTTTGATGAAACCGGTGAAATCCCCGCCGTGGTCGCGCCTCCAGCGCCAGAGCACATCCTGCAGGCTCGCCGAAGCCAGGAAATATTGCTGGCGCAGGCGCAACTCCTTGCCGGCCTCGCTGGCGTCGTTGGGATAGAGCACCATGGTGATCTGCTCGGCCAGGTTCTTCGCCGCCACGGCGTCGGTGTAGCTGCCGGCGTTGAACTCGGCGAGGTTGAATTCATCGGTGGCCTCGGCCTGCCACAGCCGCAGGGTGTTGACGGTCTGGTTGCGGTAGCCGGGAATGGGCAGGTCGTAGGGGATGGCGAGCACGTCGGTGGTATCGATCCAGCGCACGCGCATTTCGCCATCGGCGTCCCAGCTTTTTTCCACCCGGCCGAAGAACTTCACCGTGCGGCGGTTTTCGGGGCTTTCAATCTCCCACGGATTGCCGTAGCGCAGCCAGGGGTCGGGCTGCTCGACTTGGTCGCCATTCTCGATGAGCTGGCGGAACATGCCGTATTGGTAGCGGATGCCGTAGCCGGTGACGGGGATTTCCAGCGTGGCGCAACTGTCGAGAAAGCAGGCGGCGAGGCGGCCGAGGCCGCCGTTGCCGAGGCCGGCGTCGGCTTCCTCGCCGGCGAGGTCCTCGAGTGTGCAGGAATAGTCCGTGAGCGCTTGGCGCACTTCGCCCTCGAACTCGAGATTGAGCATGGCGTTGCCGAGGGTGCGGCCCATGAGGAATTCCATGGAGAGATAGCTGACGCGCCTCGGCTGCTCGCGCCGGTAGCGCTGCCGGGTTTCGCGCCAGCGGCCGATCATGCGGTCGCGGACGGTGAGCGCGAGGGCGGTGTACAGATAATGATGGGACTCCCCGCCGGCATCCCGGCCGAGGGTGTACTCATAATGGCGCCGCAGGTCCCGGGCGATGTCTTCGGCGGAATCGAGCGGCGCGTGTGGGAGGTCGTTCATTTTTCAGTTATAGCCTGTGTTGCGGCAGACGGCGACTTACTTTGTGCTGGTCCCGCTGAGTTCCAGTATTTTGATGGATTGGGTCGGGACATTTATGCGGCCACCTTGGGCGAATAGTGTTTTTTCGGCGTTTGGCCCGGGGGCGGCGGTGTCGATTTCGAGGCGCCAGTTGCCCTTGGGCAGTGGCGGCAGGCGGAATCCGGTTTCTTCTTGCGAGGCGTTGAACAGCGCGAGCAGATGCCGGTCGGCTCCTTCCTCGTCATTGCCGGCTGCGCTGGCCAGCAGGCCGAAGCGGCGGCGGTCGGCTTCGTGCCAGTGTTCGTCGGTCATGGGCTCGCCATCTTCGGTCAGCCATTGCAATCCGGGGCCTCCGGCCGCGGCGGGGCGGTGGCGGTATTGATCCGCCCGCAGGGCTGGAAAGCGCCGCCGCAGTTCCAGCAGCTTGCGGGTGAACTCGCGCAGCCGCTCCCCTTCCACGCCGATCGAGCGCCAGTCGATCCAGCTAAGCTCGTTGTCCTGGCACCAGGCGTTGTTGTTGCCGCGCTGGCTGCGCCCGAACTCGTCGCCGGCGGCGATCATCGGCGTTCCTTGGGAAAGCAGCAGGGTGGCGAGCAGATTGCGTTGCCGCCGCCAGCGCCTGGTGTCGATTTCAGCGCCGGCGGCCGCGCCTTCGATGCTTTCTTTGCCCCCTTCCGCGCGGCCTTCCACGTCCCCCTCCACGCCCCCTTCAAAACCAAGGTTGTCGCTGAAATTGCCGTGGTGCCCGTCGCGGTTCTCCTCCCCGTTGGCTTCGTTGTGGCGGCGCTCGTAGCTCACCAGATCGCGCAGGGTGAAGCCGTCGTGGCAGGCGATGTGGTTGATGCTCGCCCAGGGTTTGCGGCCGGCTTTTTCAAATAGATCGCCCGAGCCGTGCAGGCGCCGCGCCAATTCCGGCAACTGGCCGGGGTCGCCGCGCCAAAAGCGGCGGATGGTATCACGATAGCGGTCGTTCCATTCGGCCCAGGGCGGCGGAAAGGCGCCGAGCTGGTAACCGCCGGGGCCGATGTCCCAGGGCTCGGCGATCAGCTTGACGCCGGCCAGCAGCGGGTCTTGGGCGAGGGCTTGGAAGAACGGCGCGGCGCGGTCGAAGCCGCGTTCGCGGCGGCCGAGAATCGCCGCGAGGTCGAAGCGGAATCCATCCACCCCCATTGCGCCGGCCCAATGGCGCAGGCTGTCCAAGATCAGGCGCAGCACCTGGGGATGGCCGATATTGAGGGTGTTGCCGCAGCCGCTGTCATTGACGTAGAAGCGCCGGTCGCCCGGCAGCAATTGATAGTAGCTGCTGTTGTCGATGCCCTTGAAGCTCAGCGTGGGGCCGAGGTGGTCGCCTTCGCAACTGTGGTTGAAGACGACATCGAGGATGACTTCGAGGCCGGCGTCGTGGAAGCGGTTCACCATGTCGCGGAAAACCGCCGCATCGCCGCCGCCGAGATAGCCGGGATGGGGGCAGAAGAAATTCAGGCTGTTGTAGCCCCAGTAGTTTGACAATCCCCGGTCGATGATTTGCCGCTCGCTGACGAAGGCGTGCACCGGCATCAGTTCCACCGAAGTGATGCCGAGCGACTTGAGATAATCGATCACCGCCGGCTGGGCCATGCCCGCGAAGCCGCCCCGAAGCGATTCCGGCACCTCGGGATGCAGCCAGGTGAAGCCCTTGACATGGCATTCGTAGATTGCCGTCTCCGGCCAGGGAATCCGCGGCTTGCGCGCCGGCGGCGGGTGGCCGGGAGCGGGAGCGGCGACCGACTTCGGCAGGAAGGCCGCGTTGTCGCGGGGGTCGGGGGCGAGATCCAGCTCGGGATGGGCGCGGTCATAGCCGAAGTGGGCATCCTCCCAGCGGAACTCGCCGGCGAGTTCCCGGGCATAGGGGTCGATCAGCAGTTTGGCGGGATTGAAGCGGTGGCCTTCGTGTGGCGCGTAGGGTCCGTGGACCCGGTAGCCATAGCGCGTTCCCGCCGGCAGGCCGGGGACAAAACCGTGCCAGACGCCGTGGCTGTTCTCCGGCAGCGCCAGCCGCGCGGTCTCCCCGCCGCCGGAACCGTCGAACAGGCACAACTCGACCGACTCGGCGTGGGCCGAATACAGCGCGAACCAGGTGCCTTCGCCATCGCTGCGCGCCCCGAGCCAATTCGGGTCGCCGGCTTCGATGCGTTTGCCGCCCCCGCCGCCGGCTTTCATCGGTCGCCCGAATGCAGCAGGAACACCGTCGCCAGCGGCGGCAGGCGCAGCACCAGCGAATGCGGCTGGCCATCCCAGGGCAGCGCCTCGCTGCGCGCGCCGCCCCCATTGCCTTGGCCGCCGCCGCCGTATTCCCGGGCATCGGTGTTGAGGCATTCTCGGTAATCGCCGGGCAGCGGCGCGCCGATGCGGTAGTGGGGGTGGCACTCCGGCGTCAGGTTGG
>JAPOTO010000176.1:0-1340 GCA_026709135.1 Gammaproteobacteria bacterium | reverse complement strand
TCCCGGCGCTGGCCGAACTCGCCGCCCATGAACAGCAGTTTCTTGCCGGGATGGGCCCACATGAAACCGAAGAAAGCGCGCAGATTGGCGAACTTGCGCCAGTCGTCCCCGGGCATTTTTTCGAGCAGCGACGCCTTGCCGTGGACAACCTCGTCGTGGCTGAGCGGCAGCACGAAGTTCTCGGCCCAGGCGTAGAGGATGCCGAAAGTCAGCTCGTTGTGGTGGTATTTGCGGTGTACCGGGTCCCGCCCCATGTAGCGCAGGCAGTCGTTCATCCAGCCCATGTTCCACTTGTAGCCGAAACCGAGCCCGCCCTCATGGGCCGGGCGGCTGACGCCGGGCCAGGCGGTGGATTCCTCGGCGATCATCATCGCGCCGGGATGGTTGCGGTAGACGCTCGCGTTGATTTTGCGCAGCAGCGCGAGCGCTTCGAGGTTTTCCCGCCCGCCGTGGGCGTTGGGCAGCCATTCGCCATCCTTCCGGCTGTAGTCGAGGTAGAGCATCGAGGCCACGGCGTCCACCCGCAGGCCGTCGAAGTGGAATTCATCGAGCCAGAAATTGGCGTTGCTGAGCAGATAGCTCGCCACTTCGGCGCGGCCGTGGTTGAACAGCAGGGTGTTCCATTCCGGGTGGAAGCCCCGGCGCGGGTCCTCGTGCTCGTAGAGGCAGGTGCCGTCGAAACGGCCGAGGCCGTGGGCGTCGGCGGGGAAATGGCCGGGCACCCAGTCGAGCAGCACGCCGATGCCGTTGCGGTGGCATTCGTCGATGAAGCGCTTCAACTCGTTCGGCGTGCCGAAGCGGATGCTCGGGGCGAACAGGCCGATGGGCTGGTAGCCCCAGGAGCCATCGAAAGGATACTCGCTCAGCGGCATGAACTCGATGTGGGTGAAGCCCATTTCGAGCACATAGGGGATCAGTTCCTCGACGAGTTCGAGATAGCTCAGGTAGCGGTTGCCCGCCTCGGCTTTGCGCCGCCAGGCGCCGGCGTGGACTTCGTAAATCGAAACTGGCCTTCGCAGGGCGTCGCCGCGGTCCCGGGAGGCGATCCATTGCCGGTCGGTCCAGTTGAATTCATCCTCGCACAGCAGCCGCGAGGCGGTTCCGGGCGGATGCTGCATCGAGCGGGCCCAGGGGTCGGCCTTGAGTGGCAGCGGCTCGCCCCCGGCGTTGTGGATCTGGTATTTGTACAAGTGCTGGCTCGCCGCCCCCGGCACGAAGGCTTCCCACACGCCCGAGGATGCGACGGGCCGCATGGGATGGCGTCCACCGTCCCAGCCATTGAAGTCGCCCACCACGGCGACCCGGCTCGCGTTGGGCGCCCAGACCGCGAAGCGCGCCCC
>JAPOTO010000199.1 GCA_026709135.1 Gammaproteobacteria bacterium | reverse complement strand
GGCTCGACATCCTGTCTCGCACGCCCGCTGAACGCCACCCAGCCAAACGGCGACTGACGCTGTGCCTGCCATCCATCATTCCGCGCGCAGCGAAGCGGCGCTGCGGGCTTTGCGGAAAGTTCGCTATACTCCGAGTTCTGACAAAACGGGGGACACGCCATGGCTCTTGCCGACAACCTGATCGACCCGGACCTGATTCCATCCTGCGGCGGCATGCCGCACGATTTGTTCGACGCTTGGCGCGAGACCGATCCAGTGCATTGGAATCCGCCGGTTGACGACTACCAGCCCGTGATGACCGAGAATGTGACCTTGAGCCGGGGTTTCTGGGTGCTGACCCGCCATCAGGATGTTGTCGATGTGTCCCGCGACCAGGAACTGTTCTCCTCCCACGAGGGTGGCCCGCTCATCTGGGATTTCGAGGGCGAACTGCTCGCGGAGCAGCGCGCCGGCTTCATGGGGATGCGGCCCGCCGACCACAAGGCGGTGCGAAAGCTCATCATGCCGCCGTTCGCGGCGGGGGAATTGGCCAAGTTTTACCCGGAAATCGACCGCATCGCCAGCTCGATAATCGACTCGGTGGCGGACCGGGGCCAATGCGAGTTTGTCTTTGACGTCGCGTCAAAACTGCCAGTTTACACATTCTGCAAACTGCTTGGCGTCCCGGACGATCTGCGCGAAAGCGTGTTCACCTTTGGCAACCAGACCGCCGACACGGAAAATCCCGACCGGGCCGAGGATCCGCGCGCCGCCATCCAAGGGCTCTACGGCATCGCCCACCAACTCGCCGCGGAAAAACGCGCCAATCCCGACAATTCGATGCTGAGCCGCGTCGTTCACGGCGAAGTCGACGGCGAACGGCTCGACGATGCCACTATCCTGATGTTCTTCGTAACGCTGTCGATCGCCGGGCACGAGACCACCCGCGGCACGGCCACCCAGTTTGTGCGGCTCATGCGCGAGCATCCCGAGCAGTATGAATTGCTGCGCGGCGACCCCGACAAGTACCTGCCGAACGCAATCGAAGAGGTGTTGCGCCACTCCCCGCCGGTGATCAAGTTCCGCCGCACGGTGATGGCGGACACCGAGATCGGCGGCCAGCAGGTCAAGAAGGGCGACAAAATCTATCTGTCGTATCCGGCCGCCAACCGCGACCCGGCGGTGTTCGCCGACCCGCACCGCTTCGACATCACCCGCGAAAACGCGAACAAGCACCTGTCCTTCGGCACCGGGCCGCATATCTGCCTCGGCGCGCGGCTCGCCCGCTATCAGCTCAAGGCCCTGCTGAAGGAAATTGTGACCCGAATCCCCGACATCCACCCGGAGGGCGATTGGGAGATGATGCGCAGCATCTGGTTCAACGCGATCATCAAAATGCCGGTGCGCTTCACCCCGGAGGCTGCCGCCGCATGATCAGATCGAGGTCGTAGCGCTCGTCGCCCTCGTGGCGCGGCGCCTGCTCGGCGAAGGCCCGGTTGATTTCGTTCCAGCGCGCCTCGGCGAAGCGCACCGAGTGCGGGTGGGTGACGATCAGGAACTCGCCGGCCCGGATGCCGGCGATGGTTTTGGCCGCGACTTCCTCCGCGGACATGCCGACCTGTTCCATGAAGGCGCCGATTTCAGCCGGCGCCGGCGCCGCCCCGCCATAAGTTTCCTGCCTCCGCTCCGATGCCCGCCACAGCGTCGATTCGACGATGCCGGGGCACAGCGCGCTGACCTTGACGTTTTCCGGCAACTCCCGGCGCAGCACATCGGAAAGGCCAAGCACGGCGTGTTTGGAGGCGGTGTACAGCCCGGCGCCGAGATGCGCAACGCCCAAGGCGTGCTCGGAAGCGGTGTTGACGATCAGGCACGGCTTGCCCGAATCGATGAACCTCGGCGCGAACACCCGCACGCCATTCATCGCCCCGCCGACATTGACCGCGAAAACCCACTCCAGATCCGCCGCGCTCGTGTCCGCCAGCGGCGTCGCCGACTGCACGACACCGGCATTGTTGATGAGAATCTCGACCGTGCCAAATGCCTCCCAAGCGGCATCGGCGAGGGTCGCCACGGCAGCCTCGTCGGTCACGTCGGTGGCGATACCCAGCGCCTTCACCCCAAGCCCCGCCGCTTCCTCCGCCACCGCTTTGGCCGCGGCCTCCTCAATGTCGGCAACCGCGACATTGACACCTTCCCCGGCCAGCGCAAGGCAAAGCGCCTTGCCGATGCCGTTGCCGCCGCCGGTGACAACGGCGGATTTTCCACGCAATTCCATGATGTTCTCCGCAAACGATGTTTCAGCTCGCGCCGCCGGGCGTGATCCGCAGTTCCTGGTTGATCGACAGCAAGTTGCTGGAAAGTCCGTTCTGCGCCCGGATCCGGCCCACGCTGGTGTTGAAGCGCTTGGCGATTTCCCACAGCGTATCACCCCGGCGAACCTTGTAGGAGATCGTTTCCACGGCGGGGGAGTTGCTCGCCAGGGAATTGACCGCGGGAATCAGCAGTCGCTGGCCGATGTTGATCAAATCGCCGGAGATGCCATTGGCCGCGCGCAGGTGGGCCACGCTGACGCCATTGGCCGCGGCGATGCGGGAGAGCGTGTCGCCCCGGCGCACGCTGTACTCACGGGTTGAATTCGTCAACCGGGCCACGTATTGCAGGTAAGGGTCGGAAAACACCGCGATGTGGTAATGCGGCGGCCAGCGCTCCCGGGTGACGTCGAGCACGCCGGAACCTTCGAGCGAGAGCAGGGTTTGCTGCAGCCACGAGCGGCAGCGGCCGTGGCGCGGAATCCGCAAATCGATCGCCATGCCCGCGGGGTGGACCGAGCGGTGCGAGGCGTTCGCCGGCTGCTGATCGATGGGCCGCAGCAGCGAGGTTACCGTGAGCTTCTCGCCGCAGGCCCGGCGGTACTGGCCGCTCAGCCGCTCGAGCAGCAGTTTCGCCGCAGGGCGAACGTAGGGATAGGAAACCTCGTGCAGGATGATGTTGCTGTTCTCGCGCACCCGCAGCAAGGCGCCGCTTTCCACCAGCGCCGCGATTTCCCCGGAATTGCCGACGAATTCCAGCCCATCCCGCTTGGCGACGTTGTACTGCCGCTGCACCGAAGTCTGCGAGCCGCGCAGACTTTGCTGCGGTTCCGCCAAAACCCCCGCCGAAT
>JAPOTO010000158.1 GCA_026709135.1 Gammaproteobacteria bacterium | reverse complement strand
CTTCGCCGCCACCCGCCAGCGGGAGGTGCCGGGGCGGTCTTCGACGATGATGTTCATCGCGGCGAGTTCGGCGCGGATGCGGTCGGCTTCGGGCCAGTTTTTGTCGGCCCGGGCCTGGTCGCGGGCGGCGATGAGGGATTCCACTTTGGCGGTGTCGATTGACTCCGCGTCGGTGCCTTGCAGCCAGGTTTCGGGGTTGGACTGGAGGATGCCGAGCACGCCGCCGAGTTTGACGAGCAGGCGGCCGAGTTCGGCGGCGGCGGCGGCTTCGTTGCCGGGCCGGTGCCGGTTGATTTCCCGGGCGAGGTCGAACAGCGCGCGGAGGGCGACCGGGGTGTTGAAATCGTCGTCCATGGCGGCGTTGAAGGCCCGCTCGAAGCGGCTGTTGACGAGCATCCTGGCCTGGGCGGTGTCGAGCCCGCGCAGGGCGGTGTACAGCCGCTTGAGCGCCCTAGAGGACTGGGCCATGGCTTGGTCGGACCAGTTCAGCGGGCTACGGTAGTGGCTGGAGACGAGGAAGTGCCGCACGACCTCGGCATCGTGCTTGGCGAGGATTTCGCGGATGGTGAAGAAGTTGCCCAGGGATTTGGACATTTTCTCGTCATCGATCCGCAATGGGCCGTTGTGCATCCAGTAGTTGACGAAAGGCTCGCCGGTGGCCGCCACCGACTGGGCGATTTCGTTCTCGTGGTGGGGGAATACGAGGTCGGAACCGCCGCCGTGGATGTCGAAGTGCGCCCCGAGTTTTCCGCAGGACATGGCCGAGCACTCGATATGCCAGCCGGGGCGGCCATAGCCCCAGGGGGAATCCCAGCCGACGCCTTCATCCGGGCTGGCTTTCCACAGCGCGAAATCCCGCGGGTCGCGCTTCAATTCGCCGGGCTCGACCCGGGCGCCGCTGAGCAATTCGTCGAGGTTCTTGTTCGCCAGCTTGCCGTATTGCGGGAAGCGCAGCACCGAGAAGTAGACATCGCCGTTGTCGGCGCGGTAGGCGTATTCCTGGCGCACGAGGGTTTCGATCATGGCGATGATTTCTTCCATGTGGGCCGTCGCCCTCGGTTCCTCGTCCGGCGGCAGGATGCCGAGCGCGCGCTCGTCCTCGTGCATGGCGGCGATGAAGCGCCCGGTCAGGTCGGAGAACAGTTCGCCGTTTTCCGCCGCGCGCTTGAGAATCTTGTCGTCGATGTCGGTGATGTTGCGCACATAGGTGACCTCGAAACCGCGGTGGCGCAGGTGGCGCACCACGACATCGAAAGCCACCAGGCAGCGGGCGTGGCCGAGGTGGCAGTAGTCGTAGGTGGTGATTCCGCAGACGTAGATCCTCACCTTGCCCGGCTCGATGGGCCGGAATTGTTCCTTGCGCCGGGTCAGGGTGTTGTGGATTGAAAGCATGGTCTCCCGCCCTAGACGCTCCGCCCTTTGGCGGTTGCTGGCTCTGAGAGATTGGCTTGGACTGTCGGTGAACCAGCGGCCACGACAGCAAATTTGGCGCGCAGGCTGATCGTTCGATTGAACACCGGCGCCGCTGCCGTGGCCAAACGGTCGCGGTGGAAATAGCCGACCCGCTCAAACTGGAAATGCTCCCCGGCGCCGTTGCCGGGGGAGGGGGAAGGGGAAGGTGCAAGCGCGCCCGGTTCGAGCAGGCATCCCTCGATTTGCTCGAGCGAGTGCGGATTGATCCCGGCCATGGCTTCCTCGATGGTTTTCGGCGCGGGATTTTCCTCCACGAACAAGCGGTCGTACAAGCGCAGGGTGACTTTTCGCGCCTCGGCGGCGGAAACCCAGTGGATAACGCCCTTGACCTTGCGCCCCTCCGGGCGTTTGCCGAGGGTGGCGAAATCGACGCTGCACCGCAGTTCGGAAACTTCCCCGCCGGCATCGCGCAGGACTTCGTCGCAGCGGATCACATAAGCCCCCCGCAGGCGCACCTCGCCGCCGGGGACGAGGCGCTTGAATCCCGGCGGCGGATTTTCGCTGAAATCATCCCGCTCGATGCGGATTTCCCGGCTGATGGGCACCTCGCGGCGGCCGAGGTCTTCGCGCTTGGGGTGGCGGGGGAGCCGCAGGCTGTCAACGCGGCCCGGGTCGAAATTGGTCAGCACAACCTTCAATGGCCGCAGCACGCACATGGCACGGGGGGCGTTGTGGTCGAGGTCTTCGCGAACCGCGTGTTCGAGCATGCCGATATCAACGAGGCTTTCGCTGCGGGCGACCCCCGCCGCCTCGCAGAAATTGCGGATCGAGGCCGGCGTGTAGCCCCGCCGCCGCATCCCGGAGAGCGTAGGTATCCGCGGGTCGTCCCAGCCATCCACCCGGCCCTCCTCCACCAGCGCGCGCAGAAAGCGCTTGCCGAGCATCGTGTAGCTGATCCGCAGCTTGGCGAACTCGGTTTGCTCGGGCAGCACGTAGGGCTCCCCGCCCTCCCGCGCATCGGCGGCGGCGGCGAGGGATTCGATGTCGAGCTGGCGCAGAATCCAGTCGTACAGCGGCCGGTGATCCTCGAATTCGAGCGTGCACAGCGAATGGGTGATGTTCTCGATGGCGTCGGAGATGCAATGGGTGTAGTCGTAGGTTGGATAAATGCACCAGTTGGCGCCGGTCTGGTGGTGGGCGGCGTGACGGATGCGGTAGAGGATTGGGTCGCGCAGGTTGATGTTGGGCGAGGCCATGTCGATCTTCGCCCGCAGGCTCAGCTCGCCATCGGCGAATTCGCCGGCCCGCATCCGCGCGAACAGCTCGAGGCTTTCCTGCGGGTCGCGCCCGCGCCAGGGGCTGTCGCGGCCGGGTTCGGTCAGACTGCCGCGATACACCCTGGCCTGCTCGGCGCTCAGGGCGCAGACATAGGCGCTCCCTTTGCCGATCAATTGCCTGGCGAATGCGTACAACTGCTCGAAATACGACGAGGAATAGCGCACCGGGCCATGCCAGCGGAAGCCGAGCCAGCGGATGTTGTCCTTGATGGCTTCGACAAACTCCTGGCTTTCCTTGAGTGGATTGGTGTCGTCGAAGCGGAGGTTGCAATGGCCGCCGTGCTCTTCGGCGAGGCTGAAATTGAGGCAGATCGACCTGGCGTGGCCGATGTGCAGATAGCCGTTGGGCTCCGGCGGAAACCGGGTATGCACCCGCCCGCCGTGCTTGCCCGA
>JAPOTO010000220.1 GCA_026709135.1 Gammaproteobacteria bacterium | reverse complement strand
GGCGGCGACTCGCATTTGTGCTTTGGCAATGCTTTTCCTTCCAATGCGCGTGCGAACCGGGGGCATTGCAACGGCGAGTCAGCTCTCACTCATCACCGCCGCCAGATTCTCCTCGCTGCGCCAGTGGCCGCCCTGGAGGCGGGAGGCGTAGACGATGGCGATGGCGAATACCAGCAGGGTGAAGATGATCCAGGAAATCTCGGCGCTGAGGTTCCATACCATGATGACGAAATACTGGATCACCAGCATCGCCCAGTGCAGGGAGACCGAGGCGAGCATCAGCCAGCGGGTGTCGCCGGCGCCGCGCAGCACACCGCCGGCCACGAGGCAGGTGGCGTCGGCCATGGTGTAGCACGACAGGCCGATCATCATGAAGGCGGCGAGGGCGCGGATGTCCTCGAAATCCCCGCCCGGCGGCGCGAACAGTTCCACCAGCGGGAAGCGGAACAGCACATAGATCAGCGCCAGCGTCGCCGAATAGCACAGGCCGATCACGAATCCGGCGCGGATGACCTGCCCGGTCCGCGCCATGTCGCCGGCGCCAACATAGCGGCCGATCAGGCTGATCACGGCGATGTTGAGGCCGATCATCGGCACGAAGGACAGAATGTCCCAGTTGAAAACAATCGCCGCCGAAGCCCCGGCCACCACCCCATAGGACTGGAACATCAGCAGGAACAGATTGAACGCGGCGACATTGAGAAACAGCTCCACCGCCGATGGCAGCCCGAGCCGCAGGTAGCGGCGGGTGATGCCGGCGTCGTAGTGGAACGAGCGCATCACCCGGAACCGCAGCCGGTGGCTTCGGCGCAAATAGAAGAAGAGGAACAGGCCGAGCGAAAACAGTGTCGCCAGATTGGTGCTGATCGCCGCGCCGGCGATGCCCATGGCGGGCAGCCCGAGATGGCCGAAAATCATCACATAGGCCAGCGGCACATTGAGCAGCAGCCCGCAGACATCGCAGATCATCACCACCCGGGTTTGCCCGATTCCGGCGAAATACGACGAAAAGCAAGTCTTCGCCAGCGGCAGCAGCGCGCCGGCCATGAGAATCAGGTAGTAGACGCGCTCGAGTTCAACGAGTTCGGGGTCGTGGTCGAGCAGATTGAACAACTTGAGCACCAACCAGGCGATGAAGGCCAGCGGCGCGAGGCTCGCCAGCGACATGATCAGCCCCTGGGTGAGGACTTTGGGGCATTTGCGAAACTCCCCGGCGCCGAAGTACTGCGCCGTCAGGGCGTTGCTGTAGGAAAACAGCCCGGTGAAGAAGCAGAACGAGAAAAACGCCCCCACCCCGCCGCCAAGGCCGGCGGCCATATGCACCGAACTCACTTGGGAAAGGAAGTAGCGGTCGGTGAAAATCATCAGCGCGAAGGTGCCCTGGGACACCACCATCGGAATGGCGATGCGCACCATCTCCCGGAATGTCTCCGGGTGCAATCGCAGTCGCGCCAGAAGCATGGTTTTGGATCAGGCCGCCACCAGCATCGGTTGGCGGCGCCGGTAGGTCAGGCTGCGCCAGAGCCATTCGCAGGGGCCGAAGCGGTAGCGGCGCAGCCAGTACACGCTGAACAAGGCTTGGAACAGCCACACGCCGGCAACGAACAGGTACATCTGCGTCCGGTCCCAGTGGCCGAACTGGCCGAGCCCGACGCCGA
This sequence comes from Gammaproteobacteria bacterium, assembly GCA_026709135.1. GTDB lineage: Bacteria > Pseudomonadota > Gammaproteobacteria > Pseudomonadales > Pseudohongiellaceae > UBA9145. The sequence continues at coordinate 1,569 of JAPOTO010000220.1, read as the reverse complement.
GGAAAACCAGATTGCAGAGCACCGTCTGCATCAGGTAGTTGGTCAGCGCCATCTGGCCGACCCGGGCGAGCACCGCCTGGGCCTTTTTGAGCCAACCCGCCCGGCAGACCGCCATCACCAGCCCGATGTATCCCAGCGCCAAGGAGAGCCGCCCGAGATCGTAGGTCGGCCGGTTCAAGGATTGCCAGTGCGCGGCGAAGCCGCTGTCGACAAAGGTCAGCGTTTCCCAGGCGTTCAATGGCAGGCCGACGCCGAATCCGGCGAGCATCAGCAGCACATAGAACCGCAGGCCGCGGGAAGCGTCGAGGATGCGCCATTTCATCAAGGCCATGCCGAGCAGCATCATGCCCAAGGCGTCCCAGAACAGCAAAACCGGCACCCCGACGGCTTGCAGAAAGAAGCTGAGTTCGCCGCCGTAGATGAAATTGTCCATATAGCCGGAGCGCTTGGCTTCGATTTCCTCGGCTTGGGAGGCCTCGGTCAGCCCCTGATCTTCCAGAAAACTTTCCCAGGCGCCGACGATTCCCTGTTGCTGTTCGCTCAGTTCCGCGCCGGGCCCAAGCGCCTCGATTTCCGCCACTGCGCCAACAAGGCTGCGCACCGAGGCATGGAGGCCGGTATGCATCAGCGTCGTCAGCAGCAGGATGCCAACCGCCCAGCCAAGCAGCCCCCGCGGGGACAGCTTGCGGAACACGAACAGCAGCAGCCCCGCCAAGCCATAGGTGAAGAGGATATCCCCCGGCCACAGCAGCAAGTAGGCGTTGACCAGGCCGAACAGGATCAGCAGCCCGGTGCGCCGGTAATAGAGCGCCCGCGCCGCGCCGGGTTCGGCGCCGGGCTTGTTCATGAAGATCAGCAAGCCGGCGCCGAAGAGCATCGAAAACAAGCCCCGCATGCCGCCTTCGACGAAGATTTCGGCGCCAGCGAACAGCGCCAAGTCAAGCCCGGCCGTGGCGCCATCGACCCGCGGGTCGACCATGGAACCGAAGGGCTGGGCGAAGGCCAGGATATTGATGATCAAGATGCCGAACAGGGCAACGCCGCGCAGGGTATCGATCGACTGGATTCTGGCTTTCCCGCCAACAGGGGAATGGGTATTGTGGCTGGTTTCCGACATGGCGCGCAGCATATCGATACGGCTGGCGATTTACAACGGAAATTGTCAGTTAATTTCGTGGTGTGGCGCGATGATTCCAGCGGCGGCGAGATTGCGCCAATTATTGGTGAAATTCGCCAATCTTTTCCCCGCCATGATCCAATCCGATAAAAAAGCAAGTAAAAACAGTTAGTTAAAAGTTGGCACGAAAGCTGCTCTTGATCTGCTACCGATGTGTTTATTGTCCGCTAATTGACAAGCGGGAAAACTGGAGAACGCCAATGAGAACCCTTCGCCGACTCAACATCACCTCGCTGCTCGTGCAAACCCTGTTGCTGCTCGCCATCGCCGCCTGCGCCATAGTCGGCGTCGCCGGATTGCTGCTGCCACTCATCCCCGGCCTGCTCTTCCTCGCCCTCGCCGCCATGCTCCTGCGCCACTTCCAGCGCCGGCAGTTGCGGATGTAGCGGGGA
>JAPOTO010000228.1 GCA_026709135.1 Gammaproteobacteria bacterium | reverse complement strand
CGGCTTTCCAAGCGCGTCGTGGACCGCCTCCCGGTCGACGGCGGGGACATCGTGTTCCGGGACCGCGAGCTGCCCGGCTTCAGTCTCCTCGTTCACCATCACCTAGCTGGACAACTCTTAAGCTGGCAGTGGCGGGTTGCCGGGTGTACCATGGGGTTTTATCCCGGAGGTGGGACGGGGAGAGGGTTTGTATGAGAGCTTTGGGTGGAATTTTCCTGCTTGGCGCGGCGCTTCTGTTGTTCGCCCACAACGCTATCGGGCAGAACGAATCCCTGCGCGACCGCCTCAACCAGTCCATTGTTGCGGCCTCGGGCAACCAGCTCGAAATCCTCAATATCAAGCCCACCCCCATCGCCACGATTTACGAAGTCGAATTGAACACCGGCGAATTGCTCTACAGCGACGCCTCGGGGCAGTACCTGTTCGCCGGCGACATGTACCGCGCCACGCCGGACGGGCTGCTGAACCTGTCCGCCGCCACCCGCCAGCAAGCCGTGCTGCGCAAGCTGGCCGCCGTGCCCGACGGGGAGACGATCATTTTCGAGCCCGAGGGCGAGGTCAAAGCCACGGTGTCGGTTTTCACCGACGTCGATTGCGGCTATTGCCGCCAGCTTCATGGCGAGCGTGAGCAGATGCTCGACTACGGCATCCGGCTGCGCTATCTCGCCTATCCGCGGGGCGGGGAGAACGCCGAATCCTATGACAAGATGATTTCGGTCTGGTGCTCCGACGACCGCCACCGCTCGCTCACCCAGGCCAAGAACGGGCAGAACCTGCCCGAGCGCGACTGCGAAAGCCCGGTGCTCGCGCATTACAACCTCGGCAACGAACTCGGCATCCAGGGCACCCCCGCCCTCATTTTCCCCGACGGCCGCCTGATCCCCGGCTACCTCGAAGCCCCCCGCATGGCGGCCATGCTCGGCATCGGCGATTAAGCCGCCGCCGATGCAAGCACCCCTCAAGATTGGAATCTGTGGTCTCGGCACCGTGGGGGGCGGCAGCCTGCGCCTGCTGCGGGACAACGCCGATGAAATCGCCCGCCGCGCCGGCACGGCGCTGCGGGTCGTCCATGTCGCGACCCGGCGCCCGGAAGCCGCTGAAATCGACCCCGCCATCCGGCTTGACCGGGACCCATTCACCGTGGCCGCGAACCCGGAAGTGCAAGTCGTGGTGGAGACCATGGGCGGCTTCGACCCCGCCTTCAAGCTGGTCGCCGAGGCGCTGAAGAGCGGCAAACATGTGGTCACCGCCAACAAGGCGCTGATCGCCGAGCGCGGCAACGAGCTGTTCGCGACTGCCGCCGGCAGTGGCGCGGTGCTCGCCTACGAAAGCAGCGTCGCCGGCGGCATCCCCATCATCAAGGCACTGCGCGAGGGGCTCGCCGCCAACCGCATCGAATGGCTCGCCGGAATCATCAACGGCACCGGCAACTTCATTATCAGCGAAATGGCGGCGGGCGGGCGGCGGTTCGAGGACGTGCTCGCCCAAGCCCAATCGCTCGGCTACGCCGAAGCCGACCCAAGCTTCGACGTTGACGGCATCGACGCCGCCCACAAGCTCGCCATCATGGCGTCGATCGCCTTCGGCATTCCGCTGCGCTTCGCCGATATCCACACCGAAGGCATCCGCGCGCTGACACCGGAAGACCTCGCCTACGCCGCGGAACTCGGCTACCGAGTCAAGCATCTCGGCATCGCCCGCCGCGGTGGCCCCGTGGTTGAAAAGGGCGTTGATGGCGTCGGACATGGCGTCGAGTTGCGCGTGCATCCCACACTTGTCAGCGAAAACTGGCTGCTGTCCCGGGTTTCCGGGGTGGACAACGCCGTGGTGGTCAAGGGCCACGCGGTGGGCACGACGATGTACCAGGGCCCGGGCGCCGGCGCGGACGCCACGGCCTCGGCGGTGGTGGCGGATCTCATCGACATCGCCCGCCAACAACGCGCCGGCGCCACGCAGCCGATGCTGCCGCCGCTGCATTATCACCATGTTGGCCCCAACAAACTTGGTGAAACAGCCGCCGCCGAGGTTCCCCTCGTGGCGATGGAGGATATCGAGTCGGCATGCTATCTGCGCATTCCCGCGCTTGACCGCATGGGCGTGATGGCGAAGATCACCCGGGTTCTCGAACAACACGCCATCAGCATCGAAGCCGTCATTCAGAAGGAGGCCCAGGGCGGCGCCGTTCCGATCGTGTTGCTCACCCACGCCGCCGCCGAAGGCCGGATCAACGCCGCCCTCGCCGAACTCGGCAAGCTCGCCGAGGTGGTGGACTCCATCGGCCGCATCCGGGTCGCGCCGTTCGCCGACGGGACCTGAGGCGTGAAGTATTCCAGCACGCGCGGCGGCTGTTCCGGCCAAGGGTTCGAGGATGTGCTGCTCACCGGACTCGCTCCCGACGGCGGCCTGTTCGTGCCCGATGAACTACCCAGCTTCAAGGCCGCGGACCTTGCGGAACTGAAAGACCTCGCCTACCCCGAACTCGCCTTCCGCATCGCGGCGCCATTCACCGGCACCGCCTTCGCCGCGGAGGAACTGCGCCGGATCATCGCGGACAGCTATGCCGGCTTCCCCCAGCCCGGGGTGGCGCCGCTGACCGCCCTCGGCGACAACGAGTATGTGCTCGAGTTGTTCCACGGGCCGACGCTGGCCTTCAAGGATTTCGCCCTGCAGGTGCTCGGCCGGATGCTCGATCATGTGCTTGCGCGCGGCGGCGCGCGCGCGCTCATTCTCGGGGCGACTTCGGGCGACACCGGCTCGGCCGCACTCGAGGGCTGCCGCCATTCGCGGCGGGTTGACATCTGCATACTGCATCCGCACGGCAAGGTGTCGGAAGTCCAGCGCAAGCAGATGACCACGGTGGCCGGCGACAATGTCCACAACCTGGCGGTCGAAGGCAATTTCGATGATTGCCAGCGCCTGGTGAAGGCGGCTTTCGCCGATCAATCCTTTCTGCCCGCCGGGCGGCGGCTGGCGGCGGTGAACTCGATCAACTGGGCGCGCATCGTCATGCAGATCGTCTATTATTTCCATGCGGCGCTGCGGCTCGGCGCCCCGCAGCCGGCGGTTTCCTTTTCGGTGCCCACGGGAAACTTCGGCGACATCTACGCCGGCTATCTCGCCCGCGCGATGGGCCTGCCGGTGGAGCGGCTGGTCGTTGCCACCAACGAGAACGACATCCTGCACCGTTTGATCAGCGCCAACGAATATTCGACCGCGCCGCTGCGCCACACGCTCTCGCCGAGTATGGACATCCTGGTTTCGAGCAATTTCGAGCGCTACCTGTTCGATCTGTTCGATCGCGACCACGAGGCCCTCGCCGCGTTCATGGCTGCCGGCGCCGGTGGCGGCGCGAGCCTGTCGGATGAACAGTGGCGGAGAATGCGCGGGATTTTCGACAGCGCCAGTGTGGATGACGCGGCGACCCGCGCCACCATCGCCAAAGTCTGGCGCGACCACGGCGTCCTCCTCGACCCGCACACCGCGGTTGGCGTCCGCGCCGCCCGGGAAGTTCGCGCCGGGCAGGAAAACCCGTGCCAAACGCCGATGGTCTGCCTCGCCACGGCGCATCCCGCCAAATTCGCCGAAGCCATCACCGCCGCGGGCCTGCCCGCCCCGGCGCTTCCCGCGCGCATGCGGCGCCAGTTCGAGCGGCCTGAACGCTTCCGGGTCATCGACCGCGATCTTGATGAACTCAAGGCATTCCTGGGCGCAATCGCAGGGTAGGCCCACTTGGACGACAAGATGCCGACAACGGAAAAGCGATGACGAAACTGATACGCCGCCAAGCGCAAAGCGACGACTTGCCCGGGGACATGCATCCGCTGCTGCGGCGCATCTACAGCCAGCGCGGGATTTCGCGGCCCGAGGACATCGAGCGCCGGCTCGCCGGCCTCGCGCCGCCGGACGCCCTGCTGAATATTGGCGCGGCGGTGGAATTGCTGCTTGCCGCCCTGCGCGGGCAATGGAAAGTCCTCATCGTCGCCGATTACGACGCCGACGGCGCGACGAGTTGCGCGCTGGCCATCGAAGCCCTGCATGGATTCGGTTTCAACGAGGTCGATTACATCGTCCCCGACCGCCTCCGCTACGGCTACGGCCTCACCCCGGGCATCGTCGAGCTTGCCGCCTGCCGCGAGCCGGACCTGCTGATCACGGTGGACAACGGCGTTTCGAGCATCGATGGCGTCGCCGCGGCCAAGGCCGCCGGCATGCGCGTGCTCGTAACCGATCATCATCTTCCCGGCGAGCGGCTGCCGGCCGCCGACGCCCTGGTCAATCCCAACCAGCCCGGCTGCGGCTTTCCCTGGAAAAGCACGGCGGGGGTCGGCGTTATCTTCTATGTGATGGCGGCCCTGCGCGCCCGCCTGCGGGAAATGGGCTGGTTCGGCCGGGAAGGTCCGCCGGAGCCGGACTTGCGGGAATTGCTCGATCTCGTGGCGCTGGGCACCGTGGCGGATGTGGTCTCGCTCGACCGCAACAACCGCATCCTGGTCAACGAGGGCCTGCGCCGCATCCGCGCCGGCCGCGCCAGGCCCGGCATCCAGGCATTGTTCGCCGCGGCCGATCCTTTGATCAACCCCCGGCGGGTTCCGGCCGATCCGGCCCCGGCCAGTGGAGGGCCGGGGCCGGGGAACGGGGGAGAGCGCCCGGGCGGGTCGAAGTTGGCAATGGCCGGCGGCAAACAACTGGCGAGCTTCTTTGAGCGGGCCAGCCGCAACGCCACGGCGACTGATCTGGCTTTCCGCGTCGCCCCGCGGCTGAACGCGGCGGGCAGGCTTGAGGACATGTCCGCCGGCATCGAATGCCTGCTCGCGGAAGAGGCGGATTCAGCGCGGGATTTGGCCCTGCAACTCGATCAAATCAACACCAGGCGCCGGGAGATTCAGGCGGAGATGGACGACCAGGCGGCGGCGATGCTGGCCGGCGCCGAAGCCGGGCTTGTCGCCGGGGCCGATTCCGGGGAGGGCGAAACGCCCGGCGCCGGCTTGCCAGTCGGCTTGTGTCTGCACGATCCGGGTTGGCACCAAGGGGTGGTGGGCGTGCTCGCTTCGCGCATCAAGGACCGCCTGCACCGGCCAGTCATCGCCTTCGCTGGCGACCCGGATGATCCGCGGGCCGAACTCAAAGGCTCGGCGCGGTCCATCGCCGGCTTCCACATCCGCGACGCCTTGGATGCCATCGCCAGCCGCAACCCGGGGCTGATCAGCCGTTTTGGCGGCCACGCCATGGCCGCCGGCCTGAGCCTGGCGCCCGAGAGTCTCGAACGGTTCCGCGCCGCGTTCGACGAGGAAGCCGCCCGCCAGCTAAAGCCGGAACAATTGCAGGCGGTACTGTACAGCGACGGCGCGCTTGAACCCGAATGGTTCACCATCGAAACCGCGCAAATGCTGCGCAACGCCGGCCCCTGGGGCAAGGACTTCCCCGAACCGCTGTTCGACGGCGAGTTCGTGCTGCGCGACCAACTCGTGCTGAAGGAAAAGCACCTGCGAATGGATGTCAGCCCAAAGGAAAAGCCGGAATTGAAGATCGGCGCCATCGCTTTCAACGTGGAAGAATGGCCAGCCCCCGATGTGGAGAAAATCAACCTCGCCTACCGCATCGAAGTCAACGAGTTCCGTGGCCAGCGCAAAGTCCAACTCGTCGTGGAGGAGATTCTTTCCTGCGCTCCCAGCACATCGCCGAATTGACTAAAATGGCGGTTTTGGCGCGAATCGCGTAAGATTTGCCCGGTTCGCGCCTGCCGTTGATCCGGGACTGAAACCATGTCGAAATTCGCCTTGCGGCTGCTCGCCTTGTTGGCGCTCTGTCTGGCGAGTCTGGGCGTAACAGCCCAGCCGCACAGCACCGAGCAGATTGAAGTCGAGCTCGTTGCCGAGACCCGCACCGCGGTTCCCGGCGAGACGCTTTGGCTCGGCATCCGCCTCGACCCCATCGACAATTGGCACACCTACTGGAAGTTCGGCGGCGACAGCGGCGAGGCCACGAGCGCGGGGGACTGGGAGTTGCCGGCGGGTATATCCGAAGCCGACATCGGCGACATCGTCTGGCCGATTCCCGAATGGACCCCCTTTCCCGATTCCGACCTGGTCACCTTCACCTATGGCCACGAGGTGATTCTGCCGCTGCCGGTGTCGGTTCCAGCCGATTTCGCCGGCGAGCGCTTCGACGCCGCCACCACCATCGACTGGCAGGTCTGCGAAGTCATCTGCATTCCCGGCAGCGCCCGTTTTTCGATCTCGCTGCCAGTGGCCGACACGCTGGAGACCGACGAGCGCTGGCGCGCGGGCTTCGCCGAATCCCGGGCCAACACGCCGCTTCCACTGGGCGGGCATGATTTAACCGCGCGGTTCAACCGCCACGATGGCAAGGTCAATGTGATGGTGGCCGCGCCCGACGCGCGCTTCGCCGGGGCCGATGAAGCCTGGTTCTTCCCCACCCGGGCCCGGGTCATGCAGTACGCGCCTTACCGCGATGTGATGCTGGAAGACTCGCGCATCCAGATTTCCACCGAGCGGCACGCCCGCCACCCGCTCGACATGACCGAACTCGACGGCCTGCTCGCCTGGGTTGATGAGGAAGGCGCGCTTCACGGCTACGACCTGCGGCCGACTTTGACCCATGTGGCTTGGGACCACAGCATCGAAGTCGAACTCATCGCGGAGAACGCAAGCATCGTCCCCGGCGAAACCGCATGGCTCGGGCTGCGGCTCGACCCGGCTGAGCACTGGCACACCTACTGGAAAATGGGCGGCGACAGCGGCGAGCCCACAAGTATCGGCGAGTGGTCGGCGCCGCCGGGAACGGCGGTCGGCGAATTGCGGTTCCCCGCCCCGCACTGGCTGCCTTTCTACGACACCGATCTGGTCAACTTCGGCTACGAGGAGGAAGTGCTCCACCCCATCCCGGTGACGATCCCCGCGGATTACCAAGGCGATACCGTCGAGCTGTCCGCGCTGGCGTACTGGAATGTTTGTGAGCTGATCTGCATTCCCGGCGAGCAGCGCCTCGATATCACGCTGCCGGTGGGTGAATCCGCGGTGGCCAATGGCGGCCACGCGGCCCTGTTCGCGAGCGCGCGGGAACAATTGCCCGCCACCGATCACGACATCCGCTCGCGCTTCGCCGTGGCCGGCGAGCGGATCAGCCTCGGCTTCGAATCGCCAAGCCTCGACTTCGCCGATTACGCGGACGCCTGGTTCTTCCCCGAACAGCGCCGGGTCATCAAGCCCGGGCCGCTGCGGGATGTTTCCGTCCAGGCGAGCCTGTTGCAGATCACCCACGAACAGCCCCGGCGCATGGCCGAGAATCTCGATTCGCTCCACGGCACGCTGGTGCTCGAAGATTCCGCCGGCGCGCGCAGCGCCTACGATTTCAGCGACGCCGCCACTATCGCCGGCGCGACCAGTGTCATACCAATGGCGGCGGGATTTCCCGGTGGTGGCGATGGCGGTCTTGGTGGCCTGCCGCTGTTCATGCTCGGCGCCCTGCTTGGCGGCATGATTCTCAACCTGATGCCCTGCGTGTTCCCGGTGCTGTCGCTGAAAGCGCTGAGTTTCGTCGCCGCCTCCGGGGAAACCGCCCGGCGCCAGCGCAACGAGGGCCTGGCCTACACCGCCGGCATTCTGGTTTCCTTCGTCCTGCTCGCCTCGGCGCTGATCGCCCTGCGGGCGGCGGGCGAGCAGGTGGGCTGGGCCTTTCAGTTCCAGCAGCCCTGGTTTCTCGCCTTTATCGTCTATCTGTTCTTCACCCTTGGCCTGAGCCTGTCCGGGGTGTTCGAGATCGGCACCGGGCTGATGGGGGTCGGCAACGATCTGACCGTGCAGAAAGGCTACAAGGGCTCGTTCTTCACCGGCGTGCTCGCGACCATCGTCGCAACGCCCTGCACCGCGCCATTCATGGGCCCCGCCATCGGTTTCGCCCTCGCCCAGCCCTGGCTGGTGGCGATGCTTGTTTTCCTCGCACTCGGCCTGGGCATGGCGCTGCCGATTCTGGTGCTGTCCTGGATTCCCGGCCTGACCCGCTTCCTGCCGCGGCCCGGGGCCTGGATGAACACCTTCAAGCAGTTCATGGCCTTTCCGCTGTACGCTTCGGCGGCCTTCTTCCTCTGGGTGCTCGGCAACCAGGTTGGCGTCATGGGCATGTCGCTGGTGCTCGGGATTTGCATCCTGCTGGCGCTGTCGGCTTGGCTGTATCAGCGCCGCCATGTGGTGGGGCCGGTGATGCGCGGTGCCAATTACGCGGTGGGAATCGCCACGCTGTTTCTCGCCGGCTATTTGATGCAGACGCCCTTCCTGCAAACGCTGGCCGCCACCGCGGGGGAACTGGCCGAGCAGTCGAGCGCGGAATTCGAGCCCTTCAGCAGCGCCCGCTTGGCGGAGCTGCGCGCCGGTGGCACGCCGGTGTTCGTCAACATGACCGCGGACTGGTGCATCACCTGCCTGGTCAACGAGCAGAGCACGCTCGGCACCGAGCGCGTGCAACAGTCGATGGACGACAACAACATCGTCTACATGAAGGGCGACTGGACCAACGAGGACCCGGAAATCACCGCCGTGCTCGAAGCCTTCCGCCGGCCTTCGGTGCCGCTCTACGTGCTGTACCCCGGCGACCCGGCGGGGGAGCCGGTGATTCTGCCGCAGATTCTCACCCCGGCGATTCTCGACGACGCCTTCGCGGCGATTTGACTGGAATCGATTGAAGTGGCGGCAACAATGACCAGGGCCGCGCCACTCGCCCTGCTGCTGATCCTGTTGATCGCGCCACCCGCGCTTTCCCGGCAGCCCGACTTTGGCGGCGCCGACCGGGCGGCCCGGGAACTGCCGCGGCTGCGCAGCCTGCTGATCCAGCATCGGGGCGAAATTGTCTTCGAGAACTACTACAACGGCGCCAGGGCGAGCCGCCCGGCGAACATGAAGTCGGCTTCGAAAAGCGTGATCTCGGCGCTGATCGGAATCGCCATCGAGCAGGGCCATATCGAATCGGTCAACGCCACCCTGGTGGACTTCTTCCCCGAATATCTGCAAGGCGATGAATACGCCGCCAAGCGCGGCATCACCGTGGAAAACCTGCTGACGATGCAGTCGGGGCTGGAAACCACGAGCAACCGCAACTACGGGCGCTGGGTCGCCAGCGGCGACTGGGTGAAGTTCGCCATCGACCAGCCGCTGGTGGCCAGGCCCGGCACCGCCATGCTCTACAGCACCGGCAGCACGCACTTGCTGTCGGCGATTCTGACCCGGGCGAGCGGCATGAGCGCCAAAGAGTTCGCCCAGCAGCACCTTGCCGGCCCCATGGGTTTCTCGATGTCCCATTGGCCCAGGGACCCGCAAGGCATTTACTTCGGCGGCAACGACATGGAGATGACGCCGCGGCAGATGCTTTCCTTCGGCGCCATGTATCTCAATGGCGGCCGCCACGGCGAGGTCCGGGTGGTGCCGGAACACTGGGTCGAGGCTTCCCACCAACCGAAGGCCCGCTCGCCCCGGGGCCAGGGCCGTTTCTACGGCTACGGCTGGTGGCTGCGCGACCTCGCCGGCCTGCGGGTGCCCACCGCCTGGGGCTATGGCGGCCAGCTCATTTTCGTCGTTGATGAGCTTGATCTGGTCATCGTCGCCACCTCCGACAGCGTCCCCGGCCCCGATCGCCGCGGCCACCTCGGCCGTCTCTACAATCTCGTCGAACAGCAGATCCTGACCCCGGCGAAACGCGCCGACCGCCCCGGAAGCTGAGAGGCCGGGAACTCAGGCACTCGCCGCAACGTGCATCAGCACGGCGGCGATGTTGTCCTTGCCGCCGTTGCGGTTGGCGTGGTCGACGAGTTTGAAGGCGCCGCGCTCGATGTCGGCGCCGTGGTCGTTGAGGATGTCCTTGAGCTGCCAGTCGGCGACCATGTTGTAGAGGCCATCGGAGCAAAGCAGCAGCACGTCGCCGGCTTCGAGTTCGTATTCGATGAAGTCAACCTCGACCTCGGCGTGGACGCCGAGCGCGCGGGTCAGGATGTGGTCGATGCTCGCGAGTGAAACCGAACCGCCGCTGACCTCGCCTTTGGCCAGCAAGTCCTTGGCCAGGGTGTGGTCGCTGGAAAGTTGCTCGAGTTGCCGCCTCCGCATCAGGTACAGGCGCGAATCGCCGACGCAGCCGGCGAGCAGGCGGCGGTCGTCGATGCGGGCGGCGATGAGGGTGGTGCTCATGCCGTTGTGGCTCTTGTTGGCGTTGGCGGCGGCGTGGATTCTGCGGTTGGCGGCGTGGATCGCCCCGGTCAGGCTTTCCCGCAGGTCGGGGTCGGTTTGCGCGGCGGGCCGGTCCGGGCGCAGCTCGGTGAGGATCGAGGTAACCGCCATGCAGGAGGCGATTTCGCCCGAGGCGCGGCCACCCAGGCCATCCGCGACCACGGCGAGGGCGGCGGCCTCGTCGAAGCCGATAAAGTCCTCGTTGTGCTCGCGCGCCACCCCGGTGTCGGTCTTGCCGGCAATGCGAATGCTGAATCGCGCTTCACCCATGCGTCTGCGTGGCCACCTTCCCAAAATTGCCCGCAAGTCTATCGTAAGCCGACAGATTTGTGAAAAGCCGCAAACTGATACACTACAGTATTCCGCACCCTTAAATTAGTGATTCAACATGGCTAAGCTTGCTGGCGCACCCCCGCGAATCGAGCGCCTGAAGGTTCGGAACTTTCGCGCCTTGCGGGATTTGGAGTTGAAGAATCTGACTCCCCTGACCGTGCTGCTGGGCCCAAACGGCAGCGGCAAGTCGACGGTCTTCGATGTTTTCGCTTTCCTGGCCGAATGCTTCGAGACCGGGCTTCGCCGGGCGTGGGAAAAGCGCGGACGGGCCAGGGAGCTAAAGTCCAGGGGTGGCTCGGGTCCTGTGTTGATTGAGATAGCCTATCGCGAAAAACCCAGAAGCTCCCTGATCACCTATCATCTTGAAGTAGAGGAGAAAAACGGCCGTCCCGTTGCCGTGGTGGAATGGCTCAGATGGAAGCGGGGCAGCTACGGCGCGCCTTTCCGGTTTCTTGATTATGCCGGTGGTACCGGCAAGGTGATTTCGGGCGAACTCCCGGACTCGCAGGATGAGCGAATAGAAGTACCCCTCAGTTCCCCGGAAACCATCGCGGTCAATGCGCTCGGCCAACTGGCGGAGAACCCCCGTGTTGTCGCGCTGCGGAATTTTATCATGGGATGGCACGTTTCCTACCTGTCGTCCGATGAGGCGAGAGGTCAGCCCGAAGCGGGGCCACAGGAGCGGTTAAGCAAAACCGGAGACAATCTTGTCAATGTCATCCAGTACCTCTCGGAAGAGCACGCCGACCGTCTCGGTTTGATTTTCAGCAGGCTTCAGCAAAAAGTTCCCAAGATTCACAGCGTCATTGCAAACCAGATGCCGGATGGCAGGCTGTTGCTGCAGATCAAGGATGCGCCGTTTGAAGAACCGATCATGGCCCGCTTCGCGTCGGATGGCACACTGAAGATGCTGGCATATCTCGTTTTGATGAACGATCCCACTCCGCCACCGTTTATCGGCATAGAAGAACCGGAAAATTTCCTCCATCCCCGCCTGCTATATGGGCTGGCGGAAGAGTGCCGGGAAGTATCTGGCGCAACGCAGATATTGGTGACAACCCATTCGCCGTTCTTTCTTGACGCGGTGCGGCCCAGCGAAGTCCATGTGTTATGGCGCGATGACGACGGCTATACCCGGAGTCAATCGCTGGACCAAAACAAGAGAATCATGGCATTCATGGATGCTGGCGCAAATCTGGGAGATCTTTGGATGGAAGGTCTTTTTGAAGTTGGAGACCCATTGACGGCAGGCGGCATGCCGATGGAAGGCGAAGGCGCAAAATAGCATGTCTGTTATTCATTTCGAGTTCCTTGTGGAGGAGCCTTCAATGGAAGCTTTGCTCAAATCCTGGCTGCCAGGTTTCCTGCCAGAGTCGAGCAGTTTCACCGTTCATCCATATCAAGGCAAGCATGCGCTGCTGAGGAAATTGGAGGCTCGCCTCAAGGGATATGCGTCTTGGATTCCAGACAATTACCGCATAGTCGTCGTCATTGACCGCGACAGCGAAGACTGCCGCCAACTGAAGGCGCAACTTGAACGGCACTGCAAAAATGCGGAACTTCGCTCCAAAAGCGCCTGTGGGGACTCATCGTGGCAGGTGGTAACAAGAATTGCCATTGAAGAGCTCGAAGCCTGGTACTTCGGCGATTGGCGAGCAGTTCGCACCGCATATCCGCGAGTATCGGAGCATGTTCCAAATCGGGCCGCCTTTCGGAACCCCGATGCTATTGCCGGCGGAACGAAAGAGGCATTTGAGCGGGAACTGCGCAGAAGCGGTTACTTCGAGCAGGGACTGTCAACCGTGCAGGCGGCGAACATGATCGGCAAACACATGGACCCCGCTCGCAACCGGTCCAGAAGTTTCGCTTCATTCCGCGATGTTCTTTTGGAGGCGGCTGCATCGGGATAGGGTCAGGAAAATTCGTTCTGCCGCCGCCAGGGTTTATGGCTTTTCCTGAAGGTTCCTTGTGTAACTGCACTCGGGATAGTTTGAGCAGCCAAGGAACCGACCGTACTTACCCATTTTTTCCTTCAGCCACCCGTCGCAGGAGGGGCAGCCATCGATTGACGCGCCACAATCATGGCATCGCCAATCATCCTGCATAAGTGGCTGCGGGAAGTCTCCGCGCCAGGCGTCAGGCGCGGCAGTCTTATTGCCAAGTCGCGCAACGCCGCGAGGAGGACTCTGCGGGAATTCCCATTTTTGGCCGGATGCGGCGGGGTTGCCATGTCGGGCTGATGGCCAAGCATGTTAGACTCCGCGAGTTTTAAGGGCGGTTCGCGCTGGGTTCCGGGGACTGGCGAGCGATGAAAGTGCTGAACTATTTGGCCGTTGTGCTGCTGGTGGTTGTTGTCTTCTACCTGCTGATTGTCGGCGAGTCGTTGTTGCTGCCGCTGGTGATCGCGGTCGCGCTGTGGTATCTGATCAACACCCTCGCCGCCGCGCTTGGGCGGATCGCTGTTGGCGGCTTCTCGATTCCCCGGCCGGTTTGCCTGCTGCTGTCGATTCTTGCCTTTCTCGCGGTCACTTGGGCGGTGGTCAATTTTCTCAGCGCCTCCTTCGGCGGCGTGGTGGAAATGGCGCCGATCTACCAGGACAACCTGATCCGCCGCCTCGAATCGCTGTCGCTGCCATTTGTCGATGTTGGGGCGATCCAGAGCGACAATCTCGGCCAGTTGCTCAATGACTGGATCAATCTGCCGAGTTACGCCGCCTCGCTCGCCGGCTCGGCGGCGGGCATCCTGGCGAGCGGCAGCCTGATTCTGATCTATGTTGGCTTCCTGTTTTTCGAGCAGGGGCAGTTCGGCAACAAGATCAGCGCCCTGGTGCCGGATGCCGCCAAGGAAAAGGAGGTGCGCGGCATCTTCGAGCGCATCCGCGACGACATTCAGAAGTACATCGGCATCAAGATGTTCACGAGCTCGCTGACCGGGCTGCTCAGTTACGGCTTGCTGCTGCTGATGGGGGTCGATTTCGCCGGGGTTTGGGGGTTGCTGATTTTCCTGCTCAATTTCATCCCCACCGTCGGCTCGATCATCGCCACGATGTTCCCGGCGATGATCGCCCTGGCCCAGTCCGACGGCTACACGCTGTTCCTGATGGTGCTCGGCGGCATCGGCGCTTTCCAGGTGTTGATCGGCAATGTGATCGAGCCGCGGCTGATGGGCAGTTCCTTCAATCTCAGCCCCATCGTCATCCTGCTCAACTTGGCGCTGTGGGGCACGATCTGGGGCATCCCCGGCGCCTTCCTCTGCGTGCCTTTCCTGATCATCTTCACGATCATCATGAGCCACTTCCCCAGGACGCGCCCCATCGCCATCATCCTTTCGAGCGATGGCGACCTGCGCGTCCACCTCGAGGACGCGCTGGAGACTTTTTCCTTCGCCGGTGGCGGCGGCAAGGCGCCGATGCTCGGCCCAAGCGCGTCCGGCACTGCGGACGCGGAAAGCGGGCGGGCAGGCAAGCAAGCTGGCAAGCGGGAAGAAAACGGGGATTGACTCCGGGCCGCAACGCACATTGTGAAACCTGGGCCGCAATCATGAACAGCGCAGAAATCCGCCAGTGCTTTCTCGACTATTTCGCCCGCAACGACCACCGGATCGTGGCGAGCAGCCCGCTCGTGCCCGGCGATGACCCGACCCTGCTGTTCACCAACTCGGGCATGGTCCAGTTCAAGGATGTTTTCCTCGGCCGCGAGGCGCGGCCCTACCGGCGCGCGGTCACCTCCCAGCGCTGCCTGCGCGCCGGCGGCAAGCACAACGATCTCGAAAACGTGGGCTATACCGCGCGCCACCATACGTTTTTCGAGATGCTCGGCAATTTTTCCTTCGGCGACTATTTCAAGCGCGAGGCGATCCGCTACGCTTGGGACTTTCTCACCGTCGAACTCGGCCTGCCCGCGGAAAAACTCTGGGTCACGGTGTTCCGCGACGACGACGAGGCCGCGGACATCTGGCTCAAGGACATCCAAGTAAGCCCGGAGCGCTTTTCGCGCATGGGCGAGAAAGACAATTTTTGGGCCATGGGCGACACCGGCCCCTGCGGCCCCTGTTCCGAAGTGTTCTACGACCACGGCCCCGAAGTCCCCGGCGGCCCGCCCGGATCCCCGGACGAGGACGGCGACCGCTACATCGAGATCTGGAACCTGGTGTTCATGCAATTCGAGCGCGCCGGGGACGGCTCGCTGACCCCGCTGCCGCGGCCATCGGTGGATACCGGCGCCGGGCTCGAACGGCTCGCCGCGGTGCTGCAGAAGGTGCACAGCAATTACGAGATCGACCTGTTCCGCGACTTGCTCGCCGCCATCGCCCGGCTCACCGGCGTGGACGGCCGCGAAGACGCCTCGATGCGGGTGATCGCCGACCACATCCGCTCCTGCGCTTTTTTGCTCGTCGACGGCGTGCTGCCAGCCAACGAGGGCCGCGGCTATGTGCTGCGCCGCATCATCCGCCGCGCCATCCGCCACGGCCACCGCCTCGGGGTGAAGGATCTGTTCTTCCACCGGCTCGTCGCGCCGCTCGGGGAGATCATGGGCGGCGCCTATCCCGAACTCATCGAGCAGGGGCCGCGCATCGCCGCCGCGCTTGAAGAGGAGGAGCGGCAGTTCGCCCGCACCCTCGACAACGGCATGGCCATGCTCGAAAAGGCCATCGCCGAACTCAAGGGCGGAAGCATTCCCGGCGACACCGTGTTCCGCCTCTACGACACCTATGGCTTCCCCGCCGACCTCACCGCCGACATCGCCCGGGAGCGCGGGCTTGGCATCGACGCCAAAGGTTTCGAGGCGGCGATGGAAACACAGCGCGAACAGGCCCGGGCGGCGAGCCATTTCAATGTCAGCGATCTGGTCGATATCGATCCGGGCCAGGCCACCGAATTCATCGGTTACGACGAATTGAGCGGCAAAGCCACGGTGATTGGCATCTTCGACGCCGAAAACCGGCAGCCGCTCGAGGCGCTCGCCGACGACCGCGAAGCGCGGTTGCTGCTCGATGTCAGCCCGTTCTACGGCGAATCCGGCGGCCAGGTCGGCGACACCGGCGCGCTCGAGAACGAGGCCATGCGCTTTGCCGTCGCCGACACGCAAAAGCAGGGCGAGGCCGTGGTGCATATCGGCCGCCTTGAGCGGGGGGCGCTGCGCAGCGGCGACCGGCTCACCGCCCATGTCGCCGCGGAGGCCCGCGGCGCCACCACCGCGAATCATTCGGCGACCCACCTGATGAACGCCGCCCTGCGCAATGTGCTCGGCGGCCACGTCAGCCAGCGCGGCTCGCTCGTGGATGAGAACCGGCTCCGCTTCGATTTTTCCCATCCGGCGCCGGTGGCCCCGGAGCAAATCCGCGAGATCGAGCGGCAGGTCAACCGCGAAATCCTGCGCAATTCCGTGGTCGGCAAGGAAATCATGCCCATTGATGAGGCGAGAAACCGCGGCGCGGTCGCCATGTTCGGCGAAAAATACGGCGAGGAAGTGCGCGTGGTGAGCATGGGCGGCGAGTACTCGGTTGAATTCTGTGGCGGCTGCCATGTCAACCGCACCGGCGATATCGGCCTGTTCCGCATCACCGCCGAATCGGGCATTTCCGCCGGCGTGCGCCGGATCGAGGCGGTGACCGGTCTCGGCGCCCTCGGCCTCGTGCGCCGGGAAGAACAGACCCTGCGCGAGCTTTGCGGCGTGGTGAAGTCGAGCCCGGAGGAGATCGTCGAGCGCGTCAGCCAGTTGTCCAGGACCAACCGCGAACTCGAAAAGCAAATCGAACAACTCAAGGCCAGGCTCGCCACCGGCGCCGGTGGCGATCTCGCCGAGCGGGCCAGGGAAATCGCCGGCGCCAAGGTGCTCGCGGCCCAGGTCGATGGACTCGGCCCCAAAGCCCTGCGCGAGGCGGTGGACAAGCTCAAGAACCGCCTCGGCAAATGCGTGGTGGTGCTCGCCAGCGCCGGCGATGGCAAGGTCAGCCTAGTGGCCGGAGTGGGCAAGGAACTGACCGGCCCGGTCAAGGCCGGGGAGCTCGCCAACATGGTCGCCGGACAGCTTGGCGGCAAGGGCGGCGGCCGCGCCGACATGGCCATGGCCGGCGGCCGCGACATCGGCGCCCTGCCGAAGGCGCTGGAAAGCGTGTTTCCCTGGACCGCGGAAAAACTGGCGGATGCGGACTGATGTCGCTCATCGTGCAGAAATTCGGCGGCACTTCGGTCGCCTCGGTGGGCCATATCGAAGCCGTGGCGGACAAGATTTGCCGTTTTCGCGACCAGGGCCACGACATCGTCGCCGTGCTCTCGGCCATGGCTGGCGAAACCAACCGCCTCGCCGCGCTCGCCCATGAAATCATGGATCAGCCAACGCCGCGGGAGCTCGATGCGCTGCTCGCCACCGGCGAACAGGTCTCCATCGCCCTGCTCGCCATGGCGCTCGAGCGCCGGGGCCGCGGCGCGCGCTCGTTCACCGGCGGGCAGATTCGCATCCTCACCGACGACAGCCATACCCGGGCGCGGATCCGCGAAGTCGACAGCACCCGGATTCTGGCCCAGCTTGAGCAGGGCAATGTCGTCGTCGCCGCCGGCTTCCAGGGCGTGACCGAGAGCGGCTGCGTCTCGACCCTCGGCCGCGGCGGGTCCGACACCACCGCGGTGGCGCTCGCGGCGGCGCTTGAAGCCGATGAGTGCCAGATCTACACCGATGTCCGCGGCGTCTACACCACCGATCCGCGCATGGTGGATGGCGCCCGGCTGCTGCGGCAGATCACTTTCGAGGAAATGCTCGAACTCTCCAGCCTCGGCGCCAAGGTGCTGCAGATCCGCGCCGTCGAGTTCGCCGGAAAATACAAAGTCCCCCTGCGGGTGCTTTCCACCTTCGAGGAAGGCCCCGGAACCCTGATCACGCTGGAGGAGCAAACCATGGAAACACCGGCCATCGCCGGCGTCGCTTTCGAGCGCGACGAAGCCAAACTCACCGTCAAGGGCGTTCCCGATGTGCCCGGCGCCGCCTACAAGGTGGTTGGCCCGGTCAGCGAGCAGGGCATCGAGGTTGATGTCATCGTGCAGAACGCCGCCGCCGACGGCAGCAACGACATCAGTTTCACCGTCAAGCGGGAGGACGCCGAGCGCACGCTCGGCATCCTCGAACAGGCCGTGCCTTCGATTCCCGCGCAAACCGTGGAACTCGACACCCACATCGCCAAGGTGTCACTCGTCGGCGTCGGCATGCGCTCGCACGCGGGCATCGCCAGCCTGATGTTCAAGGCCCTCGGCGAAGAGGGCATCAATATCCAGATCATCACCACCTCGGAAATCAAGATTTCGGTGGTGATCGAGGAAAAATACCTCGAACTCGCGGTGCGCGCCCTGCACAGCGCCTTCGCGCTTGAAAAACCGGAAAACGACGGCTGAAATCGGCTCCCCGGGGGCGATCTTCGCAAATCGTTTGCAAAGCGGGAAGGCACACGGCTACTATAGTGACGCAATCGGTACAGGCCAACTATCGAGGGATTGGCGAGGCGCCAGCAAGGACGAGGACGTGGACCAGGAGAGCACAATGCTGATATTGACGCGCCGGATCGGCGAGACGCTGATGGTGGGAGACGATGTAACGGTTACCGTGCTGGGTGTTAAGGGGAACCAGGTGCGCATAGGGGTAAACGCGCCAAAGCACATAGCGGTTCACCGCGAGGAAATCTACCAGCGGATTCAACGGGAAAAAGACAGCCAGGCCGCGGCGGGGCCTGAAACCACAGAACAAGAGTGACCTTGCGGCATTGATGCAAGCCGTCATGCGGCGCAATTGGTTTGCGCGGCTGAATGACGAGAAGAAAAGGAAGTCCCTCCCATAATCGCGACACGCTGATTACGCTGGCGCCTGCCCGGCGGCGAAGGGCCATGCCGCGGTGGTAAAGAACGCAGTGGCAAAGGAGGTAAAGCCAGCCGCGCGCTTGCCGATAAATTTCATACCGCAGCGCCTTGAACTTTGGTTTCCGGTCCAGCAAGAGTCCGGGGCCGCGTTTCGCCGTTGGAGCCGCTGTTGAATCCGCCGTTGAACCCCGTTGAACCAATGAAAAGTAAATTACCGATCAAAGCCAAAACCATGAACCCGAATCCGCAGTTTTTCCGACTTTCCACCCCCCCGGCGCAAGTCCATCAAAAACCGAACCATCCCGGCCCGCAAGCCCGCCAGCGGCGGTTGTCCGCGCTGGCCGCGTTCGTCCTTTCCGCGTTGTTCGCGACCGCCGCTTCGGCCCAGGAGCCCCAGGAGAGCGCCGGCCAGCCCGTGGTCAGCATCCACCCCGGCGCGGCGATCATCGAAGGCGGCGACGCGGTGTTCCGGGTGGTGGCGGAGCCGCCACCGGCGCCGGAAACCCGGATTCTGGTCAATGTGCGCTTTTCCCAGGACGGCGACTTCGCCGGGCCCGGCCAGTCCGGGTTGAGAGTCGTCAGCATCAATTCAAGCGGCGCGAATTCGGTGGTGGTGGCAACCCTCGACGATGAGATCAAGGAAGGCGACGGGCTGATCTCCGCCCGGCTCGCCGCCGGCTCGGGCTACACCATCTCCGAAACCGCCGCGGTGGCGCGCATCAATGTCGCCGACGACGACGAGACGCCACCCCGCCCCATTGTCAGCATCGCCGCCGGCCGCCCCATCGTCGAAGGCCAGGAGGCGGTGTTCACGCTCACCGCGACGCCACCACCGGCGATGGACGAGATCAAGGTGAATCTGCTCGTGCGCGACCGGGGGGAATTCCTCGCCGAGGAGACCCACGGCTCGCATTCGGTGCGGATCGGCGCCGATGGCGGGGCGGTTCTGCGGATTCCGACAGTGGACGATGCGATCCACGAACCGGAAGGCAGAATCATCGCCAATATCAGTGTCGGCCGCGGCTACGACCAGGATGGCGACTACAACTCCGCCCGGGTCCGGGTTGCCGACAACGATCCGGCCCCGCCCCCGGACCCGCCTCCGGTGTCGATCGAGGGCACGGTGTATGCCGATGACGACGCCAATGGCGCGCGCGGCCCGGGCGAGAGCGGCCGGGCGGGCTGGATCGTGCAGGTGATCGACGGCGATGGCGAAGTTGCCGCCGAAACCGCCAGCGACGCCGAAGGCGCCTATCTTCTTTCCGGCCTTGCCGATGGCGTCGCCTCGCTCCAGGTCAGGCATCCAGAAACCGGCATGGCCTGGCTGGAACAGCCAGTGGAATTGCTTCCCGACTCGGCCCTCCAGCGCGATTTGCCCATCGCCATCGGCGGTGTGGTCTACGACAGCGTCGCCAGAGAGCCGATTCCGGGGGTTCGCCTGCGGCTGAACAATGCCGCTGGCGCCCATTTGGCCCCGCAGTGCCTGCTGCCCGGCCAGCAAGGCCAGATTGTCGGCGCCGACGGCGCCTACCGCTTCGACTTGCGGGCGGGCGTCCACAGCGATTGCCCCGCTGGAGCGGGCGGCTACGCGATTGAAGTCGTCGAGGCGCCTTCGGCCTATCTCGCCGGCGATTCGCTGCTGCTGCCCCCCGAGCGGCTCGCCCTCGATGTCGCCGCTTGCGGCGCTGGGTCGGCCTGCGTCGTTCAGGCCCAGTCCGGCGCCCCCATGGACGCCGACGACGCCACCTGGTACCGCCGCCTGACGCTGTCCGCCAGCGCGGCAACCGCCTTCCACAACCATGTTCCGCTGGATCCGATGGACAGCCCGGTCTACGCCGGATTGATCAGCGTGAGCAAGGAGGCGGTGAGCCGCTTCCCCTCGGTGGGCCAGCCGGTGGGTTACGAAATCCGCCTCAGCAACACCACATCGGTGATGCTGCGCGGCATCGAATTGCGCGACAACCTGCCCGATGAGTTCAACTTCATCGCCGACAGCGCCAGCATCCAGGCAACCGGCGATTCGCCGGCCGACCTGCCCGCGCCGATTTCACTCGCAGCCAATCCCGCGGTTCCGGTCCGGGCCAGCGGCAACGACCCGGTGACCTTCGGCCCATTCGACATCGACGCCAACAGCAGCGTGGTGATCCGCTACGTGACCCGGCCGAGCACCCGGGCCAGCCAGGGCAGCTACACCAACACCGCGACACCGCTCGCCGGCAGCCGCGTCGTCGGCAATGTCGCCGAGGCGACGGTGAATATCGCCAGCGATCCGCTGTTCGAGCAAACCACCGTCCTCGGCCAAGTCTTCCTCGACCGCGACGGCGACGGCATCCGCGGCGAGGACGAGCCCGGCATTCCCGGCGTCCGCCTCGCCACGGTCGAAGGCCTGCTGATTGAAACCGACGCCAATGGCCGCTACCACGTCGCCGCCGTTGAAGTCGCCAACGCCAGCCGGGGCGCGAATTTCATCCTCAAGCTCGACCCGGCAACCCTGCCAGATGGCGCCAGGGTGGTCAGCCAGAATCCCCGGGTGCTGCGAATCACCCAGTCGCTGATGTCGCGGATCGACTTCGCCGTACAGTTCGACGCCAGCCATGCCCGCGAATTGTACGGGGAGGGCCCCGCCCGGGCCGTGGTCGAGCGGACGCTGACGCGCTACAACACCGACCGCTTGCAGCCGGTGCGCTTCGAGTCCGGCGTCGCCGACATTTCCCAGGAATACGTCGACCAACTGCGGCAATTGCTCGATGACTACGCCGACCGCGACAATCTGCGGGTGCGCTTCGTCGGCCACACCGACGACATGCCGCTGAGCACGCGCATCGCCCCGGTCTTTATCGACAACCAGGGCCTGTCCGAGGCCCGGGCGATGGAAGTCGCCGAATTCTTCAGCGCGGAACTCGCGCTCGATGCGGAAACCGTCGAAATCGAGGGCCACGCCTTCCGCCAGCCGGTGGCGAGCAATCTCACCGAGGCGGGCAGGGCGCTCAACCGCCGGGTGGAAATCGAGATCGTGTTCGATGAGGAAATCACCGAAACACTCGAGGCGTTCGAACCCGAAGACCCGGAAAACCTGCCCAGCGAACCCGAAACCGAAATCAGCTACGACATCCTCGCCGATTTCGTTGAACCCGTGCGCTTCGCCCCCGCCAGCGTGGCATTGAGCGGCGACCAGCTCGCCGCGCTCAACGGCAACCTCGAATCTTTCATGGATCGCGATGTCGAATCGGTGCGGTTGAGCGGTGTTTCCTATGTCGCCGCGGGCGCTGGCGAGACCGCGACCCAGGCCGCGCTCGAGCAGGCTAGGCAGCGCGCGGCCAATGTCGGCGCGGCGGTCGCGGACGCGCTCGGGCTTGCCGACAGCCAGCTTGTCGTCGAAGCCCGCACCACCAGCGAGCTGCTCGCCGCCGACAACACCGAATTCGGCCAGACCATCAACCGCCGCGTTGAAATCGAGATCAGCTACCGCACCATCGCCGAGGTCGTCAGCAGCCGGACCATCCTGCTCGAACCCGCGCAAATGGCGGCGACGACTTTTGTCGCAGGCGCCGGTCGCGTATGGATGACCGAGGATGCGTTCAGCCGCGAAGCGCAACTCGCCGTGCTCGCCCTCGCGCCGATCACGGTTAACGCGGACGGGCGAATGGCCGCGCCAGCCAGCTTCGCCGCCCACGGCAACTACGAAGGCGTCGCCGAGCGCTACCGCCTCGACCTGCACCGCGCCACCGATGTCGATCTCGCGCGTCCCGTCGCCAGCGTGGAGGCAACGGCGCTTGGCTGGCCGGAAGCCTTCTCGCTGTTCGGCCCGGACCTCGCCCTCGCCCCCGGCGAACAGCTTGCCTATGTGCTGCGCGTCTTCGACGGAACCGGCAACGCGGACCGCACCGTGGCGCAGCTCGTCGATGTGGTCGCCGCCGGCCAAGACGCCGGCCCGGCGGCGCCAGTCGCGCCGGAAAACGTGATCGGCAGATCGATTTTGGAAAGCCGCCAGATCAATCTCAGCGGCAGCAAGCTGCGCATTCATGGCGCCGGATTCGCGCCGGGGGAAATGCTCAGCGTCGCCGGCGCCGACGTGAAGGCCGATGTCAACGGCGGCTTTGTCAGCGAGTTTTTCATCGCCGAAGGTTCCGCCGAAATCGTCATTGAAGGTGGCGTGGAAGGCGCGGAGGAGGGCGGCCGCTGGCGCGAAATCCTCCGCCCCGAGATCGACCAGGACTACAGCTTCATCGTCGGCCTCGCCAGCCTCACCATGGGCCAGGACAGCTTCGGCGGCGCCCTCGAGTCGCTCACCGGGGCCGATGTCTTCGATGAATCGATGTGGTTCGACGGCCGCCTCGCGCTCTACGCCAAGGCCAAGATCCAGGGCAAATACCTGCTCACCGCTCAGCTCGACACCACCGAGGACGACCTCGACAATCTCGGCAACAACCTGTCCCGCCGCGACGCCCGCCGCATGTTCCGCCAGCTCGACCCGGACCGCTACTACCCAGTCTACGGCGACGACTCGACCACGGTGAGCGATGTGGACACCCAGGGCGCGCTCTACGTGCGCCTCGACTGGAATCGCAACGAGCTGCTCTGGGGCAACTACAACACCGGCCTCACCGGAACCGAAAACCTCGCCTACAACCGCTCGCTCTATGGCCTGCGGGGCCGCATCGAGAGCGATGCGCACACGGTCCACGGCGACCCGCGCCACAGCGTCACGGCTTTTGTTTCCGAGTCGGAATCCGCCGCCGCCCACGTCAGCTTCCGCGCCACCGGCGGCTCGGTCTACTACCTCAGGCACACCGACGTGGTGCAGGGCTCGGAAAAAGTCTGGATGGAAGTGCGCCAGCGCGACACGCGGCAGACGATCGAGCGGCGGGAATTCGTCGCCGGCCTCGATTACGAGATCGACCCGATCCAGGGCCGCATCCTCCTGAGCCAGCCTTTGCAGCCGGTGAGCAACGCCCACAACAGCGCGATCATCCGCCGCGGCATCGACGGCGACCACGTTCACCTGCTGGTCGATTATGAATACCTGCCGGCGAGTTTCTCCGGCGACAATGTCATCGCCGGCGGCCGCGGCAAGGTCTGGCTCACCGACAACATCGGCATCGGCGCCACCAGCGTCTCCGACGACAGCACCGGCGAGGACTACCGGCTCAACGGCGTCGAAGTCAGCCTCAAATCGAGCCCCGGCACCTACTTCAACATCGAGCTCGCCAGCAGCGAGGCGGGCCAGCGCGCCGCGGGCTTCGAATCATTCGACGGCGGCCTGCGCTTCAGCTCGATGGATTACAGCCCATCCGGGCAAATGACCGAAGGCGACGCCGTCGCCGTGGAAGGCCGGCTCGACATCGCCGATGTCAGCGACCAGTTTTCGGGCAATGTCCGCGCCTGGTGGAAGGACCGCGACGCCGGTTTCTCCTCGGGCAACATCATGCGCAACCAAGTGATCCAGGAAGCCGGATTCGACGCCATCGTCCGCGACGGCGCCGGCCTGCTCGTCCAGGCCAGCGCCTCCGAGCTCGAGGACGCCAATGGCGACAGCACCAGCGTCGCCAGAGTCCAGGGCGATGTCACCCGGGGGCGGCTCACCATCGGCGGCGAACTCCGCCACGAGGACCTCTCGCGCGGCGCGGGATCGGGTTTGGGCCTGGGTTTGGGCCCAGCTTTCGGCGGCAACAGCCTTGGCGGCTTCCCCCTCCCGCCCGCCGTGCGGGGAGACGCCCTCATGGCCGGCGTGCGGGCGGGCTATGAGCTGAACGGCGACCAGACCCTCTACGCCCTGGCCCAGAGCGGCCTCGACGAAAGCGGCGACCATGTCAACAATGACCGCATCGCCGCCGGCTTGGAAACCCGGATCAACGAACAATTGTCGGTGCTTGTGGAAGCCAGCGACGGGGATTTTGGCAGCGCCCTCTCGGGCGGTTTCTCCTACGCCCCGGCGCAGAACTTCTCCTTCGACGTGCTCAGCGGAATCGGCGCCGGGGCGGTCAGCGAGTTTGGCGGCAATTACCGCATGCAAAGCGGCCATGAACTCTACGCCAGCTATATCTCCGACCCGGACCGAACCTTCGGCGACGGCGACCGCTTCACCATCGGCCAGCGGCGCGACTTCGGCAACCGCTTCGGTGTCTACACCGAGTCGCATTTCGGCGAAACCGACCACTACGCCGGTGCCAACCATTCCTTCGGCATCGACTACGCCACCGAGAGCGACTGGATCTTCAGCGGCGTCTTCACCACCGCCAGCGACGAAATGTACAGCGCCCCGCTCGAGCGCGACGCGGTTTCCCTCGGCGCGTCGGTCGATCGCGAAGACTACCGCTTCAGCGCCCGAACCGAATACCGCACCGACAAGGGCTCAGGCTACGAAGTCGACCAGCAACTGCTCGCCGCGAGCTACAGCCGCGTCCTCAGCGAAAGCAGCCGCGTGCTCAGCCGGCTCAATCTGCTGCGAACCGACGACGCCGCCCTCGGCGGCGGCGAACACGCCCGCTTCACCGAATTCGACATCGGCCACGCCTACCGCCCGGCGGCGCTGGAAAAATGGACCACGCTGACCCGCTACAGCTACCTCTACGACGCCGCGGGCGCCTACCAGTTCGGCGGCGGGCCCGACCAGAAGGTCCACATCGTCTCAGCCGAGGCGCTGTATCAACTCAACCCGCGTTGGGAAATCGGCGCCAAGATCGCCTGGAAGAATGGCGAAGCCCGGGCCACACTCGGCACCGGCGACTGGTACGACTATGAAGTCAGCCTGACGGTGGCCAGGGCCCGCTACCATCTCGCGCGCGAATGGGATCTGCTCGCCGAATACCGGATGCTCGAAGACCGCAGCGCCGGCAACTCCCGCAGCGGCGTCCTGCTCGGCGCCTACCGCAGCCTGAGCGAAAACTTCCAAGTTGGCGGCGGCTACAACTTCACCGACTTCAGCGACGACCTCCGCGACGCCGACTACGACAAACGCGGCTTCTTTATTGATGTTGTTGGTGTGTTGTAGGGCGCTTTTATCGAAAACGCGGCTTCGGCCGGAACCCCCTCGCCGCTTCGCGCCTGCCCCTTGACAGGGGGAGAGTTGACCTCGCCGGCGCGGCCCGAGACTCCCCTCCTTTTCAAGGAGGGGTGCCCCGAAGGGGCGGGGTGGTTGCCTCGGGTCGCTTGAGCGCATCAAACTCCGGGCGGCTTGCCACGCTCGCCTCAGTGAACGGCTCTTCGCGGAACAGGCGGGGATAGTAGTAATTCCGCAGCGCCGAATGGAAATCCCGCACCCGCTGTTCATAAGCCAGCGAGGCGGCCACGCCGGTGCCGGCGATGGCTTGCAGCGAACGCTCGGCGAGCGCCGGCGGCGCCAGCCAGGCGAGGCTTCCGGCGAGGCGGTCGCGCCGGGCCCGGCCATCGCGGTAGGCCAGCGACAGCGGCGCCACCGTCTGGTCGCCAACCTGCTGGAAGGCGTAATACCATTTCCATTCAAACGGCTGGCGCACTTCCACATAATCCGCCCATTCGGGATGGCGCTCGATAAAAGGCGTCATCGTTGCGGGCTTGGGCAGATCCCAGGCGTCGTTCACCGCCTCGCGCTGGGTGAGCATGATTTCGCCGCCATCGGGCAGCGGCACCGCGGCCTCAACCCAAACCTTGATGGCGGTCGGAACCACCACCGCCAGCGCGAGCCACACGCCGACGAGCGCGGTCAGGTTGACCGGGCTGCTCCAGCCGGCGCGGTCCACCAGCGCGCAAACCACCCACCAGAAAACAATGTGCAAGGCCACCACCAAGCTGGCCAGCGCCAGCTTCGACACCCCCGACCCCGACGATAAACCGCCTATCCATAGCGGCGCGATCAGGCACAGCGCCAGCGCGCCGGTGCGCAGGGCCGCCCGCGCGAACCAGGGGCTGCCTTGGCTCGCCGCCGTCGCGCCGAGCAGCTCGAAACGCCCGGCGGCGCGCTCCCCGGAGCGCAGGTCGTGCAGCAGCAGAATCAGCAGCAGCGGCGCGAGCAGGCTCGCGGCGAAGGCGAAATCGAACCGGCCGATCAGGGCGAAATCGGGGTTTTGCGCATCGGTCTCATAAATCTGCCCTTCCAGCGCGAGGGCGCGGATATTGTGCTTCCAGGGGGAGATGTCGCGCTGGCCCAGCGCCGCGAAAGCGAAATCCGCCGGTGGATCGTAGGTCAGGTGGAAAGTGTAGTAGGCGACATCGCCCCAGTCCCGGTACAAGTCGGTGACCACCTCGCGTTCCGCTTGATCGCTTGCCCGCAAGTCATCCAGCACCGCGTGTTGCGAGGCGATTTCGCGCAGGCCGAGGGCAACCGAAACCCCGGCGATAAGCACCGCGATTCCCAGCCAGAGCAGGGCCGCCCGGTCCCTGGCCAGGAAGCCAACCTCCCGGGACAGTCCATTCACGCCAATCACGGCCGCAGCCTTTTCGCCGCAACCAGTCCGCCGCCGCCCAACAGCAGCAGCCAAGCGAGCAGCATGGCGAAAGGCGCGCTCGCGTGGGCGAAGCGTTCATCCACCGAGGCGGGCTGAAAGGCGAATTCGTCAAGCACATTCCAGTTCTCGGCCGACATCCGCGTGGCCCGCTGGGATGCCTCGTCGATGCTGCGGTTGATGTCATCGGTATAGGTCAATTGTTCGACATGAACGCGGTTCAGGCCCTGCACAAAATCGAAGCGCACCGCCTCGGCCTCGCGCAGGAAGCGGTGGTGGGTTGCCAAGTCGGTTCCCGCCAACGCCCGGGAGCCGGACGAAACCGCCACCACCGGCGAAAGCCAGCCGAAGGCCTCGGCGAAGCGGGCCTGGCGCGACTCAAGCGCCATGCGCTCCTCGGCGTAGCGGTTCATCACTTCGGTCAGGTCGGCCTCGGCCACCTCGGCGACGACGCCGCGGAAGTTGACCGGCAGGTCTTCCACCCGGTCCACTTCATATTGCGCCAGCAGATTCGCCTGAAGCTGCCGGAACTGCGGGGCGCCGGCATTGTGGCCATCGCCAACTTCGCGCAAATCCGCCTGCATGCGCAGGTCGGTTTGGAGTTTGCCCGGTGTGGGCATGGCGGAACTCGCCGATTCCACCGCCATCCGCGGCACGATCAGCGCGGCGCCAAGCCAGCACAGCGCCAGCACGCCGAGCGCCAGCGCGCGGGACCGCACCGCGGTTGAAACCAGCACGATCAAGCCGCACCAGATCAGCAAATACAGCGCGTAGAGCGAAACGAGGCCCGCGCCCGCCAACCCCTCCCCACTAGCGGGAACCGCCGCCACCGCCAGCACAACCAGCGGCAGCAGCAGGGCGAGGGCAACCCCCGCCAGCGCAAGCCACTTCCCGGCGCAGAGCGCGGTTCCCGACACGCCCTGGGCAAGCAGCGGCGCCAGCGTGTTCTCCTCGCGCTCGCGGATGACCAAGCCATGGCCGATGGCGATCAGCAGCAGCGGCACGAACAATTGATAGGCGAGTGCCGCGGTCAACTCCTCGAAACCGCCGAGGTTCGCCCCCGCCCCGGCGTCGGCGAACATGGCGGTGTTTTGGCGGTGGCCTTCGAGGAAAATCGACTGCCCGGTGACCGAATCAACGCCGGGGTCGATGATCGACAGCGGCGGCGGCGCGCGGAAAACATAGTGCCCGTAATGCACCATGCGGTGTGGGTGGCGGTCGGGCTGGGCCAGGAAAGTCTCTTCGGCGAGCGCCTGCTGTCCGGCGCGGTGCGCGAGTTCATGGCTCATCCGGTTCGCGGTCATCCAGCTCGTCGCGGTCAGCAACAGCGCGAAAACGAGCAATGCCCCGAGCGCGAGCCGGGACCGCAACCACAGCCGCGCTTCTTCCCGGGCGATGGCGAAGATGTTGTTCATTGGATGGCTCCAGCGTGCCTGGCGAAGGCGGCGTGGACCGCCTCGGTGTCGATCCGGTCCATGCCGGCGGGCCGCTCGAAAGCGCCGACAAGCGCGCCATTCTGCAACAGGTCGATGCGGTCGGCGACATGGCAGGCGCCGTAGACATCGTGGGTGACCAGCAGAATCGTCCGGCCGGCCCCGGCCAAATCCCGCACCAGCCGGTTGAATTCGTCGATGGCCACCGGGTCCAGCCCCGAAGTCGGCTCATCGAGCAGCAGAATCGGCGTGTTGCGCAAAATCGCCAGGGCAATCGCCACCTTCTGCCGCATACCCTTGGAATAGGTTCGCATCCGCATGCCGCGGGCATCGGCCTGCAGGGCCACGCTGTCGAGCGCGGCGTCGAGTTCTTTCCGGCTGGTGTCCGCCCCGGCCAGCGACAGGAAGTAGCGCAGATTTTCAAAAGCGTTCAAATGGCCGTACAAGCTCGCCGCCTCGGGCAGGTAGGCGATGGCCCGCCGAGCGGCCTCGACATTCCCGTTCACCTCGAGGCCCCGCACTTCAACGCTTCCCGAAGACGGTTGCAGAAATCCAAGAAACGTCAACAGCGTAGTGGACTTGCCCGCGCCATTGCCGCCAAGCAGGGCATGAACCTCCCCGGCCTGAATGTTGAAAGAAACATCCCGCACCACCTTCCGCCCCGAGCGCTCCACACTGAGCGACCGCGCCGCGAGCATCGGCGCTCCATCGCCATTCGCCGAAAGTGATTCGGGGGTTTGTCCGTCGCCGGGTGCCGCCATTGCTTGAGAACCTTAGTATTGCCCGCGAGCGGCGATGTTATCACGAGCCGGCGTTCAGGCTCGGCCCGGATCTTTTGCCCCGCAAGTGGCGTCTTCGCAAACTATTCCTACACTTATTGAGCGCAAACCTGTCTCCAAGCGGGGAAAGGGCAGGCTCCTAGCAGCGAGATTCAGGAAAGGTATTGAAAAGGTTTAATTTATATATTATGTTCGAATTCGACGAGGCCAAGAGCCAATCCAATCTGGTCAAGCACGGGATCGACTTTTT
>JAPOTO010000211.1 GCA_026709135.1 Gammaproteobacteria bacterium | reverse complement strand
TGGCTTCGATCCGTCGCCGTCTGGCTGGGTGGAGTTCAGCGGACGC
This sequence comes from Gammaproteobacteria bacterium, assembly GCA_026709135.1. Taxonomy (GTDB): domain Bacteria; phylum Pseudomonadota; class Gammaproteobacteria; order Pseudomonadales; family Pseudohongiellaceae; genus UBA9145. Next base: position 29,623 of record JAPOTO010000211.1, on the reverse strand, counting down.
CGTGAATACGGTCCAGCCGCCAAGCACAGCTTGGCGTCGTTCCGGCTGCGCATGAAGCTGGCGCTTCATAAACGCTTGCCTCCACCCCTGTAGGCTCCGGGCTCGACATCGTGTCTCGCACGCCCGCTGAACTCCACCCAGCCAAACGGCGACTCACGCTGTGCCGCCACCTAGGAGCCTGCCAGTCTGCCGGCTCACTCCGCCGCTCTTGCTCTGGCCGTCCAGTAAAACACTTCCCAGGTGTGCAGCGGCTCGTTCGAGCCGGGGATCACCTCCCCCGCGAAATCGTAGCCCATGTCCATGCCGTTCTTGCCGCCATAGCTTTCCAAGAAGGGAATCCGCGCATCGCCGGTGATTTCGAGGCCGGCGAGGGCGTAGGTGGAATCGCCAATGCGGATCCAGCCATCGGGACGCCCGCGCACCCGCGCCGCCCAGTAGCCGTTGTCGGGCCGCGTCGCGGTGATGATGCCGCCCTCGTCGGCGGAGTACACGATCTTGATCACGAACGGTGGAAACCCGGCCAGCTTCAGATAGGCAAGGCCCGGCTGATTGACCGTGGTCCAGTCCGCCGGCGCCGGCGTCAACTCGCCACCAACGCGAATGCCAATGGCGCGCTGATAGGCGAACGGTGCCGTGTACACATAAACCAACCCCGCAACCGTCGCCAGCACCCCAACAGCAAGCAGAATAATTCTCATCATCGCTGACACCGCCCAACCCTTCCGCCACCCAAGCGCGAACCGCGCAACCAAGCCGAGCATACCGGAAAGCGCCCAAAAAACCACCGGCGAGGCCGGCAACGCGGTAAAATGATCGCTCAAGCACCGCCGCAACGAGCACTCCGAGCGATACCGTGGCAACCTTCAATCTCGACATACTCCCGCCCGCGCAGAAAGTCCTGCTGGCCGCGACCAAAGCGGCTGTGGTCCAAGCCCGTCCAAGCGCCAAAGACTATCTGGACTTGAATGCCCTGCTGGAAGCGAAGATCCCACTCGAAACCGCCTTGGGGGCAGCCCGGGCCGTATATGGGGCAGAATTCAATCCTTTGCTGACATTGAAGGCGCTCACCTATTTCGAAGAAGGGGATTTGGACACGGTGCCAAATGAAGTTCGCCAAAACCTTGCCGCGGCAGTCGCGGCGGTGGACTTGAACAGCTTGCCCGACTTTGCGTCGCGCAACAGCCTTACACCGATTTCGCGGGTCTGAGTAGATGAATCCAAAACCGGATTTGCGGGCGGTGGCCAAGAAAGTTGTCTGGTTCAAGACCGCCGACAAGACGCTCGACGATGAAGTGTTCTTTTTGAACCACGCAATGACCTTCGGCGATGTCTCGGACGTGTTGCTGATTCGCAAGCACTACGACGACGACGCATTGCGCAATGCCCTGCGAAACGCCCACCCCGGAATTTTCGACCCGCGCTCTTGGACGTATTGGCACCTCGTCCTCGGCATCTCACCCACCCCGGCAATGCCGACCCGCAAAATCCCCGGCGCGGAATCCACCGCCCGCTTCCGCGACGGCCTTTCGATCCGCGGGCATCAATGAATCGTCCCGCCGGACTGAACCGAAGTAAAGTACTTTCCATGAATTTGTCCAATAACTTCTTTGACCGCAATTTCTCCAAACCAAACTGCGATACCAGTAAACGCTCCTGACTACCCGTTCGTGTGGAGACGCTCTCAATTCAACCGGTTCACCGGGGAGGGGCCGAAGGATAGCCAGGTGCCTTGGTATTGGGCTTTGGCGGCTTCGCCGCGGGGCCAGTCGCAGACGCCGGCGGGGAAGATCATTTGCAATTCGGCCCATTCGCGGGCGGTGAGTGGCTGGGTGTATTCGCCGCGGTCCAGCGGGCGCAGATGGCAGGTGACGATGTGGTTCGCCAAGGGTGCCCCTGCCACGTGGCGCGGGGTGGGGTAGGCGGGGTACAGCGCGGCGCAGCGGCCCCCGCCGGCGTAGCTGAGTTCCTCCTCGATTTTGACGGGCCCGTCGGGGCCGGTGTTGTCCCAGCAGGCGTCGTTCAGCCGTGTTGGCCGGTTGGCGGCGACGACGAGGTCGGCGGGAAGCGATGATTCGTCGCGCTGGATCGCCAGAATCCACTCATCCATCCGCCGGAACAGTTCGCCGAGATCGTCGCCGTCCGGCCCGAATCCCCAGCGACCGCCGATTTGCATAACATGGTTGCGGGCGTTGCCATTGGCGCGGCGCAGGCGTTCCCGGGTTGAGAACTGGTGGACGATCATGTGGATGTCGCCGTCTTCGGCGTGGTCGGTGTGGCTGCGGTAGTCGATGATCGGAATGTTGGCGAGTCCGCCGCCGCCATGGAGGATGCGGCCCGACTCGATGGCGCGGCGGCGGGCGGATGGGTCGGCCCGGTGGCGCTCGAAGATGTGGTTGAGATCGCGGTCGAAGCCGCCGATGTCGCGGTTGAGGTCGATGAACTGGCGGGCGCTGATCTGGCCGGAATTGAATGCCGCGAGGCCGTACTGCACACCGCGGTTGTCGAGCGGGCGCAAGGCGAACCCGGTGTCCGGGTCCTCGCCGTAGACGTTCGCGGTGTGGTCGTAGACTGTGGCCCGGATGCCGCCCTGGCCGGGACGGTAGAGAATCGCCCGCAGTTCGTCGAGGCCCACTTCGCCGCCCTGGTCCTCGGGCGCGGCGTTGGCGTCGAATATCGGGTCGAGGCGGGCGGCGCCACGGCTGAGGTTGGCGATTGATCCCCAAGAGCCAAAGCCCGAAACCGCCCGCTGCTGCTCAAGGCTGAACTCGCCTGGGCTGATCGCCTCGAAGTAGTGGTATAGCAGGCGCGCGTCGGCGATGGTGAAAATCGTCGCCGAGGTGACATCGGGAAAGCTCGCCGAGACGATGATGCCGTCGAATACGCCGGGGTAGTTGTCCGCGGTCTGGTGCGACTGGTAGGAACCACCTGAAGCGCCGGTGGCGATGGTGTAGACCGGCACGCCGTAGTTTTCGATGAAGCGCTCCTTGACCATGATGTGGGTTTCCGAGGCGAGCAGGTCGTTGCAGTTCTGGCCGAACACATTGAGCGAGGACGAAGCCACCGCGTAGCCGTGCTCGAACAGGCCGCGCCGCATCACGCCGCCGGTTTGGGCGCCTTGGCGGTACCAGCCGCCGCGGCAGCCGCCGCCGTGGGTGTAGACGAGCTTGCCGTTCCAGCCGTTGCCGCGCCGCCAAGGGCCGGGTTCGCCCTGGGCCGGGTCGTGCAACATGGCGATTTCGTAAATGGCGCGGTTGACCGTGCCGGTTTCCACCCGGACGATGTAGGGGATCGACCTGCCCCGGCTGGTGATCCGCGCCATATCGGGCGGTTGCGCGCCGCCTGGCTGGAAGGGTTTGAAGCTCCGCTCGAGTTCGCTCCAGTACACGTGGTCGATGCGGGTTGCCACCGAGCAGTGCCGGTCCAGCGGCTCGCCCAAGAGGTCGCCCGCGACGGTGCGGAAGTCCCCGGTTTCGCAGTAGAACGGCGCCTCGTGCGGCCCGGAAATAACGGGCCCGGAAATGGGCCAGTTGGTGATCGTCAGGCTCGCCGCATGATCGGCGCCGGGCAAGCCCGCGCGCAGCTCGCTGTCGCCTTCCGGCAGGCCTTCGAGCAGGGCCTGCATCGCGCCATCGCCGGTTTGCCGGAACTGCGCCGACACATCGACCCCATTCAATTCGATCCACCAACCACCCGCCGGCGGTGACTCGCCGGCGGCCGCCCGGACCGCAACAAGCGCATCGCCACCAGTCACCAGCCACGAGCGGGTGGACAACACCTCGATCGCCAGCGGCGCCGCTCCCGAATCCGGCGCGAGCGTCCCGCTCGTCCCCACCGGCTCGGTGCAAGCGGAAAGCAACACAATGGCGGCGGCCGGCAAAACGGACAGGCGGTTCATTGCGGCGATTCCCGTATCTGGCTGAACAAGCATTGTGAAAACCGAATTGCCGCACGTCAACTTTACTGTTACAAAGCAGTTGAAATCATACCGATCCCCTTATCAATTATGGCCTGTAAATCCATGAACTGGTCGGCATCTTCGATTTGGACTTGCGCTCTGGCCTTGCTGGGCTTGCTTGCTGGAGCGGGGGCGCTTGCCTTCGAGGAGGAGCTGGTGGCGCTTGAGGAGCGGGTTGAGGCGGCCTCGGCGGTGTTGCGGGAATTGGATGAGCAAGCCAGTGCCTGCCTCGGGCGGCTCGGGGAATCGGAGGATGCCGCGGAACAGCCCTCGGAGTGCGCGGCATTTCTCGCGGCGATTGACGGCGAAACCCTCGGGGCTTACCTGGAACACTGCGGCGAACTCAGGCGCTGGCGCGACGACTATGTGGACAACCCCCCACCCGCGGGCTCGGACAGCGAACGCGACCGGCAGCGGCTGATCGCCGTCGAGCGCGTTTGCGGCGAGGACGCCCTGCGCCGCCGCACCGAATTCGTCGCCGCCGCCTTCAATGCGCTCAACGAACGCCGCGCGGGCGCGGCCGCCGGAATATCCCTGCAACGGCGGCTCGGCGAACTTGAATTCCAATCAACCCTCGGCGGCTGGCGGGGCGAACTCGACACCGCCAACCCCAACCGCCGCGTCCGCGACGAAACCCTCCGGCAATTCGACCAACTCGAAGAAGAACTCATCCGCCAGCAAATCAACCGCCCGCGTTGAGATACGACACGGCGTCCGCTGAACGCCATCCGGCCAAACGGCGACGGGCCGAAGCCACAATTTAACTCTGCATAAAGACAGCGATGCCCTCTTCCCCCAATAGAAATATCCAGCGTTTTGCGGCAGACTTTGATACTTGCTTGGGTTCAGAGGTGTTTATGAGGAAGATTTTCTTGATCCCGCTCGCGCTGATTGGCCTCGGCTTGCTGGCGGCTTGTTCGGATTCGGTGGAAGACGGCGCCGCGCCGGTTGGGCCGGCATCGGCTTTCGACACCACGCTGACGATGCAGGAACTGATGCTGCATGTGCTCGAACCCGCCGCCGATGGGCTGTGGAGCACCGCCGGCTGGATCGAGGATCGGGAAGAGGGCTACCGCGAGTTGTATCCAACCACCGAGGAGGGCTGGGAACACGTCGTCGCCAGCGCGGCGATGGTGGCGGAATCTGGCAATTTGCTGAGCGTCCCCGGACGCGCGCCCGACGATGAAGTCTGGATGGTCTACGCCAATGGCCTGACCCAGGCGGGATTCCGCGCCATGGCCGCCGCCACCACGCGCGACAAGGAAGATCTGTTCCAAGCCGGGGCCGACATCTACAGCGTCTGCTCGGCCTGCCACCAGGCCTACGACCCGGAAATCAACAACCGCTTCCGCGACGAATGATCCGCAATCCCCATCCCGCGCAAATGGGCGGCGCGACATTCAGCGACCGGGCCGCGACCGCCACTTCCCGCATCCGCCCGCTCTGCGCCCTGTGCCTGCTATTCGCGGCGGGGCCGCTGCTTGCCCATACCATCGAAGGCGCCGACGCCGCTTTCGTCGAGAACATCGACGGCGCCGCCATCGGCCCCTTCATCTATCTTGGCGCCAAGCACATGGTCACCGGCTACGACCACCTGCTGTTTCTCGTGGGCGTGATCTTCTTCCTCTACCGGCCCGGCCACATCGTGCAATACGTCACCCTGTTCGCCGTTGGCCACAGCATCACCCTGCTGCTCGGCGTGCTCGCCGACCTGCGCGTCAACGCCTATTTCATCGACGCCATCATTGGCCTTTCGGTCGCCTACAAAGCCTTCGAGAACATGGGCGGTTTCGCCCGGCTCGGCTTCGCGCCCAACACGCGCCTGGCGGTTTTCATTTTTGGCCTGTTCCACGGCCTTGGCCTGGCGACCAAGCTGCAGGAGTTCGAGTTGTCCGGCAATGGGCTGGTGACGAACATCCTCAGTTTCAACGTCGGGGTTGAAATCGGCCAGATTCTGGCGCTTGCGCTGGTCTATATCGGGCTGAGCGTGTGGCGCACGCGGGATTCGTACCTGCGCAACGCATTCATCACCAATACCGTGCTGCTTGGCGGCGGTTTTTTGCTGGCTGCTTACCAGCTCGGCGCATTCGTTTATCTGTCGTAGGAAAGCGGCCATGAATCAGCAATCCTCCCCGCCTTCGCCGAAAAACCTGATGATCGCGAGCGTCGCCGCGTTTTTGGTTTCGGTGTTCGTGCTGCTCGCCTTCATTCTGCCGGCCGAGTTCGGCCAGGATCCACTGCGAACCGGCGGGCTGCTCGGCCTGACGGCGCTGTCCCGGGGCGCCAATCCATTCGAGGAACAGCTTGAAGTCCATCGCGAGGATTATGTCGAGTTCGAGCTTGGGCCGTTCCAGTCGGTGGAGTACAAATACTTGCTGGACGAGGACGCGCCGCTGGTTTTCAGTTGGCTGGCGGATGACGAGTTGTACTACGACATGCACGCCGAAACCGTGGGCGTGGAAGAGGAGGAGGTGCAAAGCTACGAGCAGGGAACCGCGAGCCAGCGCATGGGTTCAATGCACGCGCCGTTCACCGGGCTGCACGGCTGGTTCTGGGAAAACCGCGGCGCCGGAACCATCCTGGTGCGCGTCCACAGCGCGGGTTTCTATCAGACTTCCACCGTGTTCCGCGATGGCGGCAGCTTCGAGCGGGTGATCGAGCCGGTGGCTAAGCCCTGAGGATGAGGCAAAGCCGGCTTTGCGGTCATTCCGTACGAAGCGAAGTCATGGCTTCGATCCGTCTTCGTCTGGCTGGCTGGAGTTCAGCGGACGCCGTTAATACATCCCTGTAGGCTTCGGGCTCGACATCGTGTCTCGCACGCCCGCTGAACTCCATCCAGCCAGACGAAGACTAGCGCTGTGCCCGCCATCCGTTATTCCGCGCGAAGCGAAGTCGCAGAATGTCTTCGTTCGGACACCGGTCGCTTACCGGCGGTAATCGGATTCCTTCCCGGCTAACGCCGGGCCCCTTCCGCTCACCGCCGCGCTCCCTCAGCGCAAAATTCGAGGCTCTGTTGTTCCCCGAACGTGTCGCGGCTAGTTTTCGGTTGGGTCGGAACCGTCGCGGGGGGCGCCGGTGCCCGAGCTGCCCATGAACAGTTTGCGGCCATCCGGGAAGGTGATGTCCCGGCCGTTGGCGCGGCAGGTCGGGTCGCACAGGCGGTCCTTGCTCTGATAGCCGGTGACGATGATCTCGGTGCCGAGCTGCAGCGAATTACGGTTGATGCCGCGGCGCAGCAGGGTGTTCGGCGTGCCGCCTTCCACCATCCACGGCCCCGCCTCGCGGGTGGATTCGGGATCGTTGTTCTCCAAGTGAATCCAAGTGTGTGGATTGATCCACTCCACCCGGGTGATGGGGCCGCCGAGACGCACCGGCAGGTTGGCGTCGAATTCCGCCGAGAAGGCGTGGTGCGCGGTGGCTGGAGGCTTGATGGCTACCGCGCCGACCGCGGCAACCGCCGCCAAGGCCAATATTTTGAGTTTCATGCATCCACCTCGTTGTTTGCTGTTTGCGTGTGCCAAGGGGCTTCCCGGTCAGGGCAATCCCCGCCATTCTATCCAAAGGCTGGAGCGAACGCCAAACGTCCTTATCGCTTGGGGCGGCTTGGCCGGTTGTTCGCCCGCCGGTATTTACTGCTGGTCTTGCCGCTCCTGTTGCATTTCCTCGCGCAGGCGCTGTTCGAACTCGCGGCCGCGGCGGTACTGGCCGTACATCAACTCCTCGACGAACTCGACGCACTTGAATTGGGGCAGCTCGTAGCCTTGCTCGAGCCGGCGGTACAGCGGCATGCTGATCGTCCAGGGCGCGGTGAAGACTTCCGGGTCTTCCATGGTGGCGGTGTACAGGATGACGTTCTCATCGACCATGTCATAGCGCTCGGTCACCCGGAGCTGGTTGCTGTGGTAGTTGCCGGCGCGGTCGAACCAGGTTTGATCGTTCTGGCCGGTGACTTCAACCACAAAGGTATCGTCCTCCCAATAGCCCCAGGACTGCCCCATCCACGAATCGAGCGGGGCCGGGCCGGGGTCTTCAAGGAATACGTTGCGAACCGAGCCGGCGAAGGAATAGGCGATGAAGAAGGCGCTTTCGCTTTGGAAAATCTGGAAAGGATGCGGCAGATAGGTGGCCCGCGGCACGCCGGGCATGAAGCACTTGATCTCCGGGTCCATGGTCAGCCAGTTCGCGCGGTTCTCGTCACGGCGGGGCAGCGCTTCGGGGCGGTAGGGAATCGTGCCGCCCTCCACCACGCCGAAGCTCGCGGGAACCGCGCCGACGGCGCCAAGGGCGACGACTTCCGGCGCCGGCACCGGCACGAAATCCCCCGGAACGAGTTGACGGGCCGATTGGGGCGGCGCCGCCTCGAGATTGTCGTTGGCGTTCATCAGAACTTGCCAGATGCCATTCAGATCCGGCTTTCCGCTTGGGGTTCTGGGAATATCCCGCGCGCCGGATTCAGCGGCCGCGGCCACGCCGACGGTTGAATCCTGGGAACATCCCGCGAACACGAGCGCCAAGGCAAAGAGCAAACATCTTGTCTTCATTATTCAGCCTACTCTGGAAAGAGAATCCGGCTCCCGACCGGGCAGCCGATATAACCACCGGGTTAGTATCGTGTCAACCCGGGTCCCAACGATGGGGAGAGAGGCTATTCCGCCCGAAATAACGCCTTTCCGGTTCTGCACAGCGTGAGTCACCGTCCGGCGGGGTGGGTTCAGCGGGCGTGCGAGGCAGGAAGCCGAGCCCGAAGCCTACATGGACGTATTCACGGCGTCCGCTGAACCCAGCCCGCCGGACGGTGACGGGTCGAAGAGCCGCTCGCTTTGCCGATTCGTTGATCAGCCAGAAGCTTCCGCCACCGAGGCTTTGGCGGCTTTAACCGTTGCCACGAATACGAGCAGGGCGAGGGCGGTGAGGGCGGCGGAGGCGAGGAAGGGCATGCCGGGGAAGTACAGCGCGGCCCCCGGGGCGCTGTAATGGGCGAAAAGCTGGGTCATCAGCAGCGGGCCGATGATGGCGGTGATGCTGCTTAGGCTGCTGAGGGCGCCTTGCAACTCGCCCTGGGCATTGGCGGGAATCTGCGCGGTCATCACCTGTTGCAGCGCCGGGGTGACGAAGCCGGAAATCTGCGCCACCGCCAGCCAGAAATAGAGCTGCCAGCCGGAAGTCGCGTAGGCGTAGCCGCAAAATCCCACGATCATCGCCACCAGGCCGACAAGTCCGGTGCGGAAGGCGCCCATGGCGGGAATCGCCCAGCGGATCAGGAAGGCCTGCACCAGGATGATGAAGACGCCGGCGAAACCGAGCGAGAGCCCGATCTGGCTTTCGGTCCAGGCGAACTTCTCCATCGTGTAATAAGTCCAGGTGGCCGGCAGCGAGTAATGCCCAAGCATGTAGAGAAAATAGGCCGCGGCCACACCGAGGGCGACCGGATACCCGGCAATCTGCCGCAGGGCGCCGACCGGATTGGCGCGCTTGATGTCGAAGCGGCGGCGGTTGCCCGCATCGAGCGATTCGCCAAGCGCGAACCAGCCATAGGCGAAGTTCGCCAGGGCCATCGCCGCGGCGGCGTAGAAGGGAATGCGCGGGCCGATCTCGCCGAGCAGCCCGCCGATCACCGGCCCGAGAATGAAGCCACCGCCGAACGCGGCGCCGACCATGCCGAAGCGCTGGGCGCGCTGCTCGGCCTCGGTGATGTCGGTGATGTAGGCGTAGGCGAGCGAAAACGTCGAACTCGCCACGCCGGTGATGATTCTGGCGATGAACAGCCAGATCAGCGTCGGCGCGAAGGCCAACAGCAGGTAATCGAGGCTCAGGGCGAGCAGGGTGTAGAGCAGGACGGGCCGGCGGCCGAACCGGTCCCCCAGGGCGCCGAGAACCGGCGCGGCGAAGAACTGCACCGCGGCATAGGTGAACATGAGGTAGCCGCCGATGGCCGAGGCCCTGGCCAGCGAAACCTCGCCCAGCTCCATGATCAGTTGCGGAACCACCGGCAGGATGATGCCGAAGCTCATCGAATCGATCAGTACCAGGGTGACGATGAAGGCGACGGCGTGCCGCCGGTCTTGCATTGGTGCGGGCATTGCGTTCCCAGGCTGCGGCGCGTAATGCCGCTTCAGGTCACCACCCAGGTGTTGCCGCTGAGCAGGAGGGCGGCGAGGTTGCCCTCGGTGGACTCGCCCTTGCGGCTGGCGAATGCCGCATCGAAGCTTGGTTTCGGCTGGCGGTGCAGCACGCCGATGGCGACTGGGAAATCTGGCCCGGCCATCGCCGCGAGCAGTTGCGCGATGACGGGATTGGTCTCGTCGTGGGCGAGCACGTCCGCCGAGTCCGCCGCGACGACTTCAAGCGCCAGGCTGTCGCGATTGAGGCGGATCGCTTTCTCGCTGTTCTTGCCGAACACCAGCGGCTTGCCATGCTCGACTTCAATCCGGCAATCCGCCGCGGTTTCGCGATCCTTGACCGATTCGAAGATGCCGTCGTTGTAAATCGGGCAATTTTGCAGGATTTCGATGAATGCCGTGCCCTTGTGGGCATGGCCCGCGCCGATCACCGCGGCAAGGTGTTTGGAGTGGGTGTCGATGGAGCGGGCGATGAATCCGCCACCGGCGCCGAGGGCCACCGCGCAGGGTGAAAGCGGCGGGTCGATCGAGCCGGCGGGCGATGACGGCGAGCGGGTGCCCAGCCGCGAAGTCGGCGAATACTGGCCCTTGGTCAGACCGTAAATCTCGTTGTTGAACAACAGTATCTGCAAATCGAGGTTGCGGCGCAGGCTGTGCATCATGTGGTTGCCGCCGATGCTGAGGCCGTCGCCATCGCCGGTGATGACCCACACATCGAGTTCCGGGTTCGCCAGCTTGACTCCGGTGGCGACGGCCGGCGCGCGGCCGTGGATCGTGTGGAAGCCGTAGGTGTTCATGTAATAGGGGAAACGCGAGGAGCAGCCGATGCCCGAGATGAACACTTGGTTTTCCTTGGGCCGGTTCAGCGTCGGCAGCAGCTTCTGCATGGTTTTGAGGATCGCGTAGTCGCCGCAGCCGGGGCACCAGCGCACTTCCTGGTCGGAGGTGAAATCCTTCAGTGTCAGGTTCGCGGTGGTCATCACGCCGCTTCCAGTTTGGCCCATTTGCCGCGGATTGCCGCGAGTATTTCGCCGATCTTGAATGGCTGGCCCGAGACCTTGCCCAGGCTTTCGACATCGAGCAGATACTCCGCCCGCAGCAGCCGCGCGAACTGGCCGGTGTTCATTTCCGGCACCAGGATGGCGTCGAAGCCGGCGAGCAGCTCGCCAAGATTGCGCGGCAATGGGTTGAGATAGCGCACATGGATATGCGACACCTCAAGCCCTTCGAGCCGCGCCCGCTTGACGCCCTGATGGATGGCGCCATAGGTCGAACCCCAGCCAACCACGGCGAGGCCGCCCGATCCGCCGCCCTGATCGACTTCCTGCGGGGGAATGTCGGCGGCGATTCCGGCGATCTTGCGCGCCCGCAGATCGGTCATTTTCTGATGATTGGCCGGTTCGTAGGAGATGTCGCCAGTGTCGTAGTCGCTCTCGATTCCGCCGATGCGGTGTTCGAGGCCGGGTGTGCCGGGCCGGGCCCAGGTTCGCGCCAGGGTTTGCGGGTCGCGGCTTGCCGGGTTGAAATCCGCCGCTTCCGGGGCGGCTGGCGGCGCGTAGGCCACCTCGCCACGCTCGAAATCATCGACCCGCGGAATCCGCCAGCGCTCGGAGGCGTTGGCGAGGTAACCATCGGAAAGCAGCATCACCGGCGTCATGTAGCCGATCGCCAGCCGCACGGCTTCCCGGGCCATGCCGAAACAATCCGGCGGCGTGGCCGGGGCGATCACCGGAATCGGCGTGTCGCCGTGGCGGCCGAACAAAGCCATGTTCAGGTCGGATTGCTCGGTCTTGGTCGGCAGGCCCGTGGAGGGGCCACCGCGCTGGGTGTTGACAACCAGCAATGGCAGTTCGGTGGCGATCGCCAGCGACATGCCTTCGGATTTCAGCGCGATGCCCGGGCCGGCGCTCGAAGTGACCCCGAGCGAGCCGGCGAATGACGCGCCGATGGCGGTGCAAACCGCGGCGATTTCATCCTCGGCCTGGAACGTGCCAACGCGGAAGTTGCGGCGGTTGGACAGCTCGTGCAGCAAGTTCGACGCGGGGGTGATCGGATACGAGGCGAACAACATGTCGATGCCGGCGAGTTCGGTTCCCGCCAGCAGCCCCCAGGCCAGCGCCTGGGTGCCGGTGATGTTGCGGTACAGCCCCGGCTCGGAGCGGGCCTGCGGCACCCGGTAAACATGGAGCCCGGAAGGCAATTCGGCGGTTTCGCCGAAGGCGTGGCCGGCGTTGAGGGCGGCGATATTGGCCTCGGCGATTTTGGGCTTGCGGGCGAATTTCGTCCGCAGATTTTTGATCGCGGCGGCGCGGTCGCGGTCGAACAACCACATGACCAGGCCCAGGGTCCACATGTTCTTGCAGCGCAGGCCATGCTTGTGGCCGAGGCCAAAGGGTTCGACCGCGGCCAGCACCTGGGCCGAGATGTCGATATCGAGCACGCGGAATCCGTGCAGCGAATCGTCATCAAGCGGATTGGCGTCGTAGCTGGCCTTCTTCAGGTTTTTGCCGGTGAAGGCGCCCCGGTCGACGATGACGAGGCCGCCATCGACCATATTGGCCAGGTTGGTGGCAAGCGCCGCCGGGTTCATCGCCACGAGCACGTCGACGGCGTCGCCGGCGGTGGTGATGTCTTCGGAACCGAGATAGATCTGAAAGGCGGAAACCCCGAACGTCGCCCCCACCGGCGCGCGGATTTCGGCCGGGAAATCGGGGAAAGTGGAAAGATCGTTGCCGGACAGCGCCGTCGCCAGGGTGAAATTGGCACCGGTCAACTGCATCCCGTCGCCGGAATCCCCGGCGAAGCGCACGACATAACCCACCTCCGCATCGAGGTGATGCTCATCGCGTTTTTCCGCGACCAACTCCACGGCAACCAGCCCCTCCCGTAAATGACGCGGGATTCTACCAGATTTGCCCGCCCGCCAAGTAACCGCACCGCGAACCGCATCGCGAGGCAGCGCCGCAGGATCTCTTCCTTCGCGCGCCGGTCAATCCACCTCGGGCCGGCGGATATCGGCGACGAGGGCCTGCACTTCCGCCGGGGGCGCCGGTGTGAAGCGCGACACCGTCCAAGCCACGATCAGGTTGAGCAGAGCGCCGAGCGAGCCGATCCCCTCGGGTGAAATGCCAAACAGCCAGCTCCCGGGATTGTCCGCCGCGGGATTGATGAAGCGGAAGTAGATGATGTACAGCGCGGTGAAGGCGAAACCGGCGACCATGCCGGCCACCGCGCCCTGGCGGTTCATGCGGCGGTTGAAGATTCCCATGATGATCGCCGGAAAAAAAGAAGCCGCCGCTAGGCCAAAGGCGAAAGCGACGACCTGGGCCACATAGGCTGGCGGGTTGATGCCGAAATACCCCGCCACCAGCACCGCGAGCAGGATCGACATGCGCGCGAACAGCAGTTCCTCCTTGTCGCTGATCTCCGGCATGTAGCCGCGCTTGAGCAAATCGTGTGAAACCGCCGAGGAAATCACCAGCAACAGCCCCGCCGCGGTCGACAATGCCGCCGCCAGCCCGCCCGCGGCCACGAGCGCCACCACCCAGTTGGGCAAGCCGGCGATTTCCGGGTTCGCCAGCACCATGATGTCGCGGTTGACTTCCAGCTCGTTGGTTTCCGCATCGCCGGTGTATTGGATGCGCCCGTCGCCATTGCGGTCGTCGAAGCGGATCAAGCCAGTGGTTTCCCAGGTGCCGAACCATTCGGGCATCGCGCTGTATTCGACATTGTCCACGGTGTTGATCAGGTTGGCGCGGGCGAAGGCGGCGACGGCGGGCGCGGTGGTGTAGAGGATGGCGATGAAGATCAGCGCGTAGCCGGCGGACTTGCGCGCCTCGCGCACCCCCGGCACGGTGAAGAAGCGGATGATGACATGGGGCAGGCCGGCGGTGCCGATCATCAGCGCCGCGGTGATGAAAAACATGTCCTGGGTGCTGCGCTGGCCCTCGGTGTAGGCGGGAAAGCCAAGCTGCTCACTGAGCCCGTCGAGCCGGTCGAGCAGATAGCCGCCGCCGAAGGCCTCGGTCAACTGCGAGCCGAAGCCAAGCTGGGGGATCGCGTTGCCCGTCATCAGAATCGAGATGAAGATCGCCGGCACCATGAAGGCGAAAATCAGCACGCAGTACTGGGCGACCTGGGTGTAGGTGATGCCTTTCATGCCGCCGAGCACGGCGTAGAAGAAGACGATGGCCATGCCGATCATCACGCCATAGGTTAAATCGACTTCAAGAAAGCGGGAAAAGACGATGCCGGCGCCTTGCATCTGCCCGCAGGCGTAGACGAAGGAAATCACGATGGCGCAGAACACCGCCACCATGCGCGCGGTCTGGGAGTAGTAGCGGTCGCCGATGAAGTCTGGGACCGTGTATTTGCCGAACTTGCGCAGGTAGGGCGCGAGCAGCAGCGCGAGCAGCACGTAGCCGCCGGTCCAGCCCATCAGGTAGAAGGCGCCGTCGCGGCCGATGAAGGAAATCAGCCCGGCCATCGAGATGAACGAGGCGGCCGACATCCAGTCCGCCGCGGTGGCCATGCCGTTGGCCAGCGGCGGCACATGCTTGCCGGCGACGTAGAAATCCCGGGTCGAGCGCACCCGGGACCAGATCGCGATGCCGATGTACAGCCCGAAGGTCAGCGCGACAAACAGGAAAGTCCAGGCCTGGACGCTCATTGGGCGGCGTCTTCCCCGGCATCGCCCGAGCGCCGGTAGCGCGCATCGAGCTTGTCCATGCGCCGGATGTAGACAAAAATCAGCACGATGAAAACGAAGATCGACCCCTGCTGGGCCATCCAGAAGCCAAGCTTGAAACCGGCGAAGCGGATATTGTCGAGCACATCGACAAGGAGGATGCCGGCGCCAAAGGAAACGAGAAACCAGACCGCGAGCAGGCTCAGCACCAGCCGGATATTGGCCTTCCAATAGGCTTCGTCATTCCGCCCCGCCATTGCGCCTCCGACCCATGCTTGCACACCGCACCGCCACCACGATTGCCGGCGATGGTAGTACACATAGCCCGGTGAGTAAAACTGTGGCTTCGATCCGTCGCCGCCGGGGGGCACGTCATTTGCTATGCAAGATTCAACTCGTCCAGCGCATCGCGCCAGTGCAGGCAAAGCACCTTGCCGACCCGCATGCGCGCGGCATCCCTGCTGACGCACAGGGCGAGCGGCAACTTGAAATCGCCAACAAATCCTTGGAGAACCCGGGTGTCGCGCTCATCCACGCGCTCGGCGGATTTGATCCCGATCAACACCGTGGGCAGGCCGGGGCGCTCGATCAGCAGATCGATCTCGGCCCCGGCGCCGGTGCGCAGGTGGAACAGCCGCCAGTCCGGGTGGCGGTATCGCGCGAGGTGGGCGATTTGCGTGACGACGAAGTGCTCGAACGCTTTGCCGTATTCGTAGGTTCCACCGCGCAGCGGAAGTTCAAGCGTCCGGTCGAGCGCCCGTTTTACGCCGGGGTCGAAAAAATAGAACTTGGGATTGGCGCGCTGCTGTTTCCTCACCGAACGATGATACGCGGGCAGATGAAAGCCGATGAGTGTGTCCTCCAGAATCTGAAAGTAGGAAACAACAGTCTTCGGATCCACCCCCACATCGCGGGCGATGTTGGCGTAATTGACGATGGTTCCGTTTGCCTGGGCCGCGACTTCGAGAAACTCCCGGAACGGGTCGAGCCGCCGGGTGATTTGTTCCGCGGCGATTTCCTCTTTCAGGTAGGTGTGCGTGTAGGCGCGAAGGTAAGCGTTTTTGGCGGCCTTGTTCGCAAGCGAGTAAATTGTTGGCAAGCATCCCCAACGCAAAATGTCGTCAAGCGCGAACGCCTCGCGCAATTCCGGCGCGGTGAGCGGAAAAAGATTGTGGACGAAGGCCCGGCCGGCCAGCAGGTTCGATGCGCCCCGCTTGAGTTTGCGGGCGCTCGAGCCGGTGAGCACGAAACACTTTCCGGTGTTCTCGATCAGCCGGTGCGCCACATCGAGCAGCCGCGGCGCCCGCTGCACCTCGTCGATCAGCACCCACCGCACCGAATCGGGCAGCGCCATGACCTCCGATTCCAACCGAGCCGGACTGCGGCGGTAGCTGTCCTCGGTTTCCGGGTCGAGCAAATCGATGTACAGCGAGGCTTCGGGGTCGAAAGCCCGCCTGATGAAGGTGGTCTTGCCCGTTCCGCGGGCCCCGAATAGAAAACAGGAATGGGTGCCGTCCAACTGCAAAAGTCGCTGAAACATGGCGCAACTCTACCCCAAATCGGGATTTAATTCCATATTTCAAATCGAAATCGGGAATTGAGTCCTGTCTGGGCGGGCTGTACTTAAAGATGCCGCGTCAAGTCGCCGCTCCAGAGTTTTTCGAGGAAGGCTTGCCAAGGCAGCATGTCAATGGCGCCGACCCGGCGGGGGGTGGGTTCGGCGCATACGATCAGGGCCGATGCCGGTTCATGTTCCGCGCTGTAAGCATGTAGGCCGTTGAAGTCGTTTTGGCGCACACGGCCGCCCTTGACTTCGATGGCGACCTGTCCGGCTGCGCCCAGCACGAAATCGACTTCGAGGCCGGACCTGGTGCGCCAAAAGCGAATTGGAAAGTCCGCCTCCGAATAGCCGCGGTAGGCGAGCAGCTCCATTAGGATGAAGTGCTCAAGGGCGCGGCCGAAGTCCGGTCCCTGCTCGCGCTCGATTCCGCGTCCCGTCAAATGGCCAGCCACGCCGACATCGAACAAATAGAATTTTGGCGCCCGCGTGATGACGGTCCGCGAGCGGCGTTTGGCGTAGGGTTCGATCATGCTGCCAAGCAGCATATCGTCGAGGATCTGGAAGTACTCCTTGACGGTTTTCGAATCGACGCCGCAATCCCTCGCCAAGCTCGAAAAATTGACAATCTCGCCGTGGCTGAAGCCGAGTGCATCGAAAAATCGGGAGAATGCCGCGGCATTGCGGGTCAAGCCTTCGTCGAACACTTCCTCCTTGAGATAGTCGTTGAGGTAGCCGTCGAGCGTTCGGCGGTGCGCGCCGCTGTCGTAGTGGGCCGGCACCAGCCCTCTGTTGAGCGCCCGCGTCAGATCGAATTCCGGGATCTCCCGCCAGCTCAGGGGTTGCAGATGGAACCGCCAGGCCCTGCCGCCGAGCAGATTGGCGCGTCCCCGCTTCAACTTTCGGGCGCTGGAGCCGCAGAGAATGAACGAGATGCCCTCGCTTTCGATCAGCCTGTGGACTTCATCCAAGATCGCCGGCGCCTTCTGCACCTCGTCCACGATGATCGGGCGCCGCCGCTGCGCTTCCGGCAAGGCGAGCACTTCCTGCCGGAAAGTCCAAGGCTCGCGGGTGTATTGGATAAGCTTGCGCGTATCGAGCAGGTCGAACCGCTTCGAGTCGGGAAACCGCCGGGCCAGGAGCGTGGACTTCCCGACTTTCCGCGGCCCCCAGAGGAAGGCGGATTGCCCGCTTGGGAGGTCAAGCGACAATTGGCGCGCGTATGGTCTCATTTGGAATATATTCCGAATTAGTCGAGCTAAGTCGGAATATATTCCGAAATAGTATGCATCGCAAGCCAGAATCCAGAGATGAAACACCCGCGCCAGCACGAGAACGGCGAAAAAGCCGATGGAGTCGGTGAGCGTGTGCGGGAACACCGGGCTGGCGGGCATAGGCTCGAATCAGGCGCTTTAGCATACAATCAACATCGGTGTGTGCATCCGTGCCCTATGTCCCGGACGGCGATGCGCGCTTTCTCAAAACCGTTTATCGCAGCCGGAAAGCCCAGCGCTTAAAAGACTGGAAAGAGGAGTCGAGCAAATGACCAACAAACCTGTTCCAGCGCCCGGCCACGATGCGCCTTTTCTCGATGAAGAGGAGGAAAGGTCGATCCGTGAAATCGAGGCTGCGATCGACAAGGGCGAAATCCAGCCCCCATCCGCCGAGAGGCTTGACGCCCTGCGGCAAGAGTGGCGGGAAGTCCTGCGGGAAACCCAGAAACGCAAGGCGGTCACTCTGCGCTTGCAGGAGCGCGACATCCTGCGCGTCAAGACCATTGCCCGTGAGTTGGGCATCCCTTATCAGACCTTTCTCGCATCAGTGATCCACCGGGTTGCCACGGGGGAGATTTCCGTTCGCTAGCGGATGCCGCAAGCAAAACCTGTGCGCCGGTGTGGCGACCGTGCGCAGGCTTCCCGGCCCGGTTCACAAATAAAACACCTGCGCCAACACGAGGACGGCGAAGAAGCCGATGGAGTCGGTCAGGGTGTGGAGGACGACCGAGCCGGCGAGGGCCGGGTCTAGGTTGACGCGGCGCAGGAACAGGGGGAGATAGGCGCCGGCGAGGGCGGCGCTGACGAGATTGATCAGCATCGCGACGCCGGCGATCAGCGCCAGCAGCGCGTCGTTGTACCAGAGCATCGCGATCAGCCCCATCGCCACCGCCCAGACCAGGCCGTTGAGCAGCGCCACGTTGAGTTCGCGGATCACCAGCCAGGCGCTGTTGGATGGGCTGATGTGGCCGAGGGCGATGCTGCGGATCACCAGGGTCAGCGTCTGGGTGCCGGCGACGCCGCCCATGTTGGCGACAATCGGCATCAGCACCGCCAGGTAGACGAGCTGGTCAACCACATCTTGGAAGGCGTAGATCACCAGCGCGGCGAGGGCCGCGGCGACGAGGTTGACACCGAGCCAGACGGCGCGGCGGCGGGCGGTTTTGAGCACCGGGGCGAAGGTGTCGTCCTCCTCGTCGAGGCCCGCCATGCTCATCAGCGAGTGCTCGGTGCTGTCGCGGATGACATCGACCACATCGTCGATGGTGATGCGGCCGACGAGCTTGTTGTCCGCATCGATCACCGGCGCCGAAACCCAGTCGCGCTGCTCGAAAAGCTGCGCCACCCGCTCCGCCGGTAGCGAAACCGGAATCGCCTCGATGTCGGTGCGCATGACATCGAGCACGAGCGCGGCGGGGTCCGCCACGAGCAGCTCGCGCAGCGGCAGAATGCCCTGGAAATCGTCCTGGCGGTTGACCACGTAAATGCTGTCGGTCATTTCTGGAATGACATCGTGGCGGCGCAGGTAGCGCAGCACGAGTTCCACCGTGTGCCCCTTGCGCACGGCGATGGTGTCGGTGTTCATCAGCCCGCCGGCGGTGTCCTCGTCGTGGGACAGCACGGCCTCGAGCCGCTGGCGGTCCTGCTCGTCCATCGCCTGCAATACTTCATCGGCGACTTGTTGCGGGAGCTGCTGGAGGATGTCGGCGAAGTCGTCGGGTTCGAGTCCGGCCGCGAGTTCGGCGACTTCGGCGGCGTTGTATTCGCGCAGGAACTCGCCTTGCAGGTCTTCATTGAGGTGCTGGATGACCTCGCCCCCGGCGTTCTTGTCGAGCAATTGCCACAGCACGCTGCGGGCCTTGGGCGGCGAGGATTCGAGCAGGTGCGCGATGGCGGCGGCGGGCAGGGTTTTGACCATCTGCCGCACCTGGTGGAGCGAGCCGCTTTCCAGCGCGAGCTGCAGCAGGCGCAGGCGGTCGCTGTGATGCTCGGTGTTGGACATGAGGCTGGCCCGGAGAGGGTTGCGCCGATGGATTCTAGCAGTTACGACACTAGGGATTTTCGCCGAAGCCTTCCTGAACGAGGGCTACAACCGCCGCGAGGGCCTCGTCTTCGTCCGGGCCTTCGGTTTCAACGCGCAGCATCGTCCCTTTGACCGCGGCGAGCATCATCAGCGCGAGGATGCTTTTGCCATCGACCATTTTTTCGTGGCCAACGCGGATTTCGCTGGCGAAGCGCGAAGTCACGCCGACGAGTTTCGACGCCGCCCTGGCATGCAGCCCGGCCTTGTTGACGATGCGGGTTTCGGCGCTGCCCATGGTCAGCTTCGCAATTCCCGGTGGCGAACCTGGACATTGCCGATCCGGCCTTCAAAGTGGCGCCCGAGCTTTTCGCAGAAAAACACCGAGCGGTGCTGGCCGCCGGTGCAGCCCACCGCCACGGTGATATAGGCGCGGCTGTTCTCCTCAAAACGCGGCAGCCAGATCTCGAGGAATCCGCGGATATCGTCGAACATCCGCTGGACGATTTCGTGCGATTCGAGAAAGGCGCGCACGTCGGCGTCGCGGCCGGTTAGCGGCCGCAATGGCGCTTCCCAATAGGGGTTCGGCAGGCAGCGCACATCGAAGACGATGTCGGCGTCGGCGGGTATGCCGTTCTTGTAGCCGAAGGATTGGAACAGCAGCGCAAGGCCGCTTTCGGTTTTTTCGATGATGCGCTGGCTGATGGCATCCTGGAGCTGCTGCATCGACATGCTGCTGGTGTCAATGCTGAGGCTGGCGAGCAGGGCGATGGGTTCGAGCAATGCCGATTCCGCATCGATGGCCTCGCGCAGCCCCACTTGCCCGGTCGAGAGTGGATGCTTGCGGCGGCTTTCGCTGAAGCGCTTGAGCAGGGTTTCGCTGCCGGCGTCGAGGAAAACGATTTCAACCGGAATGCCGCGCCGCCGCAGTTCCGCGACGATGCCGGGAACGAGGGCGAGATCGGCCGACAGGTTGCGCGCGTCGATGCCCATGGCGACATCGACGATGCCGCCTGGGTCGGCGGCGATGCGGTCGACAAGCGTCGGCAGCAAGCCTGCGGCGAGATTGTCGACGCAGTGGTAGCCGCGGTCTTCGAGATAGCGCAGCACCGTGCTTTTGCCGGAACCGGAGCGGCCGCTGATTATGGTGAGTTTCATGCTGGCGCCCCGCCGGGGCTAGGCATTTGAACCACGGCTGTCGGGGTCGGTTTCATGCCGGCATCTCGCAGGCTTCTAGCATTGGTGGGTGACGGTGACAGTATACAAATCGTCTGCGTCGCCTGTATTGCGCAGGGTGAAGCAGAAATCCGCGTCGCCGAACAGCGCGGCCACCGCGGCGAGGGTGCGCACGTGGTCGTCGTCCCTCGCGTCCGGCACCACGAGGCAAAACAGCAGATCAACGGGGTGCCCGTCCATGGCGTCGAAATCGATCGGCTCGCGCAGGGTGACGAGCACGCCAAGAACTTCCCGGCAGCCCTCCACCCGGCAATGTGGAATCGCGATGCCATGGCCCAGCCCGGTGCTGCCGAGTTGTTCCCGGGCCATGAGCGCGCGGAACACCGCGTCCGCGTCGACGCCGGGGGCGTCATCGGCGATCAGTTCGCTGATCCGGTAGAACAATCGTTTTCTGCTGTGGCCCTCGATCGCGCACAGGCAGCGCCCGGGCGTCAAAATGTCTTCCATTTGCATACTGAAACGCTTCCGTTTTCCGTGTCATTCCTTCAGGTGGCGCGGTCGGGGCGGCGGTCGCCGGGGCTTTAGGCCATTCCATCCGGCAGGGCCAGCCGCTTGCGCCCGCTCGAGGGTGGGATGGAGAGCGACTCGCGGTACTTGGCAATGGTGCGGCGGGCGACGTTGATGCCGCGCTGTTGCAACTCCGCGGCAATCCTGCTGTCGGACAAGGGTTTGCTGGCGTTCTCCTCCGCGATCAGCTTCCTGATGATGGCGCGAATCGCCGTTGACGAGCATTCCCCGCCTCCGGTGGTCGAGACATGGGACGAAAAGAAGTATTTTAGCTCAAACACGCCCCGTGGCGTGTGCAGGTATTTCTGGGTGGTGACCCGGGAAATCGTCGATTCATGCATTTCCACCGCCTCGGCGATGTCGTGCAGCACCAGCGGCTTCATCGCCTCCTCGCCATATTCGAGGAAATCGACTTGGCGCTCGACGATTTCGCCCGCCACCTTCATCAGCGTCTCGTTGCGGCTTTGCAGGCTTTTCATGAACCAGCGCGCTTCCTGCAGATTGCTGCGCAGGTAGCTGCCATCCTCGCCGCCTGAACTCGACGCCAGCGCGGCGTAGTCCTGGTTGATGCGAATGCGGGGCGCGCTGTCCGGGTTGAGGTCCACCCGCCAGGCGCCGCTCGCCGTATCGCGCCGCACCAGCACATCGGGCACCACATAGCTCGCTTGCGCCGGCGCGATGTGGGCGCCGGGCCGCGGATTGAGCGACTCGATCAAGCGCACCGCGGCGGAAAGATCGGCCTCGCGCAGCTTCGCCCGGCGCATCAACTGGGCGTAATCGTGGTTGGCGAGCAGGTCGAGATGGTATTCCACGATCAGCTTGGCGTGGCCGGCCTCGCGGGCGAGTTCCGGGTCGCTGATCTGGCCGAGTTGCAGCAACAGGCATTCGGCGAGGTTCCGGGAGCCGACGCCGATGGGGTCGAATTGCTGGATGCGGTGCAGCACCGCCAGCGTTTCGTCGGGGCCAATGCCCGCTTCCGGGGGGAATCCCGCGAGCAGCGAATCGATATCGACGCTGAGCATGCCGTTGGCGTCGATGGCGTCGATAATCGCCAGGGCAATCGACTGGTCCCGCGCGGACATCGGCGTCAGGTTCAGTTGCCACAGCAGGTGGTCCTGCAGGCTGTCCTCTTCCGGGCTGCCGGCGACGATGTCGAAGGGCTCCCGGTGCCCGCCATGCTGCGCCGCGCCGCCATAGGCGGGTTGATACGGGTCCCGCCAGGGCTCGCCGTCGGCAAAGCGCGGCTCATCGCTCTTGCCGGCCTCCTCGGCGCCTTCCTCGGGTTCGAGCATGGGGTTAGACTCGAGCATCTGCCCGACTTCCTGATGCAAATCGAAGCTCGAAAGCTGAAGCAGCTTGATCGCCTGCTGAAGCTGCGGAGTCATCGCAAGCTGCTGGCCGAGCTTGAGCTGAAGCGAAAGTTTCATAGCCGCGCCAAACCCGCAAACCCACAAAGCGCCCCCGGAACGGGGCGATTCGAGTATACCCCAACCACTTGGCACCGTCCTTGCATGGTCGTTCCATGAATAGCGCGCGGACAGCGCGGTTCGCATTCGACCCAAGTTCAGCCCTAGGATGCCGTGCGGCGGATGAATTCGTTGAATAGCGGGACGGTGAAATCGATTTCGCCGTGGCTGGGGCTGTAGACGATGCCTTTCTTGACGACGCCGGCGCGGCGCGGGGCGAGCGCGGTGATTTTTTCGCCCATTGCTTCGGCGACCGCGGCGGTCTTGCAAGGCCCCGGGCCGAATTGGGCCATTGCCTTCACATACTCGCGCTCCCCCGGAGTCAGGCTTTCGTAGCGGACGCGGAAAAATCCCCCGTCGAGATGCGCAAGCGATGCCTTGGTCGCCGCGGTGACGACAGTTTCGGGGATGGGCGATGCTTCCGCGAGTTTCCAAGTCTGGAAACCCCATTCCTGGAGGAAGTACGGATAGCCGCGGGTTTCCTGGATTATGCGGTCGACCGCCGCCCCGGTGATGCGTTCACCTTCGGCGCAGATCGGTTCGACGATTGCGCGACTGGCCGGATCTCGACCAAGGGCACCAACCGAAATGAATGAAAACAGCCTCTCCGCGTATGACTTGGCTTCGCCGGAAAGTTTTGCGACTTGCGGCAATCCGGCGCCGAAAAACAGAATGGGCAACCCCCTTTGGCTGGCGCGGTGCAGCGCGACAATGACTGCCGCCAATTCCTCGTTGCGCAGATACTGGATTTCGTCGATGAGAAGCGTCCAGGCTTTGCCGGCGCTTTGGGCCGCTTCGCCGATGCGGATGAACAAGTCCGCGAGATCGGACTCGAGCATGCCACTGTCCGCGACACCCGGCTCCGGGTCCGCCGGCAGCGCAATCTCCAGCGAACCCGCTTGGAAAGCAATCGAAAATCCCCGCAGGGCCCGCATCGCCGCAAGGACGCGCGCCTTCGCCGATTCTATCGCCGACAGGCGTCGCAGCACTCCCGCCATTTGCGGGTAAAGCGTTCGCGCCAAACTGTCGTCTTCAGGCGCTTCGAGGAAAGAGGTCAGATGCCCGCGCAACTCGGCGGTTCGCTCGATTTGGTTCAGCAGCACCGTCTTGCCGACGCCGCGCAAACCGAGCAGCATCCGGGATCGGTCCTGCCGGCCAAGCAAAATGCGCTGAAGCGCGATGTCCGCTTGCTCAAGGATGTCGTCGCGGCCGGCGAGTTCCGGCGGCTGGGAGCCGGCACCCGGCGCGAAGGGGTTTTTCAGCGGGTCCATGCGGCACTCGAATCGATTTATAGGAAATTTTCTTATACTACCTTATAAAGGGATATAAAAGGCTATAAGTTGCTTCGTTCGCGCGGAACGAGGGGCTGGGGAATTCGGATTTTCCGGTTGGGCATCTTTCAAACGTCGAAATGCTCGCCGAGGTAGACTTTGCGGACGGTTTGGTTGGCTAGGATTTCGGTGGGGGTGCCGGCGGCGATTATGCGGCCTTCGCTGACGATGCAGGCTTTTTCGCAGATGTCGAGGGTTTCGCGGACGTTGTGGTCGGTGAGGAGAATGCCGATGCCGCGGGCCTTGAGGTGAGCGATGAGCTGTTTGATGTCGCTGACCGAGATTGGGTCGATGCCGGCAAAGGGTTCGTCGAGCAGCAGATAGCCGGGGTCGGTGGCGAGGGTGCGGGCGATTTCGGTGCGGCGCCGCTCGCCACCGGAGAGGCTCATGCCTTTGCTGCGGCGCACATGGGCGAGGTTGAATTCTTCGAGCAGGGCTTCGAGCCGTTGCTGCCGCGCCGCGCGGTCGAGGCCCTTGCGGGTTTCGAGGATGGCGAGGATGTTGTCCTCGACGCTCAGGGTGCGGAAGATCGAGGCGTCCTGGGGCAGGTAGGCGAGGCCGTGGGCGGCGCGGCGGTGGATGGGTTGGGTGGTGACCTCGTTGCCGTCGATGAACACGCCGCCGCTGTCCGGCCGGATCAGCCCCACCATCATCTGGAAGCTCGTGGTCTTGCCGGCGCCGTTGGGCCCGAGCAGGCCGACGATTTCGCCGCGGCCGATGCGCAACGAGACATCGTTCACCACCCGGCGTCCCCGGTAGCTCTTGACGAGTCCGACGGCCTCTAGTGTCGCGTCATTTGATTTGTGCCGCATCAGCGTTCACCCCGCGGGCCGCGCCTGGCGGTGACGCGCCGCCGACGCACTGACGCGGCGCAAGGCACATGACACGACCAGCATGGGGCGGCGACCTAGTCGTCCCGCGGGGCGAATGCCCCGGCGCAGTTGCCGCTGGCGCGGATCAACTCGAGTTCGGCGACGTAGACGATGGTCTCGCAGTTGGTTTCCATGTCGTTGGAGCGGATGGCGGCATTGCCGATCAACTCGATGATCGAATTGCCCTCGGCGTCGCTGTAGAAAAGGATGGTGTCGCCGCTGCCGGTGACGGGGCCGCCCGCGTCGCTGTCCGCATCGTCAAGCGCCTGCCGGTAGCGCGCCGGGGCGCCATGCACGGTTACCCGGCTCAATTCGTTGGTTTCGGTGCGGTATTCGATCACCGCCGTATCGCCGCGGATTTCGAGGCCGCCTTGGATGATGGTGACGTTGTCGCTCATGCGCAGGCTGCGCACGCCGTTTTCGGTGGTCATCGACGAGTTGCCGTCGGCGCTCCATTCGATGCTTTGCCGGTTGCCGTTTGGCTGATCGCTTGATCGGGCGCTGTCCTGGGCCGGCGCGGCGGCGGACCAGGCGAGCAGCGCGGCGAGCGCGAGGCGGTGCTTGAGCCGGGCTTCAAGGCAGCGCATTGGCGTCATCGCCGCGGGCGGGGCCGCTGTTCCCGGGGCTGTCGCGACCCTCGCTGAAACCGGCATGGCTGCCGCTCACTTCGCCAAGCAGGAGCAACTGGTCCTCCGCCAGCTTCAATTCGAGCCCCGCGGCGCGCTGCCGCAGCGGGCCCGCGTCCATTTCCACCGGCGCCGCGGTGGAGACGACTTCGCCGGGGATATCGATATCTAGCGAAGTCGTCGTCAGGGTCAGTGGCGCGGCGCTGCCAACTCCGCTGCGGCGCAGCACCACATTGCCGGACAGGTTCAGCCGCTCGCCGCCTGGCGGGGAAACCCCGCTTTCCGCCTCGACCCGCCAGTTGGCGCCGCCGTTGCCAGCGCCTTGCCCGGACTCTTGCCCGAACCCCTGCCCGAACCACAGCAACACCGGCAGCCGCCATTCGACGCGGCCATCTTGGAAGCGGGTCTGCCGCGCCGCCCGCAGGGCGTAGCCGAGCCGCCCCGCGTCATCGTGAAAACGCAGGTTGACGCCCTCGGCCCAGGCGCTGTGTTCCGGCGCCGCCACCGGCGCGACTGTTGCTTCCCGCAGGGTTTGCAGGCTGATGAGCAGGCCAGCCACCGCCACCGCCGCGGCGGCGGCCAGGGAAACAAGGGGAATCACGGTTCGCTTCAACAAGGCCATGGAAGATTGAATAATCCCATGCAAGGCATGGCTTCGGGCACTCGGGCAGCCTACCACGGATTGCGGTCATTCAGGATGACGGGAGCTGTGGATAAAGCCCCTGGCCGCGCAGCAGGAAATCGCTGATCTCGCGCACCGCGCCGTGGCCGCCGGGGAGCGAGGCGACGAGATGGCAGCGGCCGCGCACATCTTCGTGGCCATTGGCCACCGAGCAGGCTAGGCCCGCGGCGAGCAACACCGGCAAGTCGATCAAGTCATCGCCGACGAAGCAGCACTGCCCGCCCGCGAGACCCTCGCGGGCGAGAAAGTCCTCAAACGCCGCGAGTTTGTCTCTGGCGCCCTGGTACAAATGGCGGATGCCGAGGTCTTTGCAGCGCCGCTCGAGAATCGGCGAGGCCCGGCTGGTGATGATGAAGACTTCGATTCCGGCTTCGAGCAGCATCTTCAGGCCATGGCCATCGTGGGCATGGAAGGCCTTCATCTCCTCGCCGGCGCTGCTGAAGTACAGGCGGCCGTCGCTGAGCACGCCATCGACATCGAGGCCGAGGGCGCGCACCCGCCCGGCCCGGGCCCGGGCTTCGGCCTCGCCGCAGTGGAATTTCACCGGCGGGGCCTCGTCAACGTATCAGGCGGCATGACCCTAGACCACATTGGCCTGGAGCAGATCGTGCATCTTCACGATTCCGCTCGGGGCGCCGCCGGCGCCGGTGACGATCAGCACGTACACGCCGGCCTCCTGCATGATCCGCGCCGCCTCCGCCGCGAGCGCGTTTTCGTCGATGCGGATGAAGTTCTCCGACATGACTTCCTCGACCCGGGTCGAAACGATATCGCGGCCGGCGTCGATGGCCCGGCGCAGGTCGCCGTCGCTGAAGACGCCGGCAATGTGGCCGGCGGCGTCGGTGACCGTGGTCAGGCCGAAGCCGCCGGCGCTGATTTCGAGCAGGGCGCCGGTGAGCGCAGTCCCGCTTCGCACTTTGGGGATTTCCGCCGCGGAATGCATGACATCCCCCACCTTGACGAGCAGGCGCGCGCCGAGTTTTCCACCGGGGTGCGAGCGGGCGAAATCCTCGCTGCTGAAGCCCCGGGCTTCGAGCAGGGCCATTGCCAAAGCGTCGCCAAGGGCCAGCGCCGCCGTGGTGCTCGCGGTGGGGGCGAGGCCGAGCGGGCAGGCTTCCTCGCCCACGCTGGCGTCGAGATGGATGTCCGCGGCCCTGGCGAGTTCTGAATCCACTTTGCCGGTCATGGCGATCAGCGGGATGCCGCGCCGCCGCAGCACCGGCAGCAGGGCGATGATTTCGGCGCTGGCGCCGGAATGGGAGATCGCCAGCGCCGCATCGGCGCCGGTGATCATGCCGATATCGCCGTGGGCGGCCTCGGCCGGATGCACGAACAGCGCCGGTGTGCCGGTGCTCGACAGCGTGGCGGCGATCTTGTTGCCGATATGGCCGGATTTGCCCATGCCGGTGACGGCGACACGGCCATCCCGGGACAGGATCAGCCGGCAGGCCCGCTCGAAATCGGCGCCGATGCGCCCGGGCAGCCCGGCCAGCGCCGCCCGCTCGATCTCGATCGTGCGCAGGGCGCTGTCGATAAAGGAAAAATTCTTGTCCATCCCGGGTGGCGCCACGCTCAGCTATGTTGCAGCATCAAGGTGAACCAGCCGCAGTAGATTAACAGCAAACACAGGCCGCCGAGCTTGCCGATCGATTTGCCCCGGCGGATGCTGACATAGCAAAACAGCGACAGCACCAGCGAGATCAGCAGCACCGCGGCGAAATCGAGGTAGAGAAAACGCGGCTCGAGCGCCCCCGGCGCGAGCAACGCCGGGAAGGGCAGCACCACCAGCAGGTTCATGATGTTCGAGCCGAGGATGTTGCCGATGGCGAGCTCGTCCTCGTCCTTGAGCGCGCAGGTTATGCACAGCGCCAACTCGGGCAGGCTCGTGCCCAGCGCCACCACGGTCAGCCCGATGACGCCGGTGCTCACCCCCAGGGTGGCGGCGATGGAACTCGCGGCGACGACCAGCGCCTGGGAGCTGACCACCAGCATCACCAGGCCAAAGAGCAAAAACAACACCGCCCGCAGATTGCTGACCTGCTCGATCTGCAACTCGTCCAGCACCTTGTCCGGCTCGCGTTTGACTTGGGGCAGCATCAGCCGGCGGATGAGGAACATCGCCAGGATCAGCAGCACCACGGCGTCGAACCAGCCGAGATGCAGGTCGAGAAACAACAGGCCGGTGACCACGGTGACCAGCAGCATCGCGGCGATTTCCTTGCGCATCAGCGTCTTTGGCGGCGTCAGCGGGGCCACCATGGCGCCAACGCCAAGGGCGATGCCGACATTGAACAGATTCGATCCCAGCGCGTTCCCCACCGCGAGCAGCGGCTCGTCGTTGAGCGCCGCCACGGCCGAGGAAAAGAACTCCGGCGCCGAAGTGCCGAAGGCAACCACCGTCAGGCCGATGAGCAGCGGGGAAACTCCCAGATTGCGCGCCAGCGCCGAAGCGCCGAACACAAAGAGATTCGCGCCCCAGGCCAGCCCGATAAAGCCGAGGACGATGAAACAAATATCAAGCAGCATGAACCGGTGAACCCGCCGGATGCGAAACAAGCGCCCAATTAGAAGGATGTTTGCCCGCCAATGCAAGTGTGTGTGGCGGCCCGGGTGGCGGCCCGGCACATTTCGGAATTGTTGGTTGCGGGGGCGGACATGTTCTCGATGTCGACAAGATTCCCGCGCACGGAAAAGCACAGATCGAAGCAGATGAGGCGCGGGACGCGGAGGAGGTGATCGCAGGCCCCCGCGCGGGGCGCCCGCCGACGGTCGCGGCGATATCGAGTTTTCGCTTTCGCGAATTCCTACGGCGCAGGCTCCTAGGGCGGGATGCGCAGCCGGGCAGAGGGTGGATCAGACAGTCAGGGCTGGACGATATGGATTTCGTCCATGCCGTTGTCCGGGTCGAGGGGCGTCTCGCCGGTTGGGAAGCCCTGCTCGGCGAGGATGTACGCCACCACGTCCGTGTATTCCTCGTACATCAGCGAGCCGGGGTTGTCCGCCGGCATCGTGCCGAGGATCGATTCCCAGAACCACAGCAGCGGCTGGTTGTTCCACGAGCGCAGCGAGTCGCGGTAGAAGCGCTGGTCGTGGCAGGTGCGGCAGACGCTCTCGTAGACCGGCTTGCCCGCATCGACCTGCGCCTGGGTGAACACCCCGTCCTTGACAGTTTTCTGCTGCGCCAGCGACCACTGCGCCCCAAACAGGCAAACCGCGAACACCGCAAACTTGAGCGAATTCCTCATCTCAAAACCCCTTCCCAAAAGCCCGCAAACCTTACCCCACTAGGC
>JAPOTO010000082.1 GCA_026709135.1 Gammaproteobacteria bacterium | reverse complement strand
GCAGGCTGAATAAGATGTGCCGTTTTACCCCAAAGCCGCGCGAATAACCAGCCCAGGCTGGCTAACGGTTGGGTCGGGTCGAGCGGCTGGGCGTGCGATTGGTGCTAAATCTCACCTCGCCATCCATGGCGAGGTTCGAATCGGTTCGACCTCGCTTTGGATCCGGCCACCGAGCACAGCTCAGTGGCGCTCGGGACTGCGCACGAAACTGCGCTTCGTAGTCGCTTGCCCTCGCCCATCCATGGCGCGCTCGGTCTCAACGACGCACCAATCGCACGCCCAGCCGCTCGACCCTCGGTGCAAGTCCCTGCGGCACAGGGAAGTGCCGCCGAGCTGTGCCCGTTGGCCGGACTGGAATTTTCAGAACATGCTTAGTGTGGCAAAATCGGGCATTGGCAGTGTTTGGATTCAATTCGGCCGGCGCGGGGTGCTTTGGATGCGGGATCGGGATATTTTCGGGGAAATCAGCGGGCGGCTGTCCGGTTTGCTGCAGTCCGGGGGCGAGGCGGCGGGCGATCTGCGGGAAAAGATCGAGCGGCAATTGCGCGATGGCGTTGCCGAGTTGTCGGCCATCAACCGCGAAGAATTCGACGCCCAAGTCCAAGCGCTTGCCCGCGCCGAGGAGCGCATCGCGGCGCTCGAAAAGACTGTTGCGGCACTTGAAGAAAAAATCGCCCAATCGGAGCCACCGTCAGCGGAGCAGTGATTGCAGGATGCGGCAGCGCCGATAACCCACCGCTTCAAGCAGGTGCCGTTCGCGAATCTCGCCGCTGCCGTCGAGGTCGGCGATGGTTCGGGCCACCCGCAGCGCCCGGTGGGCGGCCCGGGCCGACAACGAAAGCTGCTCCATGGTGTTAACAAAGCGCTGTTTCAATTCCGGGCTCAGCCGGCAAGCGTCCTCGAGCGCCTCTCCCCGCAACTCACTGTTCAGGCTCCCCGCCCTGCGTCGCTGCAGTTCGCGGCAGGTGGCGACTTCCTCCCGCAACCGCTCGGGTTCGGCAGCCGCGTCATCATCCGGCGCCGCGAGCAACTCGGCGTGCGACAGCGCCGGGACTTCGATGATGATGTCGAGCCGGTCGAGCAGTGGCCCGGAGATCCGGCCGAGATAGCGGTCGATGCGGTCCTGGCTGCAACGGCACTCATGGCGGGGGTCGCCGGCATATCCGCAGGGGCAGGGATTCATGGCGGCAACAAGCTGGAAACGGGCCGGAAAGCGCAGCCGGTAGTTGGCCCGGCTGATGGTGATCTCGCCGGATTCCAGTGGCTCCCGCAAAGTGTCCAAGACGCTGGGTTTGAACTCGGTGAGTTCATCGAGAAACAGCAGGCCGCGATGAGCCAGGCTGATCTCCCCTGGCTGGGCCTTGTTGCCGCCGCCCACGAGAGCCGGACTCGTGGCGCTGTGGTGCGGCGAGCGGACGGGCCGGCAGAACCAGGAGGGGCAGCGGCCGCGCACGTTCGAAACCGAGCGGATCGCGGCCACATCCATCGCCTCCACCGAGTCGAGCGGCGGCAACAGCCTGGCCAGGGACTGGGCGAGCAGGGTTTTGCCGCTGCCCGGCGGGCCGATCATCAGCAGATTGTGGTTTCCCGCCGCCGCCACGAGCAGGGCGCGTTTCGCCGCCTGCTGGCCGCGGATGCGGTCAAGCCCGCGGTGGCATTCGCAGGCGGGTGAAGTCTGCCGCGGGTCCGGCCCGGCGAGATCGTCCCCGCCATGCAAATGCACAACATAATCGGCCAGGCTGCCGACCACCCGCGAGCCTTCGTGGCCGACAAGATTCATTTCCTCGCGGTTGGCCTCCGGCAGCACCACCATGCGCCGGTCCCGCGCAATAGCTTGGATCGATGGAATCAGCCCGAACACCTTGCGCAATCCGCCGTCGAGGGCCAGTTCGCCAAGCAGCTCGACACCGGCGAGCCGGCGGCCGTCGACTTGCCCCGAGGCGGCGAGGATGCCCATGGCGATGGCGAAATCGTAGCGCCCTCCGGTCTTCGGCAAATCCGCCGGCGCCAGATTGACCGTGATGCGCCGCGCTGGAAACTCCAGCCCGGAATTGAGAATCGCGCTGCGCACGCGGTCCTTGCTTTCGCGCACGGCGGTTTCCGGCATGCCGACAATGGCGAAGCCGGGCAGCCCGCCCGAAATGTGGGTTTCAACGGTAACCGGCAGCGCCTCAACGCCGAGAACGGCCCGGGAATGGATGATGGCAACAGACATGATGACTTTGACCAGCTTGCGGCGACGCCAAAGTCATAGGCGAAAATGGAGAAAAGCGCCAAAAATTGTCGACAAAATTTGTCAGCGCATCCTTGTGAGCCCGCGCCGTATCGGACAGAACTCGCCTCGCGCCGGCGGGGCCAACTCTCCCCCTGTCAAGGGGGAGTGGCGCGAAGCGGCGAGGGGGTTCCGGTCGAAGCCACAACATTGACCGATGAACGGCCCTAATTCGAGTTGTCCGCGCCGTTCCGGCGGCGCGCGAAGCTGCGCCTCGCAAACGCCCTTGGAAGGCGTTCGGCGCTTACTGCTCAAGTGTAACCATGTACTGCGAAAGCTCCCACAGCTGGTCATCGGTGCAGGACATGCACAGGCCCTTGGGTGGCATGGCGTTCAAGCCGCGGTTCATGATGGCGACGATTTCGTCCCGGCCCTTCTCCATGCGCGGCGCCCAAGCTTCGGCATCGCCAGGCAGCGGCGCGCCGGATAGCCCGGTGGAATGGCAGGCGAAGCAGAACATCTGGTAAGTGGCTTGCAGGTCGAAGCCGTCATCGGCCTGGGCCAAGGCCACGGGTTCGGCCGCCGGTGCCGGCTCGACCACGGAGGTCGGTTCCGCCTCGGGGGCCGCGGCAGGTTCCGCAACCGGCTCCGCGGCGGTTTCTGAAACCGGGGCAACCGCGGGCGGCGCGGCTTCGGCTTTACGCCCGCCAATCGCCTCCCCAACGCAGTCCTGCCCGGCCAGGCAAACCTGGGCGATGGGTGCGAGATTTTCCTCGGCGGACTGGTCCGCCAGGGAAAACTGGCCGGGAAGCAACAGCACGCCGGCGGTGATTGCCAAGGCCGGAATGGAACCGGAAGTGAAACGAAATGTGCTAAGGCTGCGAGATTTCAACGAGATACTCCTTTGGGTTGTGGCAATGCTCTCGGAAAGTTGAGCCACCCCGCATCGCGGCGCATGACCCAAAAACCGCTGCGGATTATACACCCAACCAAGAACGAAGTTGAAACCGCCCCTGACTCCTCCCTTGACTCAAAGTAGCGAACAGAAACAGCCATTCCTGTTCCCGCAACATGATTCCGCGACCCCACACAGAATAACCGTCCGCCCCAACACCCATCCCGCATGCCACAAAGCTCCCCGCTCCCGCGAAAAAGGCGGCTCAAGCGTGGAAATCGGACCGGAATCGGCAGGGCGGAATCCCGCGCCGTAAGCATTCCGAAAGCGGACGAACCCGGATCCGCCC
>JAPOTO010000123.1:22338-29975 GCA_026709135.1 Gammaproteobacteria bacterium | reverse complement strand
GCACCGCGGCGATAACCACCCGCAAAGCTGGTAAGATTCGGGGTTGATTCGAGTCTTGGAGGCGCTTGGGGGATGGCTGATTCTTTTGCGGGTTTGCGGTATCTCTTGATTGGTGTTTGGCTGCTGGTGCTTGGGGCTTGCGGGGAGCCGGCTTCGGCGCCGGGGATGCCGGAGGCGGATGCGCCTAGCGCGGAAATTGCCGCGGCCGGGGCGGAAACGTCCGGCTATGAGCGGGTCAATTCGCCCAATCCGCTTGATCAGATGGATACCCACATCTATCGCCTCGACAACGGCCTGCTCGTTTATCTGACCGAGAACCGCGAGGAGCCGCGCTTTTACGCCGAGATCGCCGTGCGGGCTGGCAGCAAGCACGACCCCGCCGACGCCACTGGCCTGGCGCATTATCTCGAGCATCTGCTGTTCAAGGGCAACCGCAATCTCGGGACGCTGGATTATGCGGCGGAGGCGCCGCATCTTGCGCGGATCGTCGAATTGTATGAGCAGCATTTCGCCACCGAAGACCCGGCGGCGCGGGCGGAGATTTATGCCGAGATCAACGCCACCGCCCAGCTCGCCGCGCGGTACGCGGTGCCCAACGAGATCGACAAGCTCTACAACAGCATGGGCGCCACCGGCCTCAATGCCCACACTTCCAACGAGGAAACCGTGTACCGGGTCGGCCTGCCCGCGAACCGGCTGCGGCAATGGGCCGAGATTGAATCCGACCGCTTTGTCGATCCGGTTTTCCGCCTGTTCCACACCGAACTTGAAACCGTCTACGAGGAGAAGAACCGCGCCCTCGACAACCGCGGCTTCATCGTCTACACCGCCTTGAACGAGCTGCTGTTTCCCGAGCATCCCTACGGCACCCAGCCCACCATCGGCACAGTCGAGCACTTGAAGAACCCGTCGCTGGTGTACATCCAGGACTATTTCGACACTTGGTATGTACCCAACAACATGGCGGTGCTGGTCAGCGGCGATATCGACATTCCCGCGACCATCGAGTTGATCGCCGACAAGTTCGGCCATTGGGCGCCGGGGGAGTTGCCGGAGATGGGGCCTTGGGATGATCCAAGCCTCGACGGCCCGCGCCGGGCCACGGTGCGGTATCCCGGCGAGGAGCAGGTGCAGATCGCCTTTCCCACCGCGCCCTATGGCAGCTCGGACCGGGAAGCGCTGATTCTGCTCGACATGATCCTCGACAACCGCACCGCCGGTTTGATCAATCTCAACCTCAA
The DNA here is from genome assembly GCA_026709135.1 of Gammaproteobacteria bacterium. Taxonomy (GTDB): domain Bacteria; phylum Pseudomonadota; class Gammaproteobacteria; order Pseudomonadales; family Pseudohongiellaceae; genus UBA9145. The sequence continues at coordinate 28,734 of JAPOTO010000123.1, read as the reverse complement.
CCAGCGGCAGCGGGTGGCCGAGGCCGGCTCGGCGCCGATTTTCCTCAACGATGCCGGCTACCAGTTGCTCTACGGCGTGCCCAAGCAGGACCAGAGCCTCGGGGAAGTCGAGCAGTTGCTGCTCGAGCAGATCGATATCATCAAGGCCGGGGAGTTCGAGGATTGGATCATCCCCGCCATCATCAACGATTTCGCCAAGAACGAAAAAGCCGGGCTCGAATCCAACACCGCCCGGGTGACGCGGATGCGCGATTCCTTCATCCGCGGTGTCGATTGGGATTACCGCGTCGCCGAACTTGAGCGCATGGGCGCTTTGAGCCGCGACGATGTGGTCGCGGTCGCAAACCGTTATTTCGGCGATGATTTTGTCGCGGTTCGGCAGGTCAACGGCCAGCATGAAGTGCCGCCGGTGGAAAAACCGGTGATCGACCCGATCGAGATCGACTCAAGCCGGCAGTCGAGCTTCGCCGCCAATGTGCTGGCGATGGTGTACGATCCCATCGAGCCGGTTTTCGTCGAGCAGGACCGGGACTACCGCATCCTTGATCTTGCCGATGGCATGCAACTGTACTACGCCCCCAATCCGCTCAACGACCTGTTCAGCTTTTCGATCAATGTCGATGCCGGCTCGGAGGAAATCGGCAAGCTCAGCCTCGCGGCGGCGCTGATGGATGTCGCCGGCAGCGCCTCGCTCAGCAATGAGGAACTGCAGAAAGCCTGGTACCGCATGGGCAGCGAGTTTGGCTTCCAGGTGGCGGAGAATGCCTCGAGTTTCAATCTTTCCGGCCTCGACGCGCAATTCGAGGACAGCCTCGCGCTGATGCTCGAACTCGTTCGCGAACCGGTTTCCGACGCGGACACCCTCGAACAACTCAAGGGCATCATCCTCAAGGCCCGGGCCGACCAGAAGCTGTCGCCGCCGGCCATCGCCAGGGCGCTGTATCTCTACAACCGCTACGGCGAAGAGTCGCCTATGCTCGAAGCCCTCGGCAGCGCGGAAATCATCGAAGCCGGCCTCAATGAACTGCTGGCATTGCCGGCGGACCTGCTCGGCTTCGAGCAGAGCATCTTCTACACCGGCTCGCTGCCGCTTGAAGAAGTCGCCGGAATCCTGCGCCGGCATCTCGATATGGCGGGCGAATTGCGGCCGCCGCCGGAATACCGCTTCCGCCAAGCGCGGGAAATCGACCAGACCGAGCTGTATGTCGTCGATCAGCAAACCGCCCAGGCCCAGGTGCGCATCGAGTTCGCCGACGGCGTCTTTGATGAAGGCGACAGTGTTCCCGCCTCGCTTTACACGACGTATTTCGGCGCCAGCATGTCGAGCGTGGTGTTCCAGGAGTTGCGCGAAGCCCGGGGGCTGGCGTATTCGGCCGCCGCGCGCTACGCCCAAGGCAGGCGCGCCGGCGATGAGAACCTCATGCTCGGCGCCATCGGCACCCAGACCGACAAGACCGCCGAGGCGCTCGCCGCCTTTATCGACCTGATCGACAACATGCCGGTATCCGCCGAGCGCTTCGACGAGGCGGTCAACGCCTCGGTCAACCGCTACCGCACTTCCAAGCTCAGCTTCCGCGAAGTGCTGGGCGCGGTGCGCGGCTGGGAGCGCCTCGGCCTCGAAGGCGATCCGCGGCCGCGGCGCTACGCCGAGTTGCGGCAGGCGGGCATCGACGACCTGGTTCAGTTCCAGCGGAGCCGCGTCGGCGGTCGGCCCAAGTTGATCTCGATCCTTGGCGACTTGTCGGTGATCGACATCGCGGAACTCGAATCATTCGGCGCGGTTCGGCAGGTTCAGGTGGATGATTTGTTCGTCGATTGAAACCAAATCCGGCCTGCGTCCGTTTTCCTGAAAAGCCCAGTGGCTTTGTAACCTGGTGATCGGGCCACATGACTGAAGCGAATCCCGTTTTGCGCGTGCGCGGGCTGCGCAAGCGCTATGGCGATGCGCCGGTGCTGCGCGGGGTTGATCTCGACCTCCCCGCCGCGGCCGTGCTCGGACTCGTTGGACTCAACGGCTCGGGCAAGACCACCACCATCGAATGCATACTCGGCCTGCGAGACTTCCAGCAAGGCGATGTGTCGGTGCTTGAATGCGGACCCGGCGAATTGTTCCGGCTGCAAGGCGATATTATTGCCATTTTCGACAGCCCCAGCGTGGCGCCGCATTTGACCGTGCGCCAGTGCCTCGAACACGCTAGGCGGATGTGCCCGCGGCCGGTGCGAAGCTGCGCCGAGGTTGAGCGCCTGCTCGGCATCGAAAGCTACAGCGGCTTCCGCATCCGCCAACTCTCGCTTGGCAACCGGCGGCGGGTTTCGATCGCCCACGGGCTGCTCGGCGCGCCGCGGCTGATCCTGCTCGATGAACCCTTCAATGGCCTCGACGCCGGCGGAGTGGACCAAGTGCTCGCGCTGATCGGCGAACTGAACCGGGAAACTGGCGCCAGCTTCCTGCTTTCAAGCCACCAGTTGCCCTATCTCGAAGCGGTTTGCAGCCATATCGCGATTCTGCATCAAGGCCGCATCGCCGTGGCGGGGGAATTGCAAGGCCTGCTCGCGGACACAGGCTCGCGGGTGGTGTTGCGCAGCAGCGAGCCGGCGCGGGCCAGGGAACTGCTGGGCGGCGATGAGCGAATCGAGTTGCTTGGTGAAGGCACCGATGGCCGCCTGCTGTTGCGCCTTGAGGATTATTCCAGCGAGCAGCTTGCCGCGCATTTGGTCCACAACGATGTGCCAGTTGCCGAGTTGATCCGCCAGCGCGCCTCGCTCGACAGCCTGTTTCGCCAACTCACCGCGGGGGAAGCGGCATGAGCCGGCTGCTCGCGGCGCTGAAGTTGGAATTGTTTCTCGCCCGTTACTCGCTGGCGGCGCGGATCGCCGTGCTCGCCCCGGCGCTGGTTTGCCTGGCGCGTTTTCCGCTCGTTTGGCTGAGCCAAGCCGGCGGGCAGGCGCGGGCGGGGCTTGTGGGCGCCGGCGACTTCGAGCTGGCCCAGGCCCAGAACGCCTACGGGCATTTCGTCGATGGCGTCAACACCGGCATCACGATTCTGGCCTTGCTGCTCGTGGCGCTGGCCGCCCACGATTTCAGCGGCGAGCGTGACAACGGCTCGCTGCGCCATGTGCTGATCCGCCGCGCCGGCCGCGGCAGCATCGTCCTCGCCAAGCTGCTCAAGCTGCATATTCTCGGCCTGCTCGCGCTGGTTCTGCTCGGCTTGGCGGCCTGGGGCGGCAGCGCCTTGCTGTGGGATTTCGGCCCGGTGGTCGAGGATGGTTTCGAGTTGATCGGCGAGGACGAGATTCTGCGCGAAATCCATCTCGGCCTGCTGATGGCGGTGATACCGCTGCCCGCGGTAATCGCCTTTGGCCTGCTGGTTTCGGTGGCGGCGCAATCGGCGACCCAGGCGGTGACCGCCGCCCTCGGCGCGACCCTGGCGATGGACATCTTCAAGTCGCTGCTCGGCGAGCGGGCCTGGTATTTGTATGCGACTTTTCATCCATCGCTGCTCGATCAATCGTATCTGCGGGAAGTATCCCGGCTAGTGCGGGGGTTTTCCGATGTGCTGGTGATGGACCGCTTCTTTGTTTTCAACACCTGGTCGCCGGCGGTTTCCGCCCTCGCCCTCGCCCTCGCCGCGCTGTTGCTCGCGCGGCGGCGCAGCTTGTAGCGGTAGGCAGCCGCGCAATGGCCCGTTGGCTTGCCCCGCTTTGTTCCCTGCTGCTGGCTTCCTGCGCGGGCTTTGAACCCGCGCGGCTCGTGCCGGCGATAGCCCTGTCGCCGGAAGACCTCAGCCTCGGCCCGGGCGATTCCGGCCTGTTGGTGGATTTCGGCCTTGAAACCGCGGTCAATGAAAGCGATTCGCTGCTGGCGGTGGAAGTGTTGCCCGGTGTGCGGGTGGTCGATGTCGCCGCCAATGGCCCGGCCGATTCGGCTGGCATCCGGGTGGGCGATGTCATCCTCGCCATCAACCGGATGGAAACCAACAGCCCCGACGCTGTGCTCGCCCTCCAGCGCAACGCCTACCGCGGCGAGCCATACGAGTTCACTTTGCGGCGCGGCACCGCGGTCTTGTCGGCTAGCGTGAACGGCCGCGAGATTGCCGCGAATCCGGGTCCGCGGGAGTTGTACCGGGTCGATCCGGTGGCGACCCGGGCCGGATACCGCACCGAGTTGATCGCGGTCGCCGGCGAAGTCGAAAGGGCCGGCGCCCGGGTGGTGGCGCTGTTCCCGGGAAGCCCGCTGCCGGCGGCGGGCATCGGCGAGGGGCAGTGGATTGTCGCCCTCGATGGCGTGGGTTTTGGTTCGGCCCAGGAGTTGATCAACCGCCTCAACCGCGATTACGAACTCGGCGCCGAAGTCGCGCTCGATGTTTGGGACGGCCGCGGGCTGCGCCGGTTTGATGTCGAACTGTGGAACCCGGGAACGCGCGTCAGCCGCGTCTCCTTCGGCCCGCTGCTGCAATATCGTTCAAGCCTCGAGCCGGACTCGGCGAGCCTCGACATACTCGATTTATGGCTGTTTTCGGTGTACTCGTATTCGCGCAACGAAGGCGAGCGCTCGCACTCGATCCTCGGCCTGTTCAATTTCAGCACCGGCTACGGCGAACTCGTCGAGGAGGCGCAATGAAAGCGCTCCTGTCATCCCCATCCCGGCGGCGACTCGCATTGATGCGCAATGGCGGCCGGGGGCATCCTCGATCTTGGATGATATTGTTTACTGCGACATTGGTTCTGAGTGGCGCCGCGGCCGGGCAGAACTACACGGCTTTCGAGTTGCAGCGCGAAGACAACTGGGACGAATTGGTCGCCGAAGACGTAAACGGCGATGGCCGGGCCGATTTGCTGTACGCCGAATTCCGCCCCGGCGTGGGGCGGGAACTGCTCATCCACCATCAGCGCGCCGATGGCGGGTTCGCCGCCGAGCCGGCGCGGGTGGAAATCAAGAGCGAGATCGTCGCCGTCGGCTTCGCCGATCTGCGGCCGGACCCGGGCAAGGAGCTGCTGCTTTACGCCGCCGATGGCGTCTACAGCCTCGCGAGCGGCACACCGGGCTACGCGGGCAATATCCGCCAGTTGTTCGCCTGGGAACTGATCGCCCCGCTGCCCGACCGCGAGCGGGTGCGATTCGTCCGCGACATTGCCGACCGCGACGGCGACGGCCATATCGATCTGCTCGTTCCCGGCCCGGAAAGTTATGGCTACTTCCGCGGGCTCGGCAGCGGGCGCTTTGCCCTCGCCGCCGAGATCGCCACCGAAAACCCCGAGGTGCCCGCCGCGGTGCGCGACAACTTTGCAACCGATGTGCGGGCCCAGGTGGGCATCGATGCGGAGCGGGGCATCGTGCTCGACTTCAGCGCCGAAACCCCCACCGCCTTCGGCGATTTCATCGAGCAATGGGACGGGCAGCCCAAGCCGGCGCTGTTCGAGGCCGAGCGCTGGATGCCCGGCGCGTTCTTCGCCGAGTTGAATGGCGACGGGCTGGCGGATTTAGCGTATGCAAACCAGGGTGTCGATGGCCGCGGCCAACTCAATATCCACTTTCAACAGCCCGGCAACCGCTTCAACGGCAAACCCGACTGGCGCGGCGCCTTTGACGCCCGGGGCGGCTGGCGGCTCGCCGACCTCGACGGCGACGGCCGCGACGATCTCGTGCAATTGCTCGAAGACGGCGACGACTGGGACGCGAGGTTTTATCCCAACACGGGGGGAGGCTTCGATCTCGCCAATCCGGCCCAGGTGCTTCGCTTCGGCGGTTATGACCTGCGCATCGAAGTCGTTGTCATCAATGGCAAAACCGCGCTCGCGGTGACCTATTTCGCCGTGCCGGCGATGGAGGCGATCCGCAACACCGGCGTGCAGCGTGTGACCCTGCTTTATGGCGGCGGCGCCGAAGATGGCCAGCTCTTCGCCCGCCGTCCGGCGATGCGGCTTGAGGAAAGCTTCTCGGTGGACAATGTGCGCGGCCTCGCCGAGCCCATCATTCTTGGCCATGATCTCGATGGCGACGGCCGCTCCGACGCGCTGTATGTAACCGAGCGCGGCATGCTCGCGGCCCGGCGCGTCGGTGATGGCTTGCAAATCGACAGCGGGGATTTCTGGGAATACATCTCGCCGCGTTCGGTGTTCCGCCTCGATGTGGCGCATTTCAACAGCGATGGCAGGCCCGATTTCATCCTGCGCCACGGCACGGCCAGCACCGTGCTGGTGTCGGCGCCATGAAGCTTTTTCCGGCCATCCTCCTGGCCTTCGCTTCGGCCTTGGCTTGGCTGCCGGCTTCGGCCTCGGCCGCCGGCTGGGATTTCCTCTCCCAACCGCTCGATCTGCCCGCCGAAACCACCGGGATTGTCCTCGCCGACCTCGACGGCGACGCCAGGCGGGAGATCATCGCGGTGGTCGAAAACG
>JAPOTO010000123.1:0-22216 GCA_026709135.1 Gammaproteobacteria bacterium | reverse complement strand
GCCGGTTTCGGTTCCGGCTCCAATCCCGGCCCCGCTGCCGGCGCCGCGATCATCGCCCTGCTCGACGGCGACCGGGTGCAGGCCTGGCATCTTGTCGATGGCGCGCTCAGCGGGCCGGAAACCCTGCTTGCGGGCGTGGGCGGCTTTCTCAGCCGCGGCCTCAACCGCCTGCATTTCGCCCGGGACATCAACGCCGACGGGCGGATGGACCTGGTAACCCCCGCGCCGGGGGCGCTGCATATCCATCTGCGCGAGGCCGATGGCGGCTTCCGCCCGCCCTTGCCGGTGCGCTCGGACACGATGCTCAACACCAATTTGAATGCGGCCGGGACCGATCCGGGCGGAGTGAATTCGGGCGGGCTGTTCTGGCGGGCCGGGCAGGCGGTGACGATTCCGGCCCTGCGCCTGCGCGAGTTGAACGCCGATGGCCACCCGGATCTGATCGCGGAAACCGATGAGCGGCTCGCGGTGTTTCTCGCCGACCCGGACTCCCCCGGCTACTTCCCGGCGGCGCCGAGTTACCAGGTCGATATCGCCGCCATCGAGGAGCGGCTTGGCGACTTTGACTTCGACAACCTCGATTTTTCCAATCTCACCGGCATTCTCGCGCTGACCCACGAGCAACTGCTCGAAGATGTCGATGGCGACGGCATCGCCGATCTGCTGCTGCGCGAAGGCGGCAAGATTTCGCTGTTCAGCGGCGGCCCGCAAGGCATGGACCTCGCCAGCCCCCGGCAGGTATTGCGCTCAGGCGGCAATGTGCTGGGCAGTTTGCTCCACGACGAGGACGGCGACGGCCGCAAGGACTTGTGGCTGTGGCGGGTGGAGACGATTTCACTCGGCGATGTGTTCCTGTGGCTCGTGCTGTCGAGCGACATCAAGGTGGAAGCGCTGATTTATCCCAACGACGGGCAGCGCTTCTCGCGCCGCCCAAGCCGCCGGGTGACCGTCTCGCTGCAAATCCCCTCGCTCGTTGGGCTCGCCGGCGACTACCGCGAACTCAGCGAAGCCGCCGAATCGACCCGCGGCGCCGACCTCGTTTCCTCCGCCACCGGCCATCTCGACGATGAATTCGACCAGCTCGACCTGCTCGTGCTGATGGACCGGCAACTGCAAGTCTTCTACAACCGCATCGCCGCGGAGCCCGAGCGCGAGGAATTTCTCGGCACCCTCGGCTACAGCCGCGGGCGCGACGACTACCGCATCGACCTGCGGGGGATGATCGACGACATCAGCATCGGCGAGAACCGCCATCTGCGCGAAGTCGCCGGTTTTGACGCCGATTTCACCCTCGATGCCGGCGCGGCGGCGGACAATGGCGAAGTGCTCGCCGCCGAGCTCAACGACGATGGCGTCGCCGACATTTTCCTGCTCGCCCGGGGCGAGGGTGGGAATATCTCCGGCATGGTGCTACTTTCGCGGTAATCGCGGGCCGCGCGGTCCGCCCCGCCGGAAGACGCCGTGAAGAAAGCCGTCTGGATCACATTCTTCGTCGCGCTCGTCGTCGTCAACGCCATGGCGGAGGCGGCCCACTGGTTCGGCGGTGTGCGCATTCCGATGTTTTACCGGCTGACCATGGTGCTCGGCATCAGCGTCGCCGCCGCGGTTTTCGCGGGCACCGCGCTGCTGATCGGCAAAATGAGCGGCGAGCGGCCGGCTTCCGACCGCTTCAGCCCCCGGGAAGTGCTGTCCTGCCTGAACCGGCGCAAAACCCGGGCCACCGAACAAGCCGTGGCCGGCCTGCTGGGAATCCCGCCCCAGAATGTCGGCCGCATTCTCGGTGCCCGCCGCCCCGCCGCCTCTTGGGTCGTCTCGGCCGCAACCCTGCGCCCGGCGGACTACAGCGCCGAGGAAACCCACCCCGACCTAACCCACAACAGCGCGGTTATCGAAAGCGCGGAAGAACTAAAACAGTTGATCTATGATTGCCGCCGCAAGCAAGCCTGAAGCGCGCATCAAAACCGGAACCTCTCCATGACTGGCAGCAACATCTACGAACAGGCGCTGGACCGCAACGCCGCCAATTTCGCCCCGCTCACCCCGTTGAGTTTCCTTCAGCGCTGCGCGACCGTGTACCCGGAGCGGACCTCGATCATCCACGGCGAGAAGACCTTTACTTGGTCGCAAACCTACGCCCGCTGCCGCCGGCTCGCCTCGGCCCTGGCCCGCATCGGCATCGGCAAGGGCGACACGGTCTCCTTCATGGGCGCCAACACCCCGGAAACCTTCGAGGCCCATTTCGGCGTTCCCATGACCGGCGCCGTGCTCAACGCCCTCAACACCCGCCTCGATGCCAAGGCCATCGCCTTCATCCTCGGCCACGCCGAAACCAAAGTGCTGTTCACCGACCGCGAGCACAGCGCCACGATCAAAGCCGCGCTGCAACTCGTCGAACATGAGATTCTCGTCATCGACATCGACGACCCGTCTTACCAGGGCGGCGAGTTGCTTGGCGAGCGGGATTACGAGGCCTTTATCGCCACTGGCGATGCGGACCACCGCCGCTTCCAGATCGATGACGAATGGCAGGCCATCGCCCTCAACTACACCTCGGGCACCACCGGCGACCCCAAGGGCGTCGTCTTCCACCACCGCGGCGCCTATCTGAACGCGGTTTCCAATGTGCTGTGCTGGAAGATGCCCGCGCATCCGGTCTACCTCTGGACCCTGCCGATGTTCCACTGCAACGGCTGGTGCTTTCCCTGGAGCCTGGCGGTGGTCGCCGGCGTCAACGTCTGCCTGCGCCACGTCCGGGACAAAGCCATGTTCGACGCCATCAAGCGCCACCGGGTCAGCCATTTCTGCGGCGCCCCGGTGGTGCTCAACACCCTGATCAACGCCCCGGCCGAGCTGCGCGAAGGCATCGGCCACCAGGTCAGCGCGATGACCGCCGGCGCCGCCCCGCCCGCCGCGGTCATCGCCGGCATGGAAAAAATGGGTTTCGCGGTTGTCCACACCTACGGCCTCACCGAGACCTACGGCCCCTGCGTGGTCTGCGAACCCCAGCAGGAGTGGGCCAGCCTCGACATCGACGGCCGCGCCGAGAAACTCGCCCGCCAGGGCGTGCGCGCGCCACTGCAGGACGAACTCATGGTCGCCGACCCGGAAACCATGAAACCCGTGCCGAAAGACGGCAAGACCATGGGCGAGATTTTCCTGCGCGGCAATATCGTGATGAAGGGCTATCTGAAGAACCCCCGCACCACCGGGGCCTCCTTCCGCGGCGGCTGGTTCCATTCCGGCGACCTCGCCGTCTGGCACGAAGACGGCTATTGCGAAATCAAGGACCGCTCCAAGGACATCATCATCTCCGGCGGCGAAAACATCTCCTCCCTCGAACTCGAATCGGTGCTGTTCCGCCACCCCAAAATCCTCGAAGCCGCCGTGGTCGCCGCCCCCGATGAAAAATGGGGCGAAGTCCCCTGCGCCTTCGTCTGCCTGAAACAAGGCGAACAAATGACCGAAGCCGAATTCACCACCTACTGCCGCGCCGAACTCGCCGGCTTCAAAATGCCCAAAAAAATCATCTGGGGCCCCATCCAAAAAACCTCCACCGGCAAAGTGCAAAAGTACCTGCTGCGCGAAGCGGCCAAATCAGCGCCGTATATCAAGCGCTGAAGCGTTTCACGGCGTCCGCCGCACCCATCCACCGCGCCAACAGCGGCTCGGAGCCAAAGCATCCGACATGGACATGTTGCCAATTCGCTACAGGCATCGAAATAATCCTTGACAATATTCGACTCCTCAACCATGTTTGACCGCAACTGGCCAATGATCAACCTGTGATCTGAGGCCGTTTCATAAGAGGAGGGGACATGAAACATCCAAAAAATGGACCAAAGAATGGAACAGGGGCGCTTTTCGGCGCATTGGCGCTGCTTTGCGGGGGGGCGCCGCTCGCGGCATTCGCCCAAGACGATGAAGTCAGGCAAATCGAGGAAGTGACGGTTACCGCGGAACGCAGGGAAGCGTCGATTCAGGACACTTCCATCTCGATTACCGCGCTTACCGCGGAATCGATCGAAGATTTCGGCATTCGCAATCAGGAGGATCTGCAGAACTTCGTGCCGGCAACCACCATCCAGCCCTACGATTCGACGATCCGGGGCGTGGGCCGGAACTTTCGCAACCTCGGTGGCGACCCAGGCGTCGCCACCTACATGAACGGCATCTACTCCGAGGATCTGTTGACGGCCACCGCCGCCACGTTCTGGGATGTGGAGCGCATCGAGGTTTTGCGCGGACCCCAGGGCACGTTGTACGGCCGCAACGCCGTGGGCGGCGCCATCAATGTGCTGTACAACCCGCCCACGGATGAACTCGATTATTCGTTCCGAACCATTCTGGGCAACTATGGCACCAACGAATGGTACGGGATGCTCAACACTCCGCTAGTTGAGGACACGCTTTCCGCCCGCATCAACTTCAGCATCCGCGACCGCGACGGCATCATCAAGGAAATTGGCGGCGGCGAGGACATCGACGGCCTCGGCACCGAAAACGTCGCCGGCCAATTCAAGTGGACGCCAACAGATGATATCGAAATCAATGTGCGGCAGAATTTCATGGAAATCGACCGCTCCTTCGGCGGCGCCAACGGCGCTGGATTGGTGGTGTTGAACGAAGAGGGCAGACCGTACCGGACTGTCGAAGGGCTGGTGCCCGGGTATCGCTTCATCGACACCAACAACACCGAAATGGCGAACTACGACAACAACAACTGGTACGACCAGAGCCAGCCGATCCTGAATTTCGTCAATCCACTCACCGGCAGCATGGACCAAGCCCAGCGCAACCGCCCGGGGATCGACTTCGCGGATTTCGACGGCTTCCAGAACGCCGCGGCGTCGCTCGATGGATTCAATTACACCTCCCCCGCGTCGGCGGCGAGATACAACGCCTGCGTGTTCCCCGCCGATATCGACGGCGATGATCTCTGCGCGGCGACGAATGGTTTGAACCGGGAAGTCTTCGAGCAACAGGGCACGCAGCTCAGCGCGTCCTGGCAGGTGAGCGACCGCGTCGAGCTGAAGTATCTGTTCGGTTTCAACGAGCTCACCTACAAGCGCATCACCGATGACGACAATACGGCGAGCATGTTCCACGACCGCCATTTTTATGTCAATCACGAAGCCGACTACACCTCCCACGAGATTCAGGCTTTCTACGACATCAGCGACTCCATTTCGCTCACCTCGGGCTACTTTGTCTATGACGCCACCATCGATCAGCGCGGCGATTTCCATTCTGTCCTCGGCGCGGAGCGCATGGTCAACCCGTATGTGGACAACACGGCCTTGAGCGAGCCGGTGGCCGCGGGCATCCTCGGCAATCCGGCGCTCGCCGGCATTCCCGCCTCGGTGCTGGCTTTCCAGGGCAGGCCCATGGTCAACCTGTTCAGCGCGAAAGAGTCGTGCAATGTGGCGAGCCCGGCGGAGTCGTGCCAGCGCAACCACGGCGGCAACAACCTGCAAACCTCCGCCTGGTACGGCGACGACGGCAGCAACCCCGCCCTGAATGTGATCAACGGTCCGGCAACCGCCGCCTCGGATTTGCTGTACGCCACCCAGACCCAGCGGGAAGCTTTCGCGGCGTACACCCAAGGCGTGTGGGACATCAATGAAACCTTCTCGCTGACGCTGGGCGTGCGCTACGCCGAAGACCAGGTGGTCGCGGAGGAAAACCTGTGGCGCTATTCGGAAACCGGCGCGGCCGCGGGCGGGTTTCTCGCGCTGTACGGCGGCTTGGCGGTGGTCAACCGCATCAATGGCGGCCTGGTGGCGGATGGCGACGGCAACCTGATCGTTCCCACCGAAAAGGCGACCAACGGCGGGATTCCCTTCGCCCTGAGCGTGTACCGGCCGTTCGAGCGGACCGACCGCAGCACCACCGGGCGCATCAATCTCGATTGGAGCGTAACCGACGACGCGCTGATCTATTTTTCCGCCACCTCGGGCTACCGCTCCGGCGGCTACAATCTGGTGTTCTTCAGCGCCACGCCCACCTATGATCCCGAAGAATTGGTGGCCTACGAGATCGGCTACAAGACCCAGTTGCTCAACAACACCTTGCAGTTGAACGGCGCGTTCTACCTCTACGATTACGACAACATCCACACGGTCGCCACCGAAGTATCGACGATTGGCGGAACCACCACTTCGGTGCTTGAAGCCTCCGGCGCCAGGGTGCTTGGCGCCGAAGCGGAGGGCACCTGGCTGGTGAACGACTATCTGACTCTCGGTGGCAGCTTCAGCTACACCCCCAGCGAGTACACGGCCTCACTGTTGATCAGTGACCCCAGCCGGGCCGATGTGCCTGGGTCGCTGTACCCGGAGTTCGACAGCCTGACCCAGGACATCAAGGGCAACCAACTCCTGCAGGTGCCGGAAGGCAAGGCGACGGCCTGGGGCAGCTACCTGTTCCCGCTTGCCGGCGGCTCAGAGCTGGAATTGTTTGGCATCTTCAGCTGGACCGACGAAGTGTATTACTCGCCCTTTGAGACCGATTCGGAAAAGGCCGCGGCCTACAGCCGCACCGACCTGCGCGCCACCTGGACTTCGGGCGGCGGCAACTGGCTCGTCACCGGCTTTGTCAACAACGTCTTCAACGAAGTGGGGAATCTGCAGATCCTGCGCCAGGGTGAAGCCCAGTTCTTCCGCCACAATTCGGGTGTCACCGCGCCCCGCCTGTACGGGATGGAGTTTACTTTCTCGTATTGAGGTCGAATCGACCGGCTATTGGAAGGCGCTGACCGATGGCTCGGTCAGCGCTTTCGCGAATTCCTGCGGCGCAGGCTCCTAGATCGCGTCGTTGCCGGTTTCGCCGGTGCGGATGCGGATGGTTTGTTCGAGGCTGCTGACGAATATCTTGCCGTCGCCGATCTTGCCGGTGTTGGCGGCTTTGCAGATCGCTTCGACAACCTGCTCCACGCGCTCGTTGGGGACGGCGATTTCGAGTTTGACCTTGGGCAGGAAATCGACCAGGTACTCGGCGCCCCGGTAGAGTTCGGTGTGGCCTTTCTGCCGCCCGAATCCCTTTACTTCGGTCATGGTCATGCCGCTGACCCCGAGTTCGGCCAAGGCTTCGCGCACATCGTCGGCCTTGAATGGCTTGATAATCGCAACAATCAGTTTCATCGACTGTCTCCCGCTTCGGCTGAAGTCCGCCCGGAAAACCCCGCCCCGTGACAGAAGCCGCCGGTGGCTGTAGCGCACTGTTCCGTCAATCTAGCACGCGCAAGGCCGCATTCGCAAAAATCCCGATAGCTGGCCTCAACGGCTGCGATGCCTCGCTATGAGGGCCGCCAGCGTCTTGACTATGGGCGAAAAATGGCTAGACTGCGCGGCTGTTTGAATCGTCCTCGCCACCCGCCACCCCTTTGCTGATCCAGCAACCTCGCGGGTTGACGCGAAGCCAGAAGCCAAAAACCCAAAGCACAATCGGGAGAGACAAGTGAAAAATCGTCAAGCACGTTTGGTTGCGGCATGGGCCGCGGCCATCGCCCTGCAGCCCGTTTTCGCCGCGGCGGCGTTCGCCCAGGAAGCCGGCGGGGAAGAATCCGCCGCGGCCATCGATACGGTGTTCGTGATCGGGCAGCGGCGGGCCTACCAAGGTCTGTTCGATACCCAGGAGGTGCCCGGTGTCGTCCAGGAAGTCGATCTCGAAATGATGCGCGAGGTTGGCGCCCTCAATCTGAACGATGCCCTCGATTTGTCCGCCACGGTGGCGAGACAGAACAATTTCGGCGGGCTGTGGAACAGCTTCGCTATCCGCGGCTTTGCCGGCGATGAAAACCTGCCGAGCGGATTCCTGGTCAACGGCTTCAACGCCGGGCGCGGCTTCGGCGGCCCCCGGGATCTCGTCGGCATCGAGCGGGTTGAAGTGCTCAAGGGGCCGAAAGCGGCCCTGTTCGGCCGCGGCGAGCCGGGCGGCGCGGTCAACCTCGTCACCAAACGCCCGCAATTCGAGCGCGGCGGAGACCTCTGGTTCACCTTTGGCAGTTGGCGGCAACTGCGCCTCGAGGGCGACTTCCAAACCACCCTGGGGCAGGACGACGCGGTTGGCGTCCGGCTGGTCGGATTCTCCGAGGAGGCCGAGAGCTTCCGCAAAACAGTCGAAACCAGCAAGATGGGGTTTTATCCATCCCTCGCCTGGCAGGTCAGCGAGGACACCCGGGTCAGCTATGAGCTGGAGTTGACCCGGCAGGACATTCCTTTCGACCGCGGCGTGGTGGCGCTCAACGGCGAGCTTGGCTTCATGCCCATCGAGAATTTCATCGGCGAGCCGGGCGACGGCCCCATCGAAACCGAAGTGCTCGGGCACCAGCTCGAAGTTCAGCACAGCTTCTCCGACAATTGGAGCCTGCTCGCCGGTCTTGGCCTGCGCGACACCTCCTTCGCCGGCGACGCCGCCGAGCCGAATTTCGGTGGCAGGCAGACCCTGCGCATCGACGGCCGCAGCCTGTCGCGGTTCCAGCGTTCCCGCGATTTCGACACCGAATACTTCGTGCTGCGCGGCGAGCTTGCCGGCCAGTTCGAGACCGGTTCGCTGCGCCACCGGCTTTTGGTCGGGGCCGACTACGACAATTTTGAAAACGACCAGGTCATCCTGCGCTTCCGTCCGCCGTGGATGGGTTCCGCCACCTCGCTGGACAGTTTCGACCCCGCGGTGTACCGCATACTCGATGTGCTGAATCCGGTCTACGGCCAGCACCCGGCGCCTGCGCTAGGCCCCAACTGGGACCGGTTCGAGGTGCAAAAAGCCTGGGGCATCTACATTCAGGACCAGATCGATCTCACCGAAAACCTGCAAATCCGCATCGGCGGCCGCTTCGACGACTTCAGCCAGGAGTTCACCAACCGCCGGCCCAATCCGCCGACCTTCACCGAGCAATCCGACTCGCGCTTTTCGCCCCAAGTCGGCGCGGTCTATCTGGTCAATGACGGGCTCAGCCTGTTCGCGACATATGGCGAGGGATTCCGCCAGCTCACCGGCGCCGATTACTTGGGCAATCAGTTTGAACCCAATAAATCGGACTCCGCCGAGGCTGGCGTCAAGATCGACCTGGGCCACTATATCGATGGCGTCACGGGCTCGGCGACGATCGCCGCTTTCAGGATCAACCAAAGCAATATCCTGGTTTACGATGATCGCCCCGAGGCATCCGCCGGGTTCAATCTGCGGCCAGCCGGAGAGGCGCAAAGCAGCGGTTTCGAGTTCGATCTCAATGCGCGATTGCCGGGTGATGTCAGCCTGTGGCTGTCCTACGCCTACATCAACGCCGAATACACCAACGACAGCGCCGACCCGAACTTCGTCGCCGAGATCAGGGCGGGCGACCCGCTGATCAACGTGCCCGAACAGCAGGCCAACGCGCAGATCAGCCGGGGGTTCGAGTTTGGCTCGGCGTATGGCCGGGTGGGCGGCGGCTTCCTCCATGTCGGCGAGCGCCTCGGCATGACCGCGACCGATTTCTTCCTGCCGAAATACTCCGCCGCGCGGGTCTTCGGCGAGTTGAATCTCGGCGACTCGCTCTCGTTCAGGCTCGATATCGACAACCTGTTCGATGAGGAGTTCTACACCAACTCCTGGGCCGACGTGTGGGTCGAACCCGGCGCGCCGTTCCGTTACCGCTTGACAATGGCCGTAAACTTCTAACTATGCTCTGAAAAATTCCATCCATGGAATTTTTCATTGTCGCAAAACAAAAGCGTGGTTTTGTTTTGCTCGCGAATTCAATGGCTTACGCCATCGAATTCGGCGGTACATCCGTGTACCGCAGGGAAGCTCTGACTTAATCAGAGCTTCCCTAAGCGTGGGCTGAGCCTGGTGCTCAGAGTGTATGTGGGGGGCATGAACGATGAGTGAACTGCTGCGCGCGCGGGACTTGACCAAGGTTTTCCGCTCGAACACGGCGCTGGATGGCTTGGATTTGTCGGTCAACGCCGGGGAGATCGTTTGCCTGCTCGGCGCCAACGGCGCCGGCAAGACCACGACGATCAATCTATTCCTCGGCTTTTTGGAACCGACTTCGGGCGCCGCCTTCGTCGATGGCGCCGAGGTCGGCGCCAACCTCAAGCGCACCCGCGGCAAACTCGGCTATGTGCCCGAGCAGGTGTCGCTGTATCCCGCCCTCACTGGGCTGGAAAATCTCGACTACTTCGTCAAGCTCGGCGGCGGGCGCGCCGATGCGGCGCGGCTGCGCGGATTGCTCGATGAAGTCGGGCTTGACCGCGGCGCGGCGGAGCAGCGAGTCGGCGGCTATTCCAAGGGCATGCGGCAGAAAGTGGGGCTCGCCATCGCCCTGGCCAAAGGCGCCAAAGCCCTGCTGCTCGACGAGCCGCTGTCGGGCCTCGACCCGAGCGCCGCGAACGAGTTCTGCCGCTTGCTGCGGCGGCTCGCAGACGACGGCGCGGCGGTGCTGATGGCGACCCACGACCTGTTCCGGGCCAGGGAACTCGCCGACCGCATCGGCATCATGAAATCCGGTGCGCTGGTGGAGGAACTTTCGCCGGAATCCCTCGACCAGGCCGCGCTCGAGCAGATCTACCTGCGGCATATGCACGATGAAGAGAGGGCGACCGAGGAGGCGCGAACATGATTGGCGCGATCATTGGCAAGGAACTCACCGAGTTGCGGCGCGACGGCAGGGCCATCGGCCTGCTTGCCATCGTCGCCCTGTTGCTCGCGCTTGGGCTGGTTACCGGGCTGGCGACGGAAAGCGCGAGGGAGCGGGAAGTGCTTGCGGCCAGCGCCGACGATGCCGCGGTATTCCTGGCGCAGGGTGAGAAAAACCCCCACTCCGCCGCGCATTTCAGCCGCATGGCGCACAAGCCGGTTGCGCCGCTGGCCGCCTTCGACCCAGGCGTTTCCGCCTACCTGGGGCAGGTCATCTGGTTGGAGGCGCATTACCGCAATCCCGCGATGTTCCGCGCCGCGGAGGATGCGCCCGAACTCGGCAGGCTGGAGAACTTCAGCATCGCCGGGGTGTTGACGCTGATCCTGCCGCTGCTGGTGGTGCTCATGGGCTATGGCGGCATCGCCAGGGAACGCGAGCGCGGCACTTTGCGGCAACTGGTTGGCGCCGGCGCAAGCCCGCTTGCCGTGCTGCTCGGCAAGTTCATCGTCATCGCCGCCGTGGCCTTCGTCGTGCTGGCCGCCACCGTTGCGGTGGCGACCGCGTTCTCGCTGCTGTCTATGCCGGAAGCTGGCTATGCCAGCGGCGATTTGCTGCTGCGCGGCGCTTCGCTGCTGCTGGTGTATGGCATTTACATTGTTTGTCTAACCGCCCTCACCCTGCTGGTTTCGCTGCTGGTGGCCGAGGCTAGAGCCGCCTTGCTGGTTTTGCTCGGGATTTGGGTGGTGACTGTCGTCGGCCTGCCGCGGCTGTCGGCAAGCATCGCCGAACAGGTCTATCCCAGTCCGGATTCGGCAAGCTTCTGGGAAGACACCCGGGCCAGCCTGCAGGCCAACCGGCCGGCCAGCGGCAGCGCCGACTACGTCGCCGTTGAGCGCGAAGTGGTCGAGCGCGCCCTCGGCCGGGAAGTGCGCGCGGACGAGCTCGATGGCTTGGCGATCAACCGCGGCGCCCTGCGGCTTGAAGTAACCGAGGTGATCGATGCGGAAACCTACAATGCCGCCTTCGCCGAACTCTTCGCCAACTATGAAAGACAGCGGAACCTGCGGCGGATGCTCGCCATGCTCTCGCCGACGATCGCCCTCCAGCATCTGTCCCGCGCCTACGCGGGCACCGATGTCGGCGCCCACGAGCATTTCTCGCTCGAAGCCGAGCGCCAGCGCAACCGCATCGTGCGGGTGATGAACGAAGACATGTTGATCAATGGCGCCGGAGCGAGTTTCGGCTATGTGGCGCCCGCCGAATTCTGGGAACAAGTGCCGGAATTCGACTATCAGCCGCCCGCCGTCGCCGCGGCCTGGCGGGGGAGTTTGGGGGATCTGCTGATTTTGCTGCTGTGGGGAATCGCCGCGGTGGCGGCCCTATTCTGGTTCGGCGGCAAGCGCATCCGGGTTTGAGGTGTTTCCATGCGGATGATGGACGCCATCGCCAGCGAATGGAGGATGCAGTTCCAGCGGCCCTCCGCGCTGCTGTTGCTGCTGGCCTTCGCCGCGGTGCTCGTCTACGGCGGCTTGGCCGGCAAGGCGGAGCGCGACGGGCGCGCCGCGGCCATCGCCAGCCACCATGCCGACATCGCCGGGGCGATGGATCAGTGGCTCGCGGATCTGCGCGAGCTCGAGCGTCTCGGGGCTGGCGCGGATTTGCCGCCGCGCACGGGTTCGCCCATGGATGTGGTGTTCGCCTCGTCGCTGCCCCAGGCGCCGCTGGCGGATTTCGCCGTCGGCCAGTCCGATTTGCTGCCCTTCCTCGGAGAGATTTCGCTGTGGGACCCGGACATACGGTTGTTTTCGAAGTATGAAATCGCCGACCCGGTTGCCCTGGCCCTCGGCGGCTTCGACATCAGCAAGGCCGTCATCCTGTTCCTGCCGCTGCTGCTGCTGGTTTTTTGTTTTGACGCCATCGCCGCCGACCGCGACGCCAACCGGCTCGGCCTCGCCGTGGCCCAGGGAGTCAGCGTCAGGCGGCTGTTCTGGCGGCGCCTGCTGCCGCGCGCCGGCATCGTCTTGTTCGTTGCATTCGCCGCCGCCGCAGTCGCGCTGCTGATGGGGCAGGGCGGCGCAAGCCCCGGCGGGCGACTCGCGGCGTTTGGCCTGTGGTCGCTGCTCGCGCTGGTTTACGGCCTATTCTGGCTGATGCTCATCGCCTGGGTCGCCAGTTTCAACCGCAGCGGCGAGTTCAACGTGCTGGTGCTGCTTGGCCTGTGGGTCGGGCTGACCCTCGTGGTTCCCGCGGCCACCAGCGCGGCGGCGGAGGCGCTGTATCCGACCCCCTCGCGCCTGGCCTATCTCGCCGACGCCCGGGAAGTCGAAAACCAAACCCGGCTGAGGCAGGCCGATGTGGCCAACCAGTTCATGCTCGACCACCCGGAGCTGCTGGTCAATCAAGAGTCGCAGATTCCGGCCTTCGTTCAATCCGCTTTTCTGGTCACCTCGACCGTGGACGAGGCGACCCAGCCGGTGCTGGCTTCCTTCGAGGCGGCGCTGCGCGGCCGCGAAAATGTGATTGGTCTGTTCCGCTACCTGTCGCCCGCGGTCGCGGTCCACAGCTTGTTCAACGAGCTTGCCGGCACCTCGGCCGGCAGGCACCAGGACTATCTCGCCCAGGCGCGGCAATTCAAGGCGGAGTACGCGCGGCGGGTGGGCCCGAATGTCGTCGCCATGCAGCCCATCGACTCGGCGTTTTATCTGGCGCTGCCGGAATTCCGCTTCGATGGCGAACCGCTGGCCGACCGGCTCGCCCGGGGCGCGGCGCCGCTGGCCGTTCTGCTATTATTGTCCGCGCTGATGGCCGCCCTCGCCAACCGGCGGCTGGGCGCGGCGAGCCCCATCGATTCCTGAGCGCGGGAAGTCCGACATGCAAGCATTGACAATGAGCACGGACAAGGCGGCGATCGGCCTGTCGCTGATTTGCGTCGTCCATTGCCTGCTCACGCCGGTTGCCATCGCCATGGTGCCGGCACTAGGCGCGACTTTTCTCGAAGGCGAGAGCTTCCATTACATGGTGCTCTTCCTCGTGCTGCCCACCAGCCTGTTCGCCCTCGGCCTTGGTTGCCGCAAGCACCGCGGCGTTGACATTCTCGCCATCGGCCTGCTCGGCCTGCTCGTGCTGTTCCTGGTTCCCATCCTCGGCGAGGACGTGACCGGAGAGATCGGCGAGAAGGCCCTCACCATCGCCGGCGCAGCGATCATCGCCTACGCCCACGTGCGCAATTTCAGGCTCTGCCGGCAACACGACTGCCACCACGACGCGCAGGCCTTGCCGAGCGAATAACCGTTTGCCCGGTCATTGTGCGCAAGTTGGCAACCGACAAAGTTGGCAACAAGTTGACAACAACTTGGCAACACAAAAATTGACAAGGAGCGGGCTTGCTTGGATACTTGGCCGGTTAACTCCTGCCGCACGGATGCGCTGACGGGGTGGCATAGCGCTGCACAATGCGAATCTCCTTGGCAAGCATCGGTAAATCCCTCGCCGGCCGCTTCAAATCGATGGCCGCGCTTTCCTTGGTGTTCGTTTTCGCCGTCAATGTCGATGCCGCCCACAGCCATGACGACCATGGCAATCACGATGACCACGACCACAGATCCGGCGAGCATTTCGACTGTCAAGCCTGCCTGAAATTCGGCCAAGACGACGATTTCAACCACTCCCGAGCGCCGGATGCGGCGCCGCTACCCATTGACCAGATCTTCACCCGCGTCCCGCTGACCGCCGAGTCGGTCGAAATCCCTCCGGCGCGGTCCCGCTCTCCTCCCCGCGCCTAGGCGGCCTTCTCCAATCGGCGGAAGCGTTCGCATTGCGGGCGCGCTCCAAGCGCGCTGCCGCGTCGCATTCGTGGCGCTCTGGCATTTCCGCTGGCTCTGGCATTTCCGCTGGTTGGCAGCAAACGCATCGGCCCGGGGGAACGGATTCCTGTCCGTTTTCCCCTTGTTGGCCGGCAAGCCAAGAATGATGCAGAGCGTGTCAACACGCCCCAAATGAGCAAATTAGCTGAGTAAATCAGGTGAGCAAATCATGAATATCAAGTGGAGAAACATCGGAGTTACCACCCTGCTCGTGGCCCCGGTGGTTGCCGGGTTCGCCGGCTTCGCAAACGCGCAGGAAATTGAGGAAATCGTCGTTCAGGTCCAGCGCAAGGAAACCGCGCTGTGGAGCACGCCGGCAAGCCTCGAAGTGCTGGACGAGCAGGACATCCGGGAATTGCAGCCCAACAGTCTCGGGGATTTGGTGCGTTATCAGCCCGCGATCAGCATCGATCAGTCCAATGACCGGCGCGGCAACGGCACCTTCGTCATCCGCGGCCTTTCCGGCAACCGCGTGGTGATGTTGATCGACGGCGCGCGGCTCCCCGACGGCTTCGGCTCGGCCGGGGTTTCCAACGGCCGCAACAGCTTCGAGCCGTATTCGATGAACGACATCCAGTTCCTCAAGGGGCCGTCATCGGCGCTGTATGGCAGCGACGCCCTCGCCGGGGTGGTGTTGCTGAACACCATCTCGCCGCGGCGGATGCTCGGTGGCGACGACGGCCCCCGGTTCGAGTTGAGCGGCGGCTACGACCAAGTGAACGACGGCTTTCGGCAGACCTTCAGCGGCGCCGGCGCGGCGCTTGGCGGCGCCTGGCTGCTCCAGGTTTCCACCCGCCAGTTCTCGGAGACCGATGTGTGGGGCGAGCCCGAGAATTTCCCCTTCGACGGCAACCAGGAAAACGCGATGCTGAAGTGGGAAAGCGATGGCAATGTCGACAACGAATACGGCTTCCTCGCCGATTTCTGGCGCCGGGAAGTGGACGCCAGTTTTGCTTCCGAACTGGACCCGGCGGGTTCGGTCAGCGACCACTACGAGCAGGACAACAGCTACCGCTGGCGGCTGGGCTTTTACCAGAACCTGTCCAACATGATGGGGCTCGACCGGCTCGACTGGCAGGTCGATCTGCAACGCGGCCGCTTTGATGAATTTGAAGTCGAGGAAGGTTTGAACCGGCGTGGGGACATGGTTCACGATATCGAGGAGGTCGATGTCGATCAGGACCAGGTTTCGGCGAGCTTGCTGATCGGCGAGGATTTCGGCAGCCACGAACTGCTCGCGGGTGTCGACTACGTGCAAAAGTCCGCCCAGCGGGTCAATTTCTACCGCGACTTCTACCCGGCCACGGGCGTCATCGACACCGCGCGCAATGGCGTGGTCTATCCGCTCAAGGGCTATCCTTCGAGCGACACCGACCTGCTCGGCATCTTCATCCAGGACGAGTTCGGCCTGCTTGAAGACCGGCTGCGCTTCACCCTCGGCCTGCGCTACGACTACTTCAAGAACGACCCGAAGCCCGATGATTACTACTACCGCTCGAATCCCACCGGCCAGGCCGTCACCGCGTTCAGCAGCGACAGCGTCTCGCCAAGCATCGGCGCGACCTGGGAGGCGAATGGAAACCTGATTCTGTTCGCCAACTATGTCAGCGGATTCCGCACGCCGCCGGTGTCCGAGCAGTACATCAACACCTTCATCCAGAGCCGCGGTTTTCCCCACGAAGTGCTGGCGAACCCGGACCTGAAGTCGGAAACGAGCAGCGGATTCGAGCTTGGCCTGCGCCTGCGCGGCGAAATGGGCCGGCTTGAAATCTCAACCTACAACACCGACTACGAGGACTTCATCGAGAGCACCCGCTCGGGCACGCGGCCCAATCCGATTCCCGGATGGCGTCCGGTAACCCAGATCCGCTACCTGAATCTGAGCGATGTGGAAGTCACCGGCACCGAACTCGATGCCGAACTGTTCCTGCACAACTGGCTCGATACCGAGGACGAGTGGCTGCTGAGCCTGGGCTGGGGCGATATCCAGGGTGAGAACCGCTCCAGCGACGAGCCGCTGACCAGCGTCGGCCCGCGCCAGGCGGTGCTTGGCCTGGGCTACCGCGCCGCCAACGCCGACTTTGGCGCCGATCTGCGGGCGCTGATCGTCGATGAATTCACCGATGTCCAGCCGGGCCGCTTCGCGGTGCCGGAATACACCCGGGTCGACGCCAGCGTTTTCTACAATGTCTCCGACAGTTTCAGCGTCAATCTCCGCATCGACAACCTGCTTGACGAGCAGTACTGGCATCAGTTCGTCGCCGGCTCGCGCATCACCAACGATCCAGGCGGCGCCGCCGCGCCGGGCAGGAATTTCTCGGTTTCGGCCCGCTACCGCTTTGGCATCTAGGAGCAAGCGCCATGAAAAAGTTCGCCGTTCCGGCCCTGATCCTCGCGACGCTCGCGACCGCGGTGTTTTTCGCCTTCCAGCGCTATGCCGCGCCGACCCGCGTCGCCCTGGTCAATTTTCAGGATTTCACCGCCAGCCGCGTGATCAAGGCGGTGGCCGAGCTGCCGCAGTTCCGCTTCGAGCGCCTCGATCTCGGGGCGCTGGAGCGCGCCCGGGATTACGATTTTGTGATGATTTTCGGCCGCGGCCTCGCCCTTGACGGCGAACAAATCGCGTTCATCGACGAGGCGGCCCAAGCCGGCAGCGCCATCTTCATCGATAGCCCCACCAATCCCAACCATGTGCAACTCACCAGCCTCGATCAGGATGTGGGCGAATTGGTGCGGACCTATGTCGACAACGGCGGCGACTACAACTACCGCAACCTCTGGCATTACGTGCGCCGGGAACTCGATGGCAAGCGCTGGCGCTCGCCCGCGGCGGGCGACCCGCTGCTGATCGACACCGATGTGCTGTTCTACCTCGCCGACGAGGTGTTCACCACGGTGGAAGACTATCAGCGTTTTTATGAAACCACGCCGAACTACCATCCCGATGGCCACAAGATCGCGCTGATCACCACGGTGCCCGGCCCGTTCAACGCCAACCGCGACCATCTCAACGCGATGATCACGGCTTTCGAGGGCGCGGGGATGCGCGTGTATCCGATCAACGGCCGCGCCGAGCGGCTCGCCCTCGTCGCCGAGGTCAACCCCGACGCGGTGGTGCTGATGCCCCACGGACGGTTCAATTTCGGCCGGGGAAACGCCGTGGTCAACTGGTTCAGCGAGAACCAGGTTCCCCTGCTGACTCCCTTGTCGATCTTCCAGGAGTATGGGGAATGGCTCGATGATCCCCAGGGTTACACCGGCGGCACGCTGACGATGAATGTGGTGCTGCCCGAACTTGACGGCGGCGTTGCCCCGCGCGTCGTGAACGCGCAATTCGCCGACGAGCGCGGCTTCCGCATCTTCGAGGCGATTCCAGAGCGGCTTGACGAGTATGTCGAGATGGTCGGCAAGTGGATCGAGCTCAAACGCAAGGCCAACGCCGACAAGCGCATCGGCATCGTCTATTTCCGCGGCCCCGGCAAGAACGCCCTCGTCGCCGGCGGCATGGAAGTCAGCCCGTCGCTGTTCAATACCCTGCACATGCTCAAGGAACAGGGCTATGATCTCGGCGACCTGCCGGACGACTACGCCAGCTTCCGCGCCCGGCTCGATGTCGAAGGCCCGGTGCTCACCCCGGACGGCATGGGCCAGGCGCGGCGCTATCTCGACGAGCAAAGCCCCGCCTGGGTTGGTGCCGGCCAGTATCGGCAATGGTGCGAGGAGGAACTCGCGGCGGGTGTCTGCGAGCGGGTCGAAGCGCGCCACGGCGGCAATCTCGGCCGCTTCATGGTCGATGCCGGCCCAACAGCGACAGAGGGCGAAAGCCGCATCGCCGTGGCGCGGATCGAGTTCGGCAATGTCGCGCTGATGCCGCAGCCGCTGGCGGGATTCGGCGAGGACAATTTCCGCATGGTCCACGGCACTGGCGAGGCGCCCCCGCACACGTATGTGGCGGCCTATCTGTGGCTGCGCCACGGTTTCGGCGCCGACGCGATCATCCACTACGGCACCCACGGCAGCCTCGAGTTCACCCAGGGCAAGCAGGTCGCGCTCTCGGCCAAGGATTGGGCCGACGCCTTGATTGGCAACACGCCGCATTTCTACATCTACACGATGAGCAATGTCGGCGAGGCGATCATCGCCAAGCGCCGCAGCTACGCCACCATCATCAACCATCTGACGCCACCGTTCCAGCGCGCCGGCCTGTATTCCGAGCTCGCCACGCTCGGGCGCTGGCTCGATGACTACCGCCTCACCGACGGCCAGGTGCGCGAAGAACAGCGCCGGCAGATCATCGAGCTGGCAACAGCGATGGAATTGCACACCGATCTCGAAACCGACCTCTCGGAAACCCCCGACTGGGATGAAACCGCGCTGCCGAAACTCGAGCTGTATCTCGACGATCTCGCCCAGACCAGCATCAACAAGGGCCTGTACACCTGGGGCGAATCCTATCTTGCGGAAGACGCCGCGCTGACAGCCGAGCTGATGCTGATCGACACAGTCAACAACCTGCTGCCCGACCCCGTGCGCGCGGCATCCGGCGGGGAGGCGCTGTTCGCCGAACTCAACGGGGGCGCCACAGCGGGCGGGCTGGTTGATTCGCTGGGTTTCGATTATGAACCCGGACTGCTGGAGACGCTCTCGCTGTACGGCGATTACACCGAACTGCTGCTTGATGGTGGCATCGATCAGAAAACCGCGCTTGGCAACGCCGTCGCCGGCGGCTATGTCGCGCCGGCCTCCGGTGGCGACCCGCTGCTCAACCCGGACGCCTTGCCGACCGGGCGCAACATGTATTCGATCGACGCCGAGCAAACGCCGTCCCAGGCGGCTTGGGAAGTCGGCAAGTCCCTCGCCGACGACATGCTCCGCGACTACCGGGAGCGCCACGGGCGGCTGCCGAACAAGGTCAGTTTCACGCTCTGGCCGAGCGAATTCATCCATTCCCAGGGCGCCACTGTCGCCCAAGTGATGTATCTGCTCGGCGTAGCCCCGGTGTGGGCGCCCAATGGCCAGGTTCAGTTGCTCGAACTCATTCCCGCCGAGGAACTTGGCCGGCCGCGCATCGATGTGGTTGTGCAAAGCGCGGGCCAGTTGCGCGACCTCGCCGCGTCCCGGCTGGCGCTGATCAACCGCGCGGTGGAAATGGCCGCCCTCGCCGAGGATCGGGACGACAATTTCGTCCGCGACGGTGTCCGCCTCGCCGAGCAGCATCTGCTCGACCAGGGCCTGCCGCCGGCGGATGCGCGGCGGCTGTCAACCCGCAGGAGTTTCGGCGGTGTCAATGGCTCCTACGGCACCCAGATCATGGGCATGGTGGAGCAGGGCGACACTTGGGAGACCGATGCCGATGTCGCCAGCCAGTATCTCTACAACATGGGCGCCATGTATGGAGATTCGGGCGAATGGGGCGAGTTCGTGCCTGAGTTGTTCACCGCCGCGCTGCTCAACACCGATGTGGTCATCCAGCCAAGGTCGAGCAACACCTGGGGCGGCCTGAGCCTCGATCATGTCTACGAATTCATGGGTGGCCTGAGCTTGGCGGTGCGCTCGGTCACCGGCAAGGACGCGGAGGCGTATTTCGCCGACTTCCGCAATCCCAACCGGGCGAAGATGCAAACGCTGCAAAGCGCGATCGCCCAGGAATCCCGCACCACGCTGTTCAATCCGCGCTATCTCGAAGGCTTGACCGCCGGCGAGGCCTCGAGCGCCGAAGTGATGGCCGAGACCCTGCGCAACTCCTTCGGTTGGAACACCATGAAGCCAGCCGCCATCGCCCCGGGATTCTGGAACCAGGTGCACGAGACGCTGATCGACGACAAGCACGCCCTGGGCCTGCGGGATTTTTTTGAAACCGAAAATCCCTACGCCCTGCAGGAGGTCACCGGGGTCATGCTCGAAGCCGCCCGCAAGGATTTCTGGTCCCCGGACGCCGCGCAATTGCAGGCCCTTGCCGACTTGCACGCCGAGCTTGTGAGCCGCTTCGAGGCGGGCTGCGGCAGTTTCACCTGCGGCAACGCCGCCTTGCAGGAATTCATCGGCGCCCAATTGAACGAGACCCTGCTCGCCAGCTACCAAGGCCAAATCGACGCGGCGGAAATCGGCACTGGCGAGCCAAGCACCGAACTCGTCCTGCGCGAGCAGGAAATGCGCGCCGAAACCGCCGAGGCGGCCGCTGATGAGTCAGAAGCGGCGGCGCGCAACGAAACCGATCAGCCGCGGACTGTGGCGGGCCGCAATCTGGCAGCGATCCTGCTCGGCATTGGCCTGGCGCTGACGGCGCTGCTGGCGCTCGCGCGTTGGCGGCGCTCGCGGCCGGTCGCCACCTGATCCGCGGCGGGCATGAGCGAAGCCGCGTCCTGGTGGGCGCTGAGCCTGGGGCTGGGCTGCTGCTGCGCCTTGCTGGCCTGGCCGCAGCGGCGGCAGTCGTTCTTCGGCCGCAACACCTTGCTGCTGCGTTATTGCCCGCCGCCCGTTGCCCAAGTCCTTGTCGTTGCTCTGGTTCCGCTGGTTCTCGCTGCCGCGGCGCTCGGGCTGTCGCAGTGGCTCAGCGGCCAAAGCCTGACCGCGTGGCTGGCAACGCTGGCATTCTGGTCCAAACCGATCAGCGTGGCGCTGAGCCTGCAGGCGCTCGGCCTGCTGTTGCACCGTCGGATGTACGGTGCCCCGCTGTTGCTGCTGCCAGCCGCGCTCAGCCTGCAACTGTGGCTGTATTACCAAGCGCTGGGCATTGACTTCTCGCGGCTTGGCATGATCTACGCCGCAGCCCTGCTGCTCGCGCTGCCCGGGTTGATCTTCGCCCTGGCCAGAATCGATCCCGCCCGCAGACTGCCGGCGGCGCGCTTCCTCGCCTGCCTGCTGCTGATCCTGCAATGGCTCCACGCGACGGATACAAGCTGGGCTGGCTACTTCCAAGGCTACGAGTGGATCACGCTGGCCAGCGCCGTGCAGGCCCCAAGCATCCTGCTCACGCTGATTGTCGCCGGCTATTGCTATTCCTATTTATGGCAGAATCTGCGCAACCGAAGAATGGGCAAGAGGCCATGAGCCCGCCATGCTGAGTTTTTTCTCCGCGCTCACCTGGGTCAGCACGGGGCTGCTTGTTCCGTGCATCGCCCTGCTGCTTTACCTGCTCGTCCGCGCGCTGCTGCTGCTTGGGCAGGATTGGCAGCAGCGGCAACAGGACCGCAGCCTCATCGCCGCCCTCGATGCCGCGGAAGACCGCCTGGTCGCCGGAAACTTTGGTGATTACAAGGCCCAGCTCGCGCAATTCGTGGAAAGCTATCACTCGCCCTTGGCCCGCCACATCCTGACGGTGATGGACGACAGGGCGAACCGCTCGATCCGCGAGCGCCAACTCGGCGACTTCGCCCTGCACGGCGACAACCAGCTCTCGTTTCCAAGGCTGCTGATCCGCCTCGGCCCCAGCCTCGGGCTGATCGGCACACTGATCCCAATGGGCCCGGCCCTCGCGGGCCTTGCGGCGGGCGACATGGCCAGCCTCACCCAAAACATGCAGGTAGCCTTCTCCACAACCGTACTCGGCATCGTCATCGGCAGCATCGGCTTCATCCTCCACCAGTCGCGCAAACGCCGCTTCGCCCAAGCCATGCACCGCCTCGAGTTCGTGCTGCAATTCAAAACCGAAGTGGAGGCCGAGCAAACATGAAGCGATACAAATCTTTTCCCGCCAACTATGGCGGGTTATAGTACCGGTCCGCGATTGAAAGAA
>JAPOTO010000051.1 GCA_026709135.1 Gammaproteobacteria bacterium | reverse complement strand
CGCCAGCGCCGATGACGGCCTGACCTATTCCCGCGACATCGCGCCGATCCTCCAGCAGAAGTGCGCGGGCTGCCACAACCCCGAAGGCATCGGCCCGATGCCGCTGATGGACTATCAGCAGGTCCGGCCCTTCGCCTATTTGATCAAGGACCGCACGAGCAACCGCATCATGCCGCCCTGGCATGTGGACCCCGATGTCGGCATCCAGCAATTCAAGAACGACGCCTCGCTAAGCGATGAGCAGATCGCGATGATTTCGGCCTGGGTCGACGCCGGCGCCCCCGAGGGCGACCCGGCCGACCTGCCGCCACCGCTGGAACTGCCCGCCGGCGACGCCTGGCAGCTCGCCGACGAGCTCGGCCCCCCCGATGTGATCGTGCGCTCAAACCCCTACGATGTCATCGCCAATGGCCAGGACCAGTGGTGGGAGCCCAGGGTCGAGTTCACCGGCCTCGACCGGGAGCGCTGGCTGCGGGCCGCCGAGTTCAAGCCCTCTTATCCCCTGGGCAAGAAAGTCGTCCACCATGGCCACGCGGTGCTGATCCCCGAAGGCGAGCAGCGCACGGTGGGATTGGCGCGCTATGGCGTCGGCAAATCTTGGGAGGTCTATCCCGAGGGCACCGGCATGCGGGTGCCGCCGAATGGCACGATCGCCTGGAACCTGCACTACTTCCCCATCGGCATCGAAGCGCCGCGGGATGTGGTCGAGGTGGGCCTGTGGTTTTATCCCGATGGCGTGACCCCGGAGCTGGAAACCATCGGCGAGATGCTGTTCCGCGTCGATGGCCGCAACGGCATGGCCCGGGGCCAGGACATCGTGATTCCGCCACATGGCTACCAGGTGCTGCAAGGCACCCACGTGCTCGAGCAGCCGGCGATCATCCACAGCTACCGGCCCCATCTGCACATGCGCGGCAAGGTGATGACGATGGAGGCGATTTATCCCGACGGCAAGCGCGAGGTGTTGAGCCAAGTCAACAAGTACGACCACAACTGGCAGATCGCCTACCTCTACGATGACCACGCCAAGCCCCTGCTGCCCACGGGCACGGTGCTGCAATTCACTTCGGTGTTCGACAACACCGCCGACAATCCGATCAACCCGGACCCGGAGCAGTGGGTGGTGTTCGGCCGCCGCGGTGTCGATGAAATGAGCCACGCCTGGGTGGGCATCACCTATGTGAACGAGGAGCAGTTCGCCAGCGCGGTGGCCGAAAGGCGGGTTCAGCGGGAGACGCTGGGCCTGCGGGAGTGAGTTCCAGGCGGCGGAATTGCCGATGAGGCGCCGCGGCGCCGCGCGCCGCCACGCCGCGCGCTTGCGCCAAGGGATTGGTTTGGCAGCCGCGGTGATTTTGCCGCTCGCGGCCGCATCCGGCCTCGCCCAGGAGCTCAGCCAAGCGACTTACCATCCCGACCAGGCCGAACGCGGCGCGGCGCTGTATCAACAACACTGCGCCGCCTGCCATCTTCCCGACCTGCAAGGCAACTTTGAAGCCGTCGCCCTGCGCGGCGGCGCCTTCGCCGGCAACTGGAGCAATCGCACGCCGGCGCAATTGCTCGACACGCTCAAGCGAACGATGCCAACCCAGGCGCCGGGTTCGCTCACTGAGGGCGAATACCTCGACCTCATCGCCTTCATCCTGCGCGAAAACGGGATTGCCGGCGGCGCCGTGGCGCTACTGGTGGATTCCGGCAGTGTGCTGTTCCCCGGAGGGGCTGGCGATATCGGCGAGCTGTCCGCCGTCCCCGCGCGCACGCCGGTTCCCGGGCGCGCCGGAACCGTGCCCTCGCCGCATTCCCGCAACGCCATCCCCGAAATCGCCACGATCCACCGCAGCGAAACCGCCCTCACCCGCACCTGGACCGAGGCCACGGGCTACCGCGACATCGGCGCCGCGGAAATCGCCAACCCGCCGGCGGAAGACTGGATCTGGTGGCGGCGCACACCGCAAAGCCAAGGCTTCTCACCACTCGATCAGATCAACACCGGAAACGTCGGCAGGCTCAGCCTCGCCTGGGTCTGGGGAATGGAACCCGGCCGCAGCCAGCCTGCCCCGCTGGTGCGCGACGGCATCGTCTACCTGCCCAATTACGGCAACGTGGTGCA
Source organism: Gammaproteobacteria bacterium (assembly GCA_026709135.1). Taxonomy (GTDB): domain Bacteria; phylum Pseudomonadota; class Gammaproteobacteria; order Pseudomonadales; family Pseudohongiellaceae; genus UBA9145. The sequence continues at coordinate 1,391 of JAPOTO010000051.1, read as the reverse complement.
GGCCCTCGATGGCCGCAGCGGCGACCTGCTCTGGGAATACCGCCGCCAGTTCCCCGAAGACGGCCGCCAGGGCGGTTTGCTGCGCACGCTGGCGATGTGGCGCGACCTGATTTATGTCGCCACCACCGACGCCCACCTCGTCGCCATCGACGCCCGCACCGGCGCCGAGCGCTGGCAGGTGCGAATCGCCGACCCAAGCCTCGGTTACTCCAACACCAGCGGTCCTATTGTTGCGGGCGGTGCCGCAGATGGCGTCGTCGTCAACGGCATCAGCGGCTGCGGGCGCTTTTTCGAGGATAGCTGCTTCATCACCGGCCACGACGGCGAAACCGGCGCCGAGCTTTGGCGCACCCACACGGTCGCCAAGCCGGGAGAACCCGGCGGCGACACCTGGGGCGATTTGCCGCTTGCCTTCCGCGGCGGCGGCGATGTGTGGCTGACCGGAAGCTGGGACCCGGCACTCGGCCTGGTCTTTTTCGGCACCGCCCAGGCCAAACCCTGGATGGCCGTCAGCCGCGGCCTGCGCACCGAAGACGCGGCGCTTTACACCAATTCGACCCTGGCCCTCGACCCGCGCGACGGCCGCATCGTCTGGCACCGGCAATATGTGCCCGGCGAATCGCTCGACATGGACGAGCCCTTCGAACAGGTCCTCGTGGACCTGTTCGACGAGCCCTACCTGCTCACCATCGGCAAAAGCGGCATCCTGTGGAAGCTCGACCGCCGCACTGGAGAGTTCCTCGGCCTGCGGCAGACGGTTTTCCAGAACATTTTTTCCGAGATCAACCGCGAAACCGGCGCGGTGCGCTACCGCGACGACATCCGCGACATGCGGGTCGGCGAGTGGCTTTCGGTCTGCCCCTCCACCGCCGGTGGCCACAACTGGCAGGCGAGCGCCTATCATCCGCCGACGCGGCAGTTGGTGATCCCGCTGAGCCAGTCGTGCATGGAAATGTCGCCGAGGGAGACCGCGTTCGAGATCGGCGGCGGCGGCACCGCGGCCGACCGCAGGTGGATGGAAATGCCCGGCACCGATGGACAATTCGGCAAACTCGCCGCCTATGACGTCGGCACGATGCGCGAACAATGGAGCATCGAACAGCGCGCGCCTTTTCTCACGGCCGCGCTCGCCACCGCCGGCGGCCTGCTCTTCATCGGCGATTTCGACCGCTACGTCCACGCCATCGATGTGGCGACCGGCGAATCGCTCTGGCGCAGCCGGCTGGCGACTTCGGCCCAGGGATTCCCAATCACCTACGCCGCCGGCGGCAAACAATACGTGGCGATTCCCGCCGGCCGCGAGGGCGGCAGCCCCTGGCGCATCGGCAGCTTTCTCGCCCCGGAGCTGCGCAGCCCGGATGGTCACAACGCGCTGTATGTTTTCGCTATAA
>JAPOTO010000141.1 GCA_026709135.1 Gammaproteobacteria bacterium | reverse complement strand
AGGTGGTGATGGACCTGAACCACGGCGCCAGCGACGAAGCCAAGGCCACCGTGCAGGCGCTGCTGTAACGCACGGCGCACACAGCGTTAGCCGCCGTCTGGCTGGGTGGAGTTCAGCGGGCGTGCGAGACACGATGTCGAGCCCGAAGCCTCCAGGGGTGGAGGCAAGCGTTTATGAAGCGCCAGCTTCATGCGCAGCCGGAACGACGCCAAGCTGTGCTTGGCGGCTGGACCGGATTTACGGCGTCCGCTGAACTCCACCCAGCCAGACGGCGGCGGATCGAAGCCACCAGCCACTGGTGCGCAAACGACGAGATTCCGCGACAAAATGGCAGGATTGCCATTTTGGACAGTGCTTGCGCTGCCCCGCAGGGGTGAGGGTCAGGATGCCCCGAATCACTCCGCATCGCTTCGCGCGGCATGACAGAATGAGGGGCTGTGGCCACGCCGATTCAGGTGTTGGCGGCTTTGAGTCCGGTTTTGCCCTCGTAGAACTTGCGGATTTCCGCCATGTCGCGCTCGGCGTCGCCGGTGGGATGGTGGAAATCGGCGAAGCCCGCTTCCTTTTTGCCGGCATCGACATAGCCAAGCAGAATCGGCACCCCCGCGTTGCTGGCGATGTGATAGAAACCCGTCTTCCAGCGTTTGACCTTGCTGCGGGTGCCCTCGGGCGGGACGAGCACGATCAACTCATCGAAGCGCTGATACTGGCGCACGGTTTCCCTCACCACATTGTGCGGCCGGCTGCGGTCGATGGGGATGCCGCCGAGCCATTTCATCAAACCGGCGAAAGGGAAGGGGAACAGCGTGTGCTTTCCCATCCAGAACACCCGCAGCCGCAGCGCGAGCACCGCCATGATCATCAGCGGGAAATCCCAGTTGCTCGTGTGCGGGGCGCCGATGAGCACGAAGCGTTTATGCTTCAGCTCGCCACCGCGCAATTTCCAGCCCATCAAGGCCAGCGCCAAGCGGGAAAAGCCCCGCAGCAGCGGCGTTACCACCGGGGTGGAAAACACCGTGGCGCGCATTGGCCGCGCCGCCGCTTTGGGCGGTGCCGATTTGGGCGGTTCAGGCATCGCGGCGGGGAAAAGGCGGCGGCGGGGCAGCCAAGCGGTGGCCCCGCCGCCAGCGGTTCATGGCCATGGCACCAGGTCGCCCGCTCATGGCTGCCATTCCGCGAAGAAATCGGCCGGGTCCTCCTTGGGCGGGGTTTTCGGCTTGCCGCTGACGGTGCCGAGATAAATCATACCAATGATTTTTTCATTGCCGGCGATGCCCAAGTCAGACTTAAAATGGGGATCGCGGACTACCGCTCCCGTCCGCCACATCGCCCCCAGCCCCAGGGCATGGGCGGCATTGAGCATGTTTTGCGCCGTCGCCCCGGCGGAAAGATCCTGTTCGAAGCGGGGGATCTTGGGGTGCGCCACATGGTGGGCGATGACGACAATGATCATTGGCGCGCGCAGGGGTTTGACCCGGATCCGGCCGCGTTCTTCCCGCGTTAGGTCCGGGTTGGCGGCAAGCGCGGCGTTGACGAACAAATCCCCCAGCCGTTTACGGGCGTCGCCATGGACCAGCAGAAAACGCCAAGGGCGCAACTGCCCGTGGTCCGCGGCCCGCAGCGCGGCGCGGCTTATCCGGTCGAGTTGTTCCGGCGTCGGCCCGGGCTCTTCAAGCCGCGGCGCCGAAACCCGATTCAGCAAAGCATCCAGCGCATCCATACAACTATCCAAACTTGGTCATCGTGTATCTCGCCGCTGTCGGATGGCGATATGCTGCGGCTTTGAAGGCAGGGATGCCTGAATAGAGCCTCCAAGAATGGATTCACGGCGTCCGCCGCATATCGCCATCCGACAGCGGCTTGCGGCAGCCTTGAGTCAATTGCTCACAGAAACTCGATGATCAGCACCAGGGCCGCGGTTAGCCCAACGCCGCAGTGGATTACGCCGCTGATGCTGGTGATCGGCCCGGTTTTGCCCTTGATGGCGTTGAACTCGAGCGCCGCCACGATGAGCAGCGTGAGCGCGATGGCGATCATGCTCGCACTGCCTTCAAGATTCACGGGGACGCGCCCGGTTCCACCGAGGTGCGCCGAGGCGCCCATGAAGAACAGCATGGGCAGCGAGAACAGGGTGTTTGAACGCGAAGCCAGCCCCGCTTTGCCTTGGGCCGCGGCGGCCTCCGGCATTGGTTCGCCGCCGTCGAGGACTTGGCGGTTGGAGGCGATCACGATTCGCTGGTTCGGCCAGATGATGAGCCAGACATTGAGGAACATCAGCGTGCCCAGGGCCATGCCAAGAATGATGTAGTAGTTGATGCCGGCGCCAAGCACCGACATGAATCCGGCCAGCGCCAGGCCCGAGAGGAAGGTGAACATCGCGCCCCAGCGGAACCACCACAGGGCCCGGGGCACGAGCTTGTCGATGGCGTTGGCCTTGGCCTCGCCAGCTTCCTTGAAGTACTCGGTTTGCACGAAGTTGAAGTAATACAGCAACCCGATCCAGGTGATCCCGGCGAAGAAGTGTATCCAGCGGAAAAGGTAGTCAAGCAGGTTGGTGAATTCCATGATCGTTCCCCTCCAGTTGATATTGTCAGGCGCGCGGGCCGGAAATCGAAATACTACCACCGCCGCCCGCGATTCGTCATTATGCATGGGGTGGGATGGGAAGCCCTCGAGGTTGCCGCAAGCCGCTGCCGGATGGTGATATGCGGCGGCTTTGAAGGCAGGATGCCTGAATAGAGCCTCCAGGGGTGGAGGCAAGCGTTTATGAAGCGCCAGCTTCATGCGCAGACGGAACGACGCCAAGCTGTGCTTGGCGGCTGGACCGGATTTACGGCGTCCGCCGCATATCACCATCCGGCAGCGGCGAGATGCCCAACACCCGCATACGGAAGGCGAGCGGAGCTGAAGACACGGCAAGTCTATGCGGAATCGTTGCCCTCACCGCCGCGATACAACCACGGGCTGCGCTTGCGGTTTTCGGCGCGGAATTCGCGGGCGGTTTCGCGGTGGCGCAGTTGTTCGTCGCGGTCGTCCATGCCGTGGAGCAGGCGGGTTCGCAGCCAAGGGTGGGTTTGGAAGGCGATCGGTCCGCCTTGTGGCGGCTCGATGGCCTGTTCGCGCAGATCGATGGCGAGTTTGGAATCGGGTTGGGCCGCGAGCCCGGTGGCGATGGAACGAATCGTCTTCAGCGGCAGGGGTATCAGCAGGATGCCGTGGCGCACGGCGTCGGAGATGAGGGCGGTGCCGAAAAAAGGCGCGATGACGACGCGGATTTCCACGTTGAGCAAGGTCTCGAAATGGAATTCGGCGGATGGGTTGAGGCCGAAGCCCATCTCGGCCAGCAGGATGCTTGGCCGCGCCTGGCGATTGCCGCGGCTGTTGTGACTGTTGCCACATGAGGCGAGCAAATCCCCCCAAGGCCGGCTGAAAAGGTCGGTTTCGCCGCCATGGGCTTGCGGCAAATCCGACTCGCGCAGGAACAGCGCGGTTCCCGCGTGCCGTTCGAGGCTTGCCGTCGGCGCTTGCGAGCTGAGCGCGGGGAGGATGCCGGAGC
>JAPOTO010000150.1 GCA_026709135.1 Gammaproteobacteria bacterium | reverse complement strand
GCGTTGTCGAAGGCGAAGGTATCGACCACCTGGGCCCGGCCCGGAGCGGCGGCGAACAGGATCAGCGCGGGCAGCAGAACGAGGATTCGCGGGAAAAGCATCGGCAAAGGCAGGGATCAGGAGCGCGGCGCGCCGGCGCGCAATTCGGCGATGGCGGGCGCGAACACATCGCGCCAGACCGTCTCGTCGAGCACACCCACATGGCGGTAGCGGATCACGCCTTCGCCATCGACCAGGAAGGTCTCGGGCGCGCCGTACACACCAAGATCGATGCCGAAGCGGCCATCCTCGTCGAGAATGCTGTACTCGAATGGATTGCCGTGCAGTTCAAGCCAGTCGAGGGCGAGCGGCTGGCGGTCCTTGTAATTCACGCCCACCACGGGAAACTCGCCTTCCTCGGACAGCCGCATCAGGGTGGGATGCTCAACAAGGCAGGGCAGGCAATAGCTGCCCCAGACATTGAGCAGGAAAACCCGCCCGGGCAAATCGGTGTTGTCCACGGGTTCATCCGCCAGATTGGTCATGGCGAAAGCCGGCATGGGTTTGTCGATCAGCACCGAGGGCAGTTCGGTGGGGTCGAGATAGAGCCCGCGCCAGAGAAAGACCGCGAGCAAGAGGAAGACCGCGGCCGGAATGAAGAAAAGTGGCTTGCTCACGCTTCGCCCCCAGCCGCCGGGCGCAAGCCGCCAAGGCCGGATGCCTGCCCGGTTTCATCACGCGTTTCATCGCGGGCCTTGTCCCGCGGCTTGGCGGTGGCGAGTTTGCGGTAGCGGCGGTCCGCGCTGGCCACGGTCGCGCCGAGCGCCATGAAAATCGCGCCGAGCCAGATCCAGCGCACGAAAGGTTTCACATAGACCGTCATCGTCCAGGCGCCGTTTTCACGGATTTCACCGGGGGTGACGAACAGGTCCCGCAGCAGGCTCGGGTCGATGGCCATTTCGGTCGAGGGCGCCCCGCTCGCCAAGTAAACGCGCAATTCGGGTTGGAGTTCGGCCACTTCGGCGCCGTTCCGGGTCACCATAACGGTTGCCCGGTCCGCGTTGTAATTGGGTCCGGCGATGCGCTCGGCGCCGGCGAAGCGGAAATCGTAGCCGCCGAGGGCGACGGTTTCGCCGGGCCGCAGCAGCACGCTGGTCTCGCTGCTGAACCAGCTCGTCATCGCCACCCCGACGAGCATCACGGCAACGCCGAAATGCGCCCCCTGCATGCCGAAATAGCCATAGCCCAGCGAGCGCAATCCCCGCCAGCGGCTTGGCTTGTTGGCGGTTTTGGCGCGCAGGTCGCGGCCGATGGTGAGCACGATCCAGGCGGCGAGGGCAACGGCGATGGTGGCGGGGATGGAAACATCGAGCAATACGATCAGCGGCAGCGCCACGCCAATCAGCGCGCTGGCGACGGCGAGTTTGCCCAGTTGCCGCCAGAGATAGGCGCCCGAAGTTTTTTTCCAGCGGCTGACCGGCCCGATTCCCAGCAGCACAATCAACAAAATCATCAGCGGCACGAAAATCACATTGAAATAAGGCGGGCCGATCGAGATCAGATCGCCGGTGATCGCCTGGTAAAACATTGGAAACAGCGTGCCCAGGAAAACCGACGCCGCCGCCACCGCGAGGATGATGTTGTTGGCGAGCAGGAAAACCTCCCGCGACAGCGAACCAAAACCAAACCCGCTCTTGATCAATGGCGCCCGCAGCGCGAACAGCAACAGGGCGCCGCCGACAAACACGCCGAGAATCGCGAGAATGAACACGCCCCGGGAAGGATCGCTGGCGAAGGCGTGGACCGAGGTCAGCAGCCCGGAGCGGGTGATGAAGGTTCCCAGCAGGCTGCCGCCGAAGGCGAGGATGGCGAGCAGCACGGTCCAGCTTTTGAACACACCGCGCTTTTCGCTCACCGCCAGCGAATGGATCAGTGCCGCGCCGAACAGCCAAGTGATCAGCGGCGGATTCTCCACCGGATCCCAGGCCCACCAGCCGCCCCAGCCCAGCTCGTAATACGCCCACCAGCTTCCCAGGGCGATGCCAATGGTCAGAATCGCCCAGGAGACATTGGCCCAGGGCCGCGACCAGCGCGCCCAAGCGGCGTCGAGGCGGCCACTGAGCAGGGCGGCGATGGCGAAGGCGAAGACCACGGAAAATCCCACATAGCCCATGTACAGCGTCGGCGGATGCAGGATGAAGCCGATGTCCTGCAAGGCCGAATTGAGGTCGGCGCCGTCGGCTGGCGGCACCGGGGTCATCCGGTCGAAGGGGTTCGAGGTGGCGAGCATGAACAGGATATAGCTCGCGCAGAGCAGGCCGAGGACGCCGAGCACCCGGGCGGTGAATTCCCGGGGCATATCCGCGCTGAACAGGCTCACCGCAAGAATCCAACCCGCGAGCATGAAGGTCCACAGCAGGAAGGAGCCCTCGTGGCCGCCCCACAGCGCGGTGAACTTGTACTGCATCGGCAGCAGGGAATTCGACTGGGCGGCGACGACGCGCACCGAGAAGTCGTCGGTGACGAAGGCGTGGCCGAGAATGAGCAGGCACAGGCCGAGAAACACGAACAGCCCGGCGCTCAGCGGGCGGCCGAGGCTCATCCACAGCGCATTGCCGGTGGCGGCGCCGGCCAGCGGCAGCGCGCCGAGCAGCAGACTGAGGCAGAACGCCAGAATCAGCGAGAACTGGCCGAGTTCGGGGATCATTCAGTACTCCGCCGATTCCCCGAAGCGGTGGCTTTCCGGGCTCGCGCCGGCCCGCTCGAGCGCGGCCTTGACCTCGGGGGACATGTAGTTCTCATCGTGCTTGGCGAGCACCCGGCTGGCCTGGAACACGCCGGCGGTGTCGAGCCTGCCCTCGGCGACGATTCCCTGGCCCTCGCGGAACAGGTCGGGAAGGATGCCTTCGTATTCGATGGGCACCTCGTGAACGAAATCGGTGGTGACGAAGCTCACCGCGAGACTGTCCGCGCGCTGGTCAACGGAGCCGTCCTTGACCATGCCGCCGATGCGGAACATCGTGTCCGCCCCGACCTCGCCATTGGCGACCTGGCTCGGCGAATAGAACATGTTGATGTTCTGGCTCAGGGCGTACAGCGTCAGGCCCGCGGCGACACTCAGGCCGGTGGCGATGAACAGGATTATGCCGAGCCGTTTGCGGCGGTGCGGTTTCATCATGGTTTGCCGTCTCCGGGTATGCGCCGATTCAATCGGAACCCGCTTGGCTGATTTCCCAGCCGGCGCCAGCCGCCGGCTCCTCCCTGTCGCTCGCGCCAGCCTCGAAGCCGGCCTCGATCCGGCGCCGCTGCTCCCGCAGAATCCGCCGGTGGCGGCGCCATGGCAGGAGCAGGTTGGCGGTCAAGAACAGGGCGAACAGGGCATACACCGACCACACGTTGAAGGCGTAGCCCCCCATGGCCAGAAACTCGGCCAAGCTGTTGAATTGTAACCCATCGATCATGGTTGACGCTCTTGCTTTTGCTGTGTCGGCTTCGACCCGTCGCCGTCTGGCTGGGCGGCAACTAGGAGCCCGCCACTTCCGTCATTCTACGCGCAGCGAAGTCGCGGAATCATTCGCCAGCGCCAGGTCGCGCACCCATTCGGT
>JAPOTO010000037.1 GCA_026709135.1 Gammaproteobacteria bacterium | reverse complement strand
GCCTTGCTTGCGGTCTTCGCCGCTTATGTGTGGATCCAAATCGACGGCAGGCTGAACTATGTCTGGCGGTGGGAAATCATTCCCGCCTATCTGTTCCGGTTCGACGAGGCCGAGGGGCGCTGGGTCGCCAACTTGTTCGTCAGCGGATTCCTCACCACCTTGCGGATTTGCCTGTACGCCAGCGTGCTCGCGCTGATTTTCGGCGTGGTTCTCGGCCTGGCGCGCACGGCCAACAACCTCACCATCCGGCTGCTGGCCCGGACCTGGCTCGAATGCCTGCGCAATGTGCCGCCGATTGTCATCGTCTTCATTTTCTATTTTTTCCTTTCCGAGCAACTGATCGCCGCCTTCGGCGTCGAACAATGGGCGCGGGAAATCGCCCGGGGGGAGAACGCGCGGCTGTGGGCGCTCTTCGTCGGCGACCCGCGGTTGCTGCCGGCCCTGCTCTCGGGAACCGTGGTGCTGGCGCTGTTTGAAAGCGCCTTCGTTGGCGAGATCGTGCGCGCCGGGCTGGAATCCGTTGAACCAGGCCAGAAGGAAGCGGCCCGGGCGCTCGGCATGGGCCGCTTCAACGAGCTGCGCCATATCGTCCTGCCCCAGGCGATGCGCAAGGCGCTGCCGCCGATGGCCAATCAATTCATCACCCTGGTCAAGGACAGCTCGATCGTTTCGCTGATTTCGGTCCAGGAGCTGACCTATCGAACCATCGAACTCGTCTCCTCCTCCCGCGCCATTTTCGAGGCGTGGATCACCACCGCGGCGTTTTACTTCGCTCTCTGCTTCGGCCTGTCGCTGCTGTTCCGGCGGCTGGAATTTTCAGGCCGGCAGCAGTAAAGTGGCGCGAGCCTAATCAATTGCCCGCGATGCGATTCTCCGCCTGGAACATGCCGGCCCGATGCGGCTTGCTGCTGCCGCTGCTCTTGTGGTTCGCGCCCGCCGGGGCGGCGCTTGAGCGCGTCGACGATTTCGCCCTGCTCGACCAACACGGCGAATTCCATCAATTGAGCCGCTACCGCCATCTGCGCGCTCTCGCGGTCATGGCCTATCGCGCCGATTGTCCGGCGATGGCGGATCTCGCGGCGGGGTTTGAAGAACTCGGCGAGACTTTCGGCGGCGAGGATATAGCCTTCCTCTACATCGACAGCAAAGCGTCCGACCGCGCCCCAACGCGCGGGCCCGAAGGCGGATTGCCGGTTTTGGACGATGCCGGCCGGCTCGTTTCCGCGGCGCTGGAATTGTCCGCGGCGGGGGAGGTGGCGCTGCTCAACCCGCGGCGCCTGTCGCTGTTCTACCAGGGGGCGGCCGGCGCGGGATTCGAGGACGCCCTGCGGGCCGTGATCGGGGGCGCGCTGGCGGACAGCTTGAGAACAGACCCGCCCGCCACCTGCCCCATCGCCTATCCGCTGCGCGAGGCGATGCTCGCCGAGCCCCCGGATTACGCCAGCGAAGTGGCGCCGCGGATCATCGAAAACTGCGGCCAATGCCATCGCCGGGGCGGCGTCGGCCCATTCGCCCTCGACAGCTATCTGATGCTGCTCGGCTGGTCGCCGATGATCCGCGAAGTGCTGCTCAACAAGCGCATGCCGCCCATGCAGCTCGACCCGCGCCTCGGCCACTCCCGGGACGCGCGGCACCTCGCGGTCGAGGATTTGCAGGTGCTGGTGAACTGGATCGACGCCGGCGCGCCGGGCGGGACGGGCGGAGACGACCCGCTTGCCGCATTGTCCACAGCGCCGGAACTTAACTGGCGCCTGGGCGATCCCGATTACATCGTCGCAACGCCGCCGCGGGACATTCCGCCCACCGGCGTGCTCGACTACAACTACGAAACCGCCGAACTCTCCTTCGATGAAGAGCGCTGGGTCCGCGCCTTGCAATATCTCCCGGGCGAGGCGTCGGTGCTGCACCACCTGATGATTTTTGTCACCGGCGAGGGGGAAGATTTCTGGGGCGCGGAACGGCAGCGGGAAATCAGCGTCCGCAACTTCCTCGACGGCTACGCCCCGGGCCAGGACTTGCTGCGGGAGTTTCCGCCGGGAACCGGCGTGCGCATCGGCCCCGGCGAGAAGCTGTCGCTCCAGTTCCACTATGTCACCAATGGCCAGTCCACCAGCGACGCGACCCGCATCGGCCTGTATTTCCACGCCGCGCCGCCAGCCCGGGAGTTCGCCACCGCGGCGGTTTCCACGCGCTTCACGCTGCCGCCCAACGAGCCGGAGTTTCCCCTGCGGGCGAGCCACCCGCTGGCCCACGACGCGGTTCTGTTCGGGGTGCGGGCGCGGATGAACTTCCGCGGCAAGAAAATGAAGTTCGCCTATCAAGCCCCCGGAGAAGCGCCGCGGGATATCCTCTCGGTTCCCGCCTACAACTACGGCTGGCAGCCCAATTACCGGCTCGACGAGCCAATCGAACTCCCCGCCGGCACGGTGCTCCATGTCAGCGGCGCCTTTGACAATTCGGTTTCCAATCCCAACAATCCCAACCCGGATGCCGAATTGCGTTTCGGCGTGGAAAGCTGGGAAGAGATGTTCACCGGGTACTTCACTTACCACCGCGCCCGCCAGGCGGAGAATCATGATTCCTGAGATCATGCGCCAGCCGCCGCCGGGGGTCGATCCCCAGTTCGCCTGTTATCTGCGCGATCCGCCCCGGGTTTCCTATGTGCAGCCCGATGACCCCTGGCTCGGGCGCAAGCTGATTGCCGCCTTGGAGGCGTTGTCCGGCCGCCGCCGCATCGAGCGCATCTACTGGCAATTGAAGGGGCGCAAGCTCGGGGTGGAGAGCTTCTTCGGCGAAGGTCTGCTCGAGGCCGGAATCCGGCTGCAAATGGACCGCTCGCCGCTGGCGGGACTGGCCCCGGAGACGCCGGTGGTCTTTGTCGCCAATCATCCCTTCGGCGTGGTCGATGGCATGGTGCTGTGCGATATCGCGGTCAAGCTGCGGGGCGATTTCCGCATCATGCTCCACAGCCTGCTGTGCCAGGACCGGGAACTCGCGCCATACTTCCTGCCCATCGATTTCGCCGCAACGATCCAAGCGAAAAAGACCAATATCCGCTCGGGCCAACTCGCGCTCGAAGCGCTCGCGGACAATGTGCCGGTGCTGATCTTCCCCTCCGGGGCGGTGTCCACGGCGAACCGCTTCGGCTTCGGCGAGGTGCGCGACGCGCCCTGGACCCATTTCGCCGCCAAGATCATCCGCGACGCCAAAGCCACCGTGGTTCCCGTCTATTTCCACGGCCGCAACAGCCGCAAGTTCCACATCGCCTCGCACATCGCCGAACCATTGCGCATGGCGCTGCTGATTCACGAGGCGCGCAACAAGTTTGGCAAGACCCTGCGGGTGGACATCGGCGAGCCCATCTCCTGGGAAGCCATGGACAGCCTGAACGGCCGGAGGGAATTGACCGACTTTCTCTTCCAGCGGGTTCAGTCCCTGGGCGGGGCCGGGGGCGATGCTCCCGCGAAACGGCTTCTGGCGCTAGGGAAGCTCTGATTAAGTCAGAGCTTCCCTAGCGGTACACGGATGTACCGCCGAATTCGATGGCGTAAGCCATTGAATTCGCGAGCAAAACAAAACCACGCTTTTGTTTTGCGACAATGAA
>JAPOTO010000188.1 GCA_026709135.1 Gammaproteobacteria bacterium | reverse complement strand
CAAGCGTTTCCTCGTCCTGCGCGAGCAGCGGCGGTGCCGAGCCGATGGCGGCGGCAATGCCGGCGGAAAGCGCGGTCATTCTGAATTTGCTTTTAGTCATGATTCAACTCTCCCAAGTTGACTGTGTTAGGGAAGCTCTGATCAAGGCCAGGCGCCAAACCGGGCCTTGATCAGAGCTTCCTGAGGTAGATACCAATACTCCTATTTCGGCGGGTTGTCCAGCGCCTTGAATTGGGCGCCTTGAATTGAACGAACGCCGCGCCGGCCGGGTGCCTAATTTCTGACGATCCGCCTTTTGGGCCCGGTTTGGGTCGCGGTGATCCGGTAGGCCAGTTCGGCCCAATCGCAGAGCAGGGGGCGGGTGTCGCGGGGGTCGATGATTTCCTCCACGCCGAAGGCCTCGGCGGTGCGCAGCGGCGAGCGGTAGGCTTCGAGCATGTCTTCGAGTTCCCGGCGCCGGGCCGCGGGATCCGGGGCGGATTCGATGTCGCGGCGGTAGGCCGCCTGCACGCCGCCTTCGATGGGCAGCGAGCCCCAGTCCGCCGATGGCCAGGCATAGCGCAGATTCAGGCCGTTCGATTTGCCGTGTCCGGCGCCGGCCACGCCATAGCAGCGGCGGATGATCACCGAAACCCAGGGCACGGTGGACTGATACATCGCCAGCAGCGCGCGGCTGCCCAGCCGGACCGTGCCGGCTTTTTCAGCCTCGACGCCAATGAGAAAACCCGGATTGTCGACCAGATTGACCACCGGAAGATGGAATGTGTCGCACAGGTCTATGAAGCGCATCATCTTTTCCGACGCATCCGCATCCATCGCGCCGCCCTGGAAGCGGCAGTCGTTGGCCATCACGCCCACCGGCCAGCCATGCAGGCGGCCAAGGCCCGCGGCCAGCGGGCGGCCGCAGCCCGGGCTGATTTCAAACCAGGAATCCCGGTCCAAAACCGCTTCGATGATGTCGCGCACGGCGTACATTTCGCGCCGGTCCCTGGGGATCGCGGCGATCAGCGAGGCCTCGCGCCGGCCCGGCGGATCATCGGCCGCACCGCGCGGCGGCGTTTCCCAAACGTTCTGCGGCAGGTAGGAGAGGAAGCGGGCGATGAGTTGGAAAGCATCCCGCTCGTTTTCCACCTCATTGTCCACGGCGCCGCTGCCGTGGGCGTGAATGGCGGCGCCGCCGAGTTCGTTCTTGTCCACTGGTTTGCCGAGGCCGCGCTCGACCACCGGCGGGCCGGCGACGAACAACTGGCTGCTGTTCTTCACCATCAGCGAAAAATGCGAGATCGTCGCGCGCACCGCGCCGAGTCCGGCAACCGAACCCATGCAGGCGCAGACCACCGGCACATGGCCCATCAATGCCATCGTCGTGTCGAAACCGTGCAACGCCGGAATGTAGGAGTAGCCCACCTGTTCGATGGTCTTGACGCTGCCGCCGCCGCCGCTGCCATCGATCAGGCGCACGAGCGGCAGGCGCATTTCCAGGGCGTATTTCTCGCCGTAGCCCGATTTGTCGCCGACCTTGGCATCCGCCGCGCCGCCGCGCACGGTGAAGTCGTCGCCGCCAACGACCACGCGCCGGCCATTGATGTCCGCGGTGCCGAGGACGAAATTGGTTGGCGTGAAAGATTGGCGCGCGCCCGCGCCGTCGTATTCCGCGCGGCCGGCGATGGCGCCGATTTCGTGGAAACTGCCTTCATCCACCAGGCCGTCGATGCGCTCGCGCACGGTCAGGCGGTTGTTGTCGTGCTGGCGCTTGACGCGCTCGGCCCCGCCCATCCGCCGGGCGATGGCTTCCCGCTTGCGCAGCTCGTCGATTTCCTTCTGCCAGGACATGGTCAGCGGTTGGCAGCGCGGCGGGTGGAACCGAAAGCCATTACATCGTGTCTCATTCTTTGCGTAAGATGGGTTTGCGCAAGACGGAACTGCGGATCGCCCGCGAGGGCAAGTATGCAACATTTGGCTGCCGGACAAAAAGCGGTGGAATTGCTCAAAACATCAATGGTGTTGCTGCTGCTCGCGGTGCTGCTGCAAAGCTGCGCTTCGATGTCGCGGGAGGAGTGCCTCAACGCCAACTGGACCGTCGTCGGCGAGATCGATGGGCAGCGGGGCAGGGGGCTCGAGGTCCTCGACGACTATCGGCGCGACTGCGCCGATTATGGTGTGGTGCCCGATGTGCGGGCCTATGTCGCCGGCCGCGACAATGGCCTGTTGCTGTACTGCACGGCGGACAACGGTTACCGCGAAGGGCGCAACGGTCGCGCGCTCGAAGCCGACTGCCCGCCGGCGCTCGCCGCGGATTTCCGCCGCAACTTTGAGCTTGGCAGCAATGTGCACCATTCGCTGAGCAATCTGCGCATCAGCGCCGACACGATCCGCTTCAACCGCGAAGAACTCGAAGAACTGCGCGCCCGCCGCACTGCGGAAGAGCGCTCCCTCGAGCGGGACACGCTAACCGCCGAGCAGGCCGCGGCCAAGCGCGGCGAAATCGCTTCAATGAGCGACCGCATCGACACGCTGCGCGATGAAATCACCATCTCCGCCGCCACCCTCGCGGTCTCCCTCGTCCGCTACCGCGACGCCGTGGGCGCCGCCCGCCGCGAAGGCCACTTCGAGCCCTTCGAGGACGAACTGATGCGGGAAGTGCAGCTTTTCATCCGCTGAAATCCCCGCCAAGAGCCTACGGCGCAGGCTCCTAGGCAACCCGAAGAGAGGCGATTGACCATGCTGAGAGAAGAACACGTCCTGAATGAAATCCACGCCTACCGCTACCGCGGCGGCGACCCGCGGTACGCCCTGGTCATCTCCCACGGCATCGGCGGCCACGGCGGGATATACGACATCTTCTGCTGCCACCATGCGGCGCATGGGGTGGATATCTGGTCCTATGACGCGCCGGGGCATGGCAAATCCACCACCAACCGGCCCCGGGGTCAGTGGACCCTGGCCGAGTGGGCGGAGGCTTCCGCGATGCTCGCCGAACACGTCAAGGCCGAGACTGGCCTGCCGGTGTTCGCGCTTGGCTCAAGCCTTGGTGTCGCCGCGGCTTTTTCCGCCTTGCACGCCGACGCCATCGCCGGCGGCATTCTGATGGGCGCGCCCCCGGTGCCCGGCGTGGGGCCCATGGCGATGCTCAGCCCGCTGTGGCAATCCGAGCCGGTTCAGCAACTGCTAGGCGTCCTCGGGCGGGCGGCGCGGCTCGACTGCGGCCTGCTGTACAACTTCGATGCGGACTACGGCTATCCCGGCGCCGGCGAGCAGAAGCGCATGGACCCATGGAACACTTGGAGCTACGACCTGGCCTCCTGGGCCTCGTTGTTCACCTTCGCGCCGAAGGTTCCGGCCGCGGAGAACACTAAACCCGTGCTCGTGGCCTGCGGCGAGAAGGATTCCGCCTTCCCGCCGGAGACGATGAAGGCCGTGGCGGACGCCATCGCCGGGCCGGTTGAGTTCTACTGCCTGGAAGGCGGCAAGCATCAACTGATGCTCTTCCACACCGAGGCCTTCTCGGAAAAAGTGCATAATTGGGCACTGCGCCAAATCGGAGACACGTAGGAGCAAATCCAATGTCCCGCTGTGCCGGCTCAGATACATTTCGGAACTTCCCCCAAGGTTTAGACCCATGAGCTGATCGGATGGGGGGGGGGTTGCGCCGGGCCAGGAACGGAGGGAGCCGAAGGCGACCGGAGTTCATGGCCCGGCGG
>JAPOTO010000247.1 GCA_026709135.1 Gammaproteobacteria bacterium | reverse complement strand
GCGGCCTTTGGCGAGCTTGACGGCGGCTCCTGGGCCGAAGTCATCGGGGTGAACAGCATCGCGCCGATGTTGCTCGCGCAAAAACTGCTGCCGAACCTGCGCGGTGGCGGGGCGCGCAAACTCGTTTTCATCACTTCCAAGATGGGCTCGATCGCCGACAACCGGGGCGGCGGCTCGTATATCTACCGCAGCTCCAAAAGCGCTTTGAACGCGGCGGTGAAAAGCCTGGCTGTCGATCTGGCGGGGGAAAACTTCGTTTCGCTGTTGCTGCACCCCGGCTGGGTGCGAACCGACATGGGCGGCCCCAACGCCCTGATCGACGCCGCCACCAGCGTCGGCGGCATGCTGCGGGTTATCGACCGCGCCGGGCCGGCGGAATCGGGCGGCTTTTTCGCCTACGATGGCGCGGTCATTCCCTGGTAGGCGGAGTTTCCGCGGCACCTTGATGCGATTCACCCCGATCGTTCCGCTGATTGCCGGCCTGCTTGCCGCGGGCCAGGTGGAGCCGGCCCGCGCCCACGGCAGCGTCGCACTCGAAGACGACCTCTGCGTCATCGACATCGACTTCCTGACCGCGCATTTCACGATCTTCCAGCCTGAAACAAGGGGCGCGGAGGAATTCTGCGAAGACGTTCCCGAAGCCGCCCGCTCGGTCTTCATCATGGAATACCTGCACGAACTGTTGGAGGAAATGCGGGTCGATTTCCGCATCATCCGCGACGACACAGGCATCGGCCGCTTCGCCGACTGGAACGACATCCTCGCCATGGGCGACCTCGAACCGCTGACCGTCCACTACCAGGCGCCATCGATCGAGCCAAGCGGCTACTTCCGCGCCAGCCACGAGTTCAGCGAGCGGGGCAGCTATATCGGCATTGTGACCGCCAGCCACCCCACCGAGGCCCGCGACTATCGGGCGGTGTTCTACTTCCAGGTGGGCCGGAACTGGGGCAGCTTCCCGCTGTTCATCGCCCTGATCGCGATTGCCCAGCTTGGCTATTGGGCCGCGAACGGCCGCTGGCGGAGATTGGGGAAACGAACGCCCGATTGATCAATATGGGCCAAGGCTCCTAATGCCTGATGTTCTTGACCTCGGTTTCGTAGCCCGGTTTTGCGGGCCACCAGGTGGCGGGCGGGGACAGGGTCCAGGCGCAGTCTTCCGGGTCGAGCCAAGCCACGGGCTGGGCGGTGCCGTCGAAGATGGGGATGGTGCCTTCGGTGAATTTCCAGTCGTGGCTTGCGGCGTGTTCGATGGCTTCCATGAGCGTTTCCCCGTTGAGTGGGACGAGGCCATCGATTGGATTTGTCGCGTAGTACTTTGCCATATCTCAATACTCCCAAACAGGCGCCGGGAACCAGCGCTTCTCCCTATCAATCGCTAGCGCGCCACAGCCTCGTACATCCATACGGCGCCGGAGGTCACCGCCTCGGTCGAGGGCGCGAAATCCGGGGCCGCGCCGCCGTATTTGCGGCCGAATTCCCCCAGCACGGGGATTATGTCGGGACCGTCCATGACGCGCTCGAGGCGCAGGTCGTAGAGCTTGTCGTCCACCCGCAGCACGATGTTGGCGTCGTCGCCGAGGTAGTGGGGCCATTGTTTCCAGATGCCGCCATACCAGGAGGTCATGTAGCCGCTGACGAGGAACAGGCGGCGGTCGTGGACGCCGACCCAGACAGTGCGGGAAGTTGCCGGGTCCATGGTCTGGAATTCGACTTCCATGCGGTCGGCGAGGAAGCTCCAGTCGTCCGGGACCGCGGTGGGTTCGCCGCTGCTGAAGGCGCCGCCGGGGATGATCGCCATCGGCCCGTCGGCGGAGCGCATGGCGAACAGGAAGAGCCAGACGGCAGCGATGGCGCAGACCATGGCGATGGCAAGCCCTTTCAGCAATTTCATCATGGTTTGGTCGGTCTTCCGCCGCGCGGATTTTTGTCGCGAAGGGACACTATACCAACTTAACGCCCACCGCACATGCGCGGAGTCCGGCCGGCGCGATCATGCCGGGGAGTCCGGCTTGTTGATGCGCCGGGTGATTTCCGCGAGGCGGGTGAGGCTTTGCAAGGTCATCGGCAGTATGACCGAGGTTTCGATGAACTCGTAGGAATAGGTGACGATGGCGAAGATTTCCCCGGTGCTCGCCCCGGTTTGGGTGGCGGCGAACCAGAGGTTGAAGGCGAGCATGGCGAGCAGCGCGGTGAAGATCAGCGCGTAGACGATGGATTCGGTGTCGGACAGGCGCACCTCGTTCCGCCGCAAACCGATGAGATGCGCCGCGATGCGGGACGGGCTGCGGCTCTCCAACTCGGCGACTTGGGCTTCGGATTGCTGGTTCAAATCGGCGTTGAGCCGGAAGAATCGGCGCGAAAACAACGCGTAAATGCCGAGCATGGCGCCCGCCGCCGCGGCGGCGGAAAGTGCGAGGGTGGCGTGGAAGGAAAGCAACACCGCCAGGGCGACGACGACCTGAATCACTCCCGTGATCGACAGCGGCGCCTCTTTTTCCAGAAAGTCGACGAGTTCGCGCCCCATGAGCACCCGCGCGTTGGTGACCGAAACCGCTTCCCCGCCGGCCCGGTCCGCCTGGGCCTGACCGAGCGCCACGCGCATGGCGCCATAGGCCCGGGTGTCGTAGACGCGCCGGACGGTTGCCACCACAAGCAGCACCGCCATGACCGCGACGAGTTGCTGGAAGGCGGCGAGGTCGCCCGCGAGCAAGCCGTCGATGGAACGGCCGATCAACAGCGGAAACAGCGCCAGCATCGCGGTTTCGATGATCGTCAGCGCCCAGGTGATGAAGATCTTGCCGCGGAAGACCCGCACCAGCGTCCACATCGACAGGCGGTCGCCGGCGAGCGGGGCGGGCAGATTGGCTTTTCTGGGATCGGGATGCATCGCACTGCAAGTATCGAACGTATAGAACGTATATATGGGCACAAGAATACCCGAACCGCGGTGGGTGTCGCGGTTTTGCGGGCATTGTCGCGCGGAACTCGATCGACGGTGACCGCAATCACACAGCCCGGGGGTTTTGCCGGCGAATCCTCGACATCGGCGCGGGCGGCGTTACGGCGTTACAATGCGCCGCGTTCGCGCCGATAAAACAGTCAAGCGCCAAACACTGGAAACTTGGCTGGCTCGGGCATTGCAAGGCAAGGAATTTTTCCGTGAACGCGAAAGTGTTGAGGTTGAACAAGGCCGGCACGCCGGTCGCCTGGCTTACCCGGCAACAGGCCGCCACCTTGCTCGTCAAGGAAATGGTGATCTGGTCGCTGGGCGAGCGGGTGTTCGAGCTGCGCGGCGGCTACAACCGCCTTGGCGAGCGCTCGGTGCTGCGGCTGCCGAGCATCGTCGCCTGCGAGGGCAAGGTCCACGCCGACTCGTGCCAGCCGCCGCTGGAAAACAGCTTCCTGTTCCGCCGCGACCAGAATCTGTGCCTGTACTGCGGCAACACCTTCGCCACCGCGGACCTGTCCCGGGACCATGTGCTGCCGCTGTCCCGGGGCGGGCGGGATAGCTGGACCAATGTGGTGACATCGTGCCGCCGCTGCAACAACCGCAAGGCCGACCGCACCCCCGAGGAGGCCGGCATGCACCTGCTCGCGGTGCCTTTCGCGCCGAACCAGTACGAGTTCCTGTATCTGACAAACCACAATGTGCTGGCCGACCAGATGGAGTTTCTCAAGGCGCGCTTTTCCCGCCTGATGAGCT
>JAPOTO010000148.1 GCA_026709135.1 Gammaproteobacteria bacterium | reverse complement strand
TCACGGAATGGGATTATTTCAAGTAAAGCGGGGAGAAGAAGTTTATATGGCACACAATGCTGCCGATCTGAGTGTCGAGATGATCGATGTCGAATGGGATGTCTATTCTGTATTCGATAAGATTATGGATTCTTACGGAGATGAAATTTGGAAATGCGAAACATATTCTGGTCGATACGATGATATATGCTCGGTAAGGCTCAGCATGCCGCGCGAACTGGCCCCAGCCTTTAAAGAAGGATTGAATGCGGGGATTATGGTAACGCCAAAAGCTCCGCTGGCGGCAACTGGCACTAATAGAGAAATGCGAACATTTGGCCGCGTGAGGAATTTCATAACCAATTATAAGGTTATCATCGCCGATATTCATTGTGCGGTACTATCTGGACCGGATGGAATAATCGTCAAAACCATCGATTCCGCACTATGAAATCTCCACTTTCTTCAAAATCAATCTATAGCCGGAGCTCCAGAGAATTCCTTTTTTCCAAGTTGTGAATTTTGATCAATTCTTGGGTAGGAAACCCTCCCCCATAGCCGCGAATTGGGATCTTCTTTGATATCTTCTAACATAGTTTCAACAATTTCAGGAACCAATTTAGACATAATTTTAACACTATCCCGAATTTGCGGCCCTCCATATCCAGTCGGATGAGTAACGCCACCGTGGAATACTTGATTCCGCAATGTGTATAAGCGATTAAACATTTCAAACAATACTTCCTTTAGATCTTCGGTTGAAGGTTGCTCCATGGATTTTTCCAAGCTTTTATTTAGATTTTTAAAATACTTTTTCTTGCCTTTTCCTCTTACATATCTCCAGAATTCTTCATTCACATACGCATTGTTCAAAAGATCTCGAATTGGTCCCTTGAATTCCTGCCACACAAGCCTGAATAATCTCTCTCTCGGCTTATCTTTCTTAACAATATTTCCAAGAAAAACCTTAAAAACTTCGGTTTGGTTCCGATCTCGGATTGAATCCTCATCACCATAAGCGGAATTAAACGCGATCCAAAGGAATATGAATCGCTCAATATCAGGCGTACCATCTTCACGGCTACGCTCTAGCCAAGCTTCGGCTCGACGCAGACGATCATCGTTGTGCTGGCTCCAGTTGTACTCGAACATATTACCCTCTTGACCTATCGATCTTGTGTTTTCAATACTTGGCACATCCGCCAGTCACTAGTTGGCTTAATACCGCGGTTTCGGATACCCTGCATTTTAACGAAACATCGGACAGCCACCATACCAGCGCATGGGTGTCCAACAAGAGGCGCTGCGTCGTCAATCCCCATCCGGGAAAATCTTCGACTTCTTGATGGCGTCAATGAGTTCCTCATCATCATCGTCGAAGCCGGGCTTCGTGCGAATCCGGCCTTCAAGCCCACCGGGCTTTCGTTCTTTCAGGCGTTCGCGGTAGGGTGTGAGGTGCAGCCAAGGCTCGCCAGCCTTGGCGATTACGACTTCTTCGCCTTCCCAAGCCAGCTTGCCCAACCTTGAGAGTTGCGATTTCGCTTCGTGCATGTTCACTTTCATCATGACATGCCCATCGCACAGCGTGGATCACCGCCTTGATTATTATGGCGTTTCCCGCTACTCCCCGGCGGCCTTGTCGAGCAGGGGTTGGAGTTCGCCGTTATCGTGCATTTCGGTGACGATGTCGCAGCCGCCGACGAGTTCGCCATCGATGAAGAGTTGGGGAAAGGTCGGCCAGTTCGAGACTTTGGGCAGGTTGGCGCGGATTTCCGGGTTGCCGAGCACATCGACATAGGCGAAGCGCTTGCCGCACTGCATCAGCACCTGGGTAACCTGGGCGGAGAAGCCGCACTGCGGCATCTGCGGGCTGCCCTTCATGTACAGCAGGATCTTGTTGTCGTTGATCTGGTCTTGGATGGACTGTTCTACGCTCTGCTCTTGGTCCTTGTCTTGGCTGGTGTCTTGGCTCATGGCCCGCGCTGCTCCAGAATTGAGGGGGAAGGCGAAGTTTACCCGCTGGCCGCGGCCTTGTCATTGATCAAATTGTTTCTTGGTCTCAAGCTCCGGTCGCTTGCTGTCGGTGACTGAATCCTTTCCCGGCTGGCGCCGGGCCCCTTTCAGCCACCGCCACGCTCCCTAAGTGCTACATTCAACATCGCTTCGCAAACCCACCACCGCCAGGGGTGGACAGGACAAGACGGTCGCCGGCGGCGACTTGCAAGGTGCATTTGGCTGGCAGGGGTTTGCCGTTGAGTTGGTTTTCGCCAGTTTGACCGGCTTCGCCGCCTTGCAGGCCCCAGGGTGGAATCCGCCGGCGCTCGCTGAGCAGGCTCAGGCTGGCGGGGGCGAGGAATTCGTATTCGCGCACGAGTCCGTCGCCGCCGCGGTTGCGGCCCGCGCCGCCGCTGCCGGCGCGCAGGGCGTAGCGGCGCACCCGCAGCGGATAATGCATCTCGAGGCTTTCCACGGGTGTGTTGAGGGTGTTGGTCATGTGGCTGTGGCGGGCGTGCAGCCCCGGCCAGCGGGGGCCAGCGCCCATGCCGCCGGCGAGGGTTTCGTAGTAGTCCCAGCGTTCGCCATTGGCTGAATCCGCAGCGCCCATGGCGACATTGTTCATCGTGCCCTGGCTCGCCGCGGGAATCCGCCCTGGCAGGGCCTGGGCGAGGGCACCGAAAATCAGGTCCACCAGCCGCATCGAGGTTTCCACATTGCCCGCGGCCACCGCCGCCGGCGCATTGGCGTTGAGCACCGAGCCCTTGCGGACAATCAGGCGCAGGGGCCGGAACAGGCCGTCGCAAACCGGCGCGCGTTCGGGAAACAGGCAGCGGAAACAGTAAAACGCGGCGGCGGCCACAACCGGCTCGGGGCAGTTGAGATTGCCGCGCACCTGGTCGGCGCTGGCGGAAAAATCGAGCTCGGCGGCACCATCCCGCAAGCGCAATTCAAGCTCGAGTGGCACTGGATGGTCGCTGAAACCATCATCGTCGAGAAAGTCGCGGAAGCGGAAACTCCCCTCGGCGAGTTCGCCGAGCGCATTGCGGGCGATGCGCTCGGCATAGTCGTTGAGTTGGGCGATGCCGGCACGGTACGCATCGATACCGAGGGCATCGAGCAAGTGGCCGAGCCGCCGCGCGCCCACCTGGTTGGCGCCGGCCTGGGCGGCGAAATCCCCGCCAAGTCCGTTTTCCGAGCCGGGCAGCCGCACGTCGGCCCGCAATTCCCCGCCGCGGTATAGCAAGATCGGCGGGATGATTTCGCCTTCCTCGGCGAGGGTTTCGGACAAGGGCATCGACCCCGGCGTGTCGCAGCCGATGTTGGCATGATGAGCCCGGTTGGCGACAAACCCGGCAAGCTCGCCGCCGTGGAAAACCGGCGCCACGAGGGTGACATCGGGCAGATGCGTGCCGCCGAGGTAGGGGTCGTTGAACACGGCCATGTCGCCCTCGACCCAATCGAAGCGCCGCACCACTCCGCCCATGGCATAAGCCATGCTGCCGAGATGCACCGGAATATGCGCCGCCTGGGCGAACAGCCCGCCCCGGGAATCGAACAGCGCGCAGGAAAAATCGAGCCGATCCTTGATGTTCGGCGAAAACGCCGCCCGCCGCAGCACCACTCCCATCTCATCGCAAATCGCCGCGACACGGCTGGCGAAGAGGTTTAGTTCAACTGGATTCATTTTACTACCCTTAAACCCGGGGAACACCGCTTTATCTGGAATTGGCAAGTCTAGGAGCCTGCGCCGTAGGAATTCACGGCTGCAAATCCGCTC
>JAPOTO010000203.1 GCA_026709135.1 Gammaproteobacteria bacterium | reverse complement strand
TGCACTTCGTCGCAGGCTTTCTTCACCTCGGTCGGCAGTTCGATGTCGAGGGCGGCGAAGGCTTCGTCGAGCTGGTCGGCGGTGCGGGCGCCGATGATGGTCGAGGCGACAAAATCGAACTCCATGCTCCAGCGTGTGGCCAGGGTGACCGGCGACATACCCGCCTCCTTGGCGATTTCGACATACTTTTCGGTGGCGGCGAGCGTGCCCTTGTTGACGAAGCGCCGCGCCATGGCCCGCTGCCGCGGCGGGGCGTTTTCATAACCGGTGAAGCGGGCGTTAGCCGGCATCTTGCCGCCATTGTACTTGCCGCTGAGCACGCCGCCGCCAATCGGTGAATACGGCAGCAGCGACACTTTCTCATTGCGGCAGACTTGGGCCAACTCGTCGAGAAAGCGGCGGTGGAGCAGGGAAAAATTGTTCTGGATCGACTCGAAGCGGGCGAAACCCTCGTATTCGGCGATCAGGTTGCTCTTGGTCAGGCCATAGCTCGTTTCGTTGGAAGTGCCGAGATAGCGCACCTTGCCCGACTCGACGAGGCGGTCGAGCGCGGCCATGGACTCCTCCATCGGCACGACGGTGTCGGGCCAGTGGACCTGGTAGAGGTCGATATAGTCGATTCCCATGCGGCGCAGGCTGCCTTCGACGGCGCGCTCGATGTGATGGCGGTCGACGGCGGTGAGGCCGTGGCGCACCGAAGGCACGATCCAGCCGCTGGCGGCGCCGGCGACCTTGGTGGCGACGATCACCGCGTCCCGGGGGCGGGTCTTGAGCCATTCGCCTAAGATTTCCTCGGTGAGCCCGGCGAGTTCCGCCGTGGGCGGCACCGGATACACCTCGGCGGTGTCGAAAAAGTTGATGCCCCGGTCAAAGGATTGGTCGAGGATGCGGAACGACTCGGCCTTGTCGCTCCAAGTCCCGAAGCTCATCGTGCCCAGGCAAATCGGCGCAACCCGCAGGCCGCTGCGGCCAACGTAGCGGTACTCCATGGTGGTTCCTTGTCAAAATTGAAGGCGGCGGCAAGCCAAGCCTCCAGCCGCCGCGAGCGCGTCATTGTACGAAAGAACCATGCCCGGGTCTTGCGCGGATTGCACATGTCGCCGCTGGCGGATGGTGATATGCGGCGGACGCCGTAAATCCGGTCCAGCCGCCAAGCACAGCTTAGCGTCGTTCCGGCTGCGCATGAAGCTGCGCTTCATAAACGCTTGCCTGCACCCCTGGAGGCTCTATTCAGGCATCCCTGCCTTCAAAGCCGCCGCATATCATCATCCGCCAGCGGCCTGCGGCGACCTTGAAGGCTTTCAAATCGAAACGCCGCGCATTCATTCAAAGGTCAGCGCGCGCTTGGCGAATTCCGCGGGCAATCATCTCCGAGGTAGCCACCGCCGCCGCAGTAGGCCGGGTCCTGCAACTGGATTGAAATGCCGTCCGGGTCGGAAAAGTACACTTCCGGGGTGCCCGCCTCGAAGCCGCCGCGCTCTGGCATCCGCATGCTCACCCAATGCATCAAGGGTTCGGTGGGCGCGCCATCGGGGCGGGCGCGCAGGCCATATCCGCTCAGCCGCGCGCGGATTTCATCGACATCGAATCCGTTCATGCCGAAACAGACATGATGGATGAGCGCCGGGTTCTCCGGCGGGCCTTCCTCGTCGCCACCCATGTACATCAGGAACTGAAACCCATCCCCGACACCGATCACCGGCGCGCCGGGGCCTTGGTAGGCTTGGAAATCCTTGCCGAAGACCCGCCGGTGGAAGGCGTTGGCGCGGCCGCGGTTGGCGGTGAAATTGGTGAAATGATTGTAGTCGACGATTTCGAACAAGCCCGCGGCCGGTGCTGGCCCGACGGCGTTGCACAGCTCGCCGAGCGCGCCGCCGCCGCCACAGTCAAGCGGCGAGGACAAATGGTAAACGATGCCTTCGACATCGGCGAAGTACAGCTCCCGCGTGCCGCCCGGACGCTCGCGCACCCAGGAGGTCATGCCCGCCGCGAGCCGGCCCGCCGGCGATTCCGGCCCCGGGCCGGGGGCAACGCCAAAGGCCCGCAACTGAGATTGCACCGCATCAAGATCGAAGTCCGCAACGCTCAGCCCGATATGGGCGATCGACGGCGCCTCATCCGCCGCCGCCTCGCTGATGGTGAAATATTGCGGCCCCGCCCCCACCCGCAGCGTCACATCGCCTCCCTGCCGCGCCTGCACCGGCGCCCCGAAAAGATCCTGATAAAACGCGACCGACCGCCCCGCGTCGCGCACCCGCAAGCGCAAACTGTGCAACTTCCGCACCGCCACCGGCACCGGGCCGCTTTCCGCGGCCCAGGCCCACGGCCCAAGCCACAAAGCGGGAGCAGCTGCGAGCAGGCTGCGGCGATTCAGCGAAACTGTATCAAGCATGCGGAATTTCCCCGTCCTGCCCATGGCAGCCACCCTCCGGCTTTATCCCCATGAAAAGCTCCAAGAAAGCGTAAGTTAGCCCATTTTCCAATGCAAAACACCGACAAGCACACACAGACAGCACGGGAACAAACCGGAACACCATGCATAAATTGTAAAAACGATTTACAATCCATGCATGGATTACAAGCCCCGCATATTGGAGCCGCTGCTGCGCCAGGCCGCCGGCGAGTTCCCCGTGGTGACGATCACCGGCCCCAGGCAGTCGGGGAAAACCACCTTGTGCCGCGCCCTTTTCCCCAGCCTGCCCTATGTCAATCTTGAACCGCTCGATCAACGGGAATACGCGCGCAATGACCCCCGCGGCTTTCTGGCCGAATATCCCGACGGCGCGGTCATCGATGAGATTCAACACGCGCCCGATTTGAGCAGCTATCTGCAAGTCGCGGTTGATGAAGACCCAAGGCCCGGACGATTTATCGTCTCAGGCTCGCAGCATTTTGGCCTCAGCCAAACCGTAAACCAGTCTCTGGCCGGGCGCACCGCCATCATGCGCCTGCTGCCACTGAGCTTTGACGAACTGCGCTCGTTCGAAGCCGAAACCAACGATTTGTGGCAGGTCGTTTTGCAAGGTGGCTACCCCGCCATCCACAGCCGCAAGCTGAATGCCGCGCGCTGGCTCGACAACTACCTGCTTACCTACATCGAGCGCGATGTTCGCCAACTGTCGCAAATCGGCGATCTGGAAGCTTTTGGCAATTTCCTGGCGCTGGCGGCGGGGCGCAGCGCCAGCGAGATCAATCTCTCGGCGATTGGCGGGGATGCTGGCGTCACCCACAACACCGTCCGCGCCTGGCTGTCGGTTCTCGAAGCGAGTTTTGTCATATTCCGCCTGCCAGCCTGGCATGGCAACCTGCGCAAACAACTCACGAAAGCCCCCAAGCTGCATTTTCTGGACAGCGGCCTTGCCTGCCGCTTGCTTGGCATCGGATCCAGAGAGGAACTGCGCCGCCATCCCCTGCGCGGGCCGATATTCGAAAGCTGGGTCGCGGGGGAGATTTTCAAAAACCGGGCGCATCGCGGCGAAACTGGTGGCATGTTTCATTTCCGCACCGCCCGGGGGCCGGAAATCGACCTCGTCATCCGCAGCGGTGGCTCGCTCATCGGCTGCGAAGTCAAGTCTTCGGCCACGATGCATGGGGATTTTCTTCGCCCATTGCAACGCTTCGAGGAACTACTGGGCAACTCCGCCGAGATAGGCGGCCTTGCCAAGCGGCTCGTTTTCGGCGGGGATCAAGAACAAAAGCGCACGGCAGCCAAATGCATCCCCTGGCGCGAACTGCACCACAGCGCTTGGTTGTAAT
>JAPOTO010000111.1 GCA_026709135.1 Gammaproteobacteria bacterium | reverse complement strand
GAGACAGGGTGAGGCCCGGTCTGCGAAGCAGACGAAAAGCACCGCTTTTCGAGGGCCGAACGGCTCGACAGGATGTCGAGACTGGGGCCAGTCGAAGCCAGAAGCGTTGCGCCATGGACGGCATGAACAACAGTCAGCCCCCCAGGGATGGATTCACGGCGTCCGCTGAACGCCATCCAGCCAGACGGCGACGGGTCGAAGCCACAAACAACCAGCGCGCAGATCCAGGAAACTCTGCGGTTTCGCTTCGCTCCGCGCGGAGATGCAAAGCAATCGCGCCAGGGATGGCATGAACAAATGAGGTTGTAACCATGGCCCGATCAGCCGACGACACCTCCTCCCACATTTCCCGCCAGTTCAGCCACGAACTCGAGCGGGTCCGCACCCATATGCTGCGCATGGGCGGGCAGGTGGAGAAGCATCTCGGCGACGCCCTGCGCTCGGTGGCGGAGCACGACAGCCAGCTTGCCCAGCGGGTCATCGACGAGGACCTGCTGATCGACCGGCTCGAGCGCGAAATCGATATCGAATGCAGCCTGATCATCGCCCGCCGCCAGCCCGCCGCCGGCGATCTGCGCCTCGTGCTCGCGATCATCAAGGCGGTGCGCGATCTCGAGCGAATCGGCGACGAGGCCAGCCGCATCGCCCGCAGCGCCCTGCGGCTCGCCGAGGAAGGCGAGGACCCGGTACACCTCGGCGAATTCCACCAGATGGGCGAGCGGGTGCTCGCCATGGTCAAGCAGGCGCTTGACGCTTTCGCCCGCATGGATGCCGAGGCCGCGGCGGCAATCGCCGGCGAGGACATCGAGGTCGATACCGAATACCACGCCGCGATCCGCACCATGGTCACCCATATGACCGAATACCCGGAAAGCGCCGAGGTGGTGCTGATCGTGCTCTGGGCCTTCCGCGCGCTCGAGCGCATCGGCGACCACGCCAAGAACATCTCCGAGCACGTGTCCTATATGGTCATCGGCGTCAACCTCGGCATCGGCCGCCCGCTGCCGAAGAAGTAGGCAAATAGCCAGTCAGTGCACGTTGATTCGCGGCGGGTCGGGCAGGCGGGTTTCGGCGGGCGCCGGGGTTTGGCCAGCGAGTTCGATGCGTTCGGCGGGGAAGCGGCAACTGAAGGTGCTGCCGCCGCCGGGCTCGCTGCGCACATGCAGGTCGGCGTCGTGGCGCAGCAGGATGTGTTTTACGATGGCGAGGCCAAGCCCGGTGCCGCCGGTTTCCGACGAGCGGCTGACATCCACCCGGTAGAAGCGCTCGGTGATCCGCGGCACGTGCTGTGGATCGATGCCGATGCCATTGTCGATCACGCGGATCTCGAAGGCTTCGCCCGTTTCGGTGTAGTCCGCCTCGATGCGGATTTCGCCACCGTCCGGGGTGTACTTCGCGGCGTTTTGGGCGAGATTGGACAGGGCGCTGTACAACTCGGCGCGGTCGCCGACGAGTTCAAAGCCCTCGCCGCAGGAAGTGGAAAAGCGGTGGCCGCGGGACTGGTGGACCTGGGCGGTGTCGCTTTCGACTTCGCGGATCAGCGCGGCGAGGTTGAAGGGCTGTTGCCGGCGCTTGACCGCCTTGGTTTCCAGCGCGGTGAGCATGAGCAGGTCGCGGACGATGTTTTCCATCCGCGACGACTGCTGGAGCATTTGCCCGAAAGGCTTGCGCCAGCGGCTGTCGAGGTGCTCGGCATTGTCCATGATGGTTTCGAGGTAGCCCTTGATCACGGTGATTGGGGTGGCAAGCTCGTGGGAGACATTGCCGACGAAGTCCTCGCGCATCAGTTCCATGTGGTGCAGCCGGGTGATGTCGCGGACGATCATCAGCCGTTCCTGTTCGCCGAACTGGGCGATCTCGAACTCGAGCGTGCGCGAGTTGTCGCCGGGGGCTGGCAGTTTCAGCGGTTCGCTGTAGTCGGCGTCGTGGAAGTAGTGGGCGAAGCGGGGGTCGCGGACGAGGTTGGTGACCGGGTGGCCCTGGTCCCGCGCGTGCTGGAAGCCGAGCAGCCTGGCGGCGGCTTGGTTCCACCATTCGAGGCCGCCCTGCCGGTTGATCATGATGACGGCGATTTCCAGCGCCGAGGAGGACTCCTGGGCCTTGCGGATGATGCTTTCGAGGTAGTCGCGGGATTTCTGCTCCTGGCGGCCGAGCCGGTAGATGCCGTCGAACAACTCGCCCCAGAGGCCGAAAGTTTCCGGCGGTTCGATTCCCGTGGCCGATGGATTGCCCTTGAGCCAGCGCCGCAGCCGCCAGAGTTGCCAGTAGTTGAGCGACAGATAGGCGGCGACCCCGCCAACGAGCGCGATCGGCAACTCGCCAAGCAGCCAGCCGACCCCGCCAGCCACCGCCAGCACGAGCAGCAGCCGGAGGATTTCCGCGCGCCAGTAATGCAAGTCATCCACCCGATTCGGCAAAACCCCATTGTATTCCGTCCACCCGTCTGATGACCAGATTGGATTGCCCGCGCTCCCTCAGTGCAAAATTCTCTCTCGAATTTCATGGCGCGTCCCGTCATCGTGACTATACTTTCCGCGCTGGCCTGCGGTGGCTGGCTGGAACAAGAATCAGATTCGCCATTTCACAAGCCCCCGGCGCGGCTCACGGCGCGGGGAAGGATTGCTGCACATGCGAGAAATCACGCTGCCCTCCGAGCGGGAGGGTGACTTCGCGGGGGATGACCATGAACATCAAGAGCTTGATATTGCCGAACCGCCGCCGCGGGAGCTGCGCCCGGTCCACTATCCGCGCAAAGCCGAAGGGCGGCTGGAGACCGATTCGACCCAGCGCTACCTGGCGGAAATCGGCGGCAAGCCGCTGCTGACCCGGGAACAGGAAGTCCAGTATTCCCGGGGGGCGAGGCGGGGCGAGCACATCGCTTGGCGGCGCATGGTGGAAGGCAATCTGCGCCTTGTGGTGAAGATCGCCAACCGCTACCAGCGACTTGGCCTCGCCTTCGGCGACCTGATCGAGGAGGGCAACCTCGGGCTGCTGCGCGCAGTCGACAAATTCGACCCGGAGCGCGGCTTCCGCTTTTCGACCTACGCCGCTTGGTGGATTCGCCACAACATCGAAAATGGCATCAACCGCAACGCCCGCTCGATCCGGCTTCCGGTCCATATCATCCGCGAACTCAGCGGCTATCGCCGGGCCGAGCGCGAACTCATGGCGCGCTGGTTCCGTGCGCCCTCGGTGGAGGATATCGCCGAATTAACCGGCAAACCCGTGCAGCGGGTGAAGATGATCATGTCGCTGGCGAGGGAGGTGTATTCGGTTGACGCGCCGATTTTCCGCAACACCAGCGCTTCCCTGCGGGAAATGCTCCCGGACCAGGATGGGGAGGAGCCGGCGCTGCGCTGCGGCAGGGACCGCCTGCGCGCACGGGTGGCGGAATGGCTGGTTCAGTTGTCGCCGCGGCAGCGCGAGGTGTTGCGCCGCCGCTTCGGCTTCGACGGGCAGGATGGCGACACTTTTGAGAGCATCGGCCTCGAAATCGGCCTGACCCGGGAGCGCACGCGGCAGGTCCAGCTTGAGGCGATTCGCAAGCTGCAAAGAATCGCCGCCCGCCAGGGCCTCGACGCCAGCGCCCTCGATGAGTTTTGTTAGCGCCTTCGACCGGAACCCCCTCGCCGCTTCGCGCCACTCCCCCTTGACAGGGGGAGAGTTGGCCCCGCCGAAGCGGCCCACCAGACTCCCCTCCTTTTCAAGGAGGGGGGAGCCCCGAAGGGGCGGGGTGGTTGCTCCCAGGGACCTGCCGCGTCATTCCACCGGG
>JAPOTO010000048.1 GCA_026709135.1 Gammaproteobacteria bacterium | reverse complement strand
TGGAGGCCATCAACCACTGGCGCAGCCTGCCGGTGGAGGAACGCCGGCGCCTGCATCTGGAGGCGATCCCGCGGCATGTGGCCAACTCCATGGCGATGGAGGGCGAGCCGGTGGACGAGGAATGGCTGCGGGAACGACTCGCCCGCCGCATTCGGCAACGCGCTATGTCGAAACCTCCGCCGGCATCTTGAATTATCTGGAGCTTGCGCCCTTGCTCGCCGAGCGCGTGGAAGACGCCGAGCTGCAAATCCTGGAGCGGCGATTCGCGGGAGTTTCCATCGCCGACTTGCCGCTCGAACTTCACCGGCGGATTTGCGCCGATCTCACCCCGGAGATAGCGGGCCGCTGGCGCCTGCGAAACGTCGAGGTTGGCGCGCACCGGGCACCGCCGCACGAGCGGGTCCCTGTCTTGATGCTCAATTACGCCGCCGACCTTGACACGAGGCTCGCAAATCTCGCGGACGAATGCGGCGACCTGATCGATGTGCTGACTTTCGCCGAAGGGCGCCTGCTGCACATCCACCCGTTCGCGGATTTCAACGGCCGCGTTTCCCGCCTGTTCCTGATAGAACTGCTCTACCGGCTGGATTTGCCCGTCATCAACATGGCAGCAACATCGAAGGAGGAAGCCAAGGAGTACTTTGCGGCCCTGCGGGCATATGACCAGCGCGACCCGCGGCCACTGGCCGGGATATGGCGTCGGCGAATCACGAATAGCGCCGCGCTTTGGTGATTTGGGGGCCCGGCACCTCTCCCCCTCCCCGGAGGCAGGTCGAGGACGAGTTCGCTTTTCGCTTATGGGCCCAGCGTGTTGATGGGGATGATGCCGACTTCGCCGGGTTTGCAGTATCCATAGCCGTTGGGGAGGATGATCCCGAGGGCGGCGGGTTTGCCATGGTCGGTTCCGGCGAGGCGGTCGGCGAGGCGGAGCAGGTTTTTTCTGCCTTCATCGATCCAGCGCTCGCCGAGCTTGATCTCGAATGCGGCCCAGCGCCCATCGGCTGTTTCCACGATGGCGTCGACTTCGAGGCCGTCTTTCTCGCGGTAGTGGCAGACCCGGGCATCCGCGGCTTGGGCATAGACTCGCAGGTCGCGGATGACCAGGGACTCGAACAGAAATCCGAAAAACGCGAGATCGGCGAGCAGGCGGTCCGGCGTGATTCCCAAAGCCGCCACGGCGAGCGATGGATCCGCGAAGTGGCGCACCGCCGCCGCGCGAAGGCGGGTGCGCGAGCGCAGGTTCGGAGACCAGGCGGGCTGATCTTCCACCACCATCAGCCGGGTGAGCGCATCGAGATACTCCGCGGCCGTATCGGGATTCAGCCCCCGGCCATCCGCGCCGCCCACATCGGCCGCGAGTTTGTTGGTCGCGACGGGAGTCGCCACATTCCTCGCCAATGACCGCAGCAATCGCTCAACCCGGATCGGGTCATGCGACTTGCCGCTCGCCTGGGAGATGTCGAGGTGGCAGATTTCCCGCAGATAGCCGCGATTGGCGCGAATCGCCGCGGCCGGGGGCTTGCCGGTGTTGGCGGGCCAACCGCCGGCGCAAATGATCTCGGCGAGCGAGGGAATCGTCATTTCTTGCCGCGCGGCGCTTTGCGGTTCGCCCTGGAGCAGCTTGGCCAGCGAAATCGCGCCCGATGACCGCCCCGATTCACCCAGGGAGAAGGGCCGCATCCGCAGCCGGGAAAAGCGCCCCGCCCCGGAGTGCCTCGTGTGATCGTCCGCGGGTTTGGCGGAGCCGGTGAGGATGAATTGGCCCGGAGCGCGTCTGGCATCAACTTCATGCCGCACATGATTCCAGATACTCGGCGCGAGCTGCCATTCATCGATCAGGCGTGGGGGTTTTCCGGCCAGCACGGCGGCCACATCGAGATCGACCATCCGCTTGGCGTTTTCGTCGCGGTCCAGCCGCACCTCGCTTGCCGCCGCCCGCATTGCGGTTGCGGTCTTGCCGCAGGCTTTCGGGCCTTCAATGAGCACCGCGCCAGTCGCCTCAAGCAACTGCGACAGTTCCGCCTCAACGATTCGGGGAAGAAACTCCATGGTGGGGAATGGTAGTCCGCAGACTTCTCAACCGGTTATTTGGCGGAATATTAACCAGTGATTTGGCGGAATGTCAACCGGTGATTTGGCGGAATGCCAACCGGTGATTTGGCGAAATGCGAACCGGGCATTTGTCGGGCCTGCGGCGAAAATCCCGCGCGGGAGCTGCAGGTTCCGGCCGCCGCTGAAACTGGCTTGCCCGGCGGGTTGAATCCGCCGATGATGCAGTCTGTCAACTCAACAACCACATACGCATGCCAAGAACGGGGAAAATCGTGTTTTTTGCGCATTGGGGCGCGCCGTGAACACCGACATCGTCGCCAGCATCGAGCAAGGCCCGATGCGGCCCATGCAAGTGCTGGCGGTGACGATCTGCGTGGTCATCAACATGATCGACGGCTTCGACGTGCTCGTCATGGCCTTCACCGCGCCGTCGATCGCCGCCGAGTGGTCGCTGGAGCCGCAATCAGTGGGCTTGTTGCTAAGCGCGGGACTGTTTGGCATGGCGGCGGGATCGCTGTTTCTCGCGCCGGTCGCGGACAGAATCGGCCGCCGCAACACGATCCTCCTCTGCCTGGCGATCATCAGCGCCGGAATGCTCGCTTCGGCGTTCACCTGGTCGGTCCCGAGCCTCGCCAGCGCCCGGGTAGTGACCGGAATCGGCATCGGCGGCATGCTCGCGAGCATCACCACGATCACCGCGGAATACGCCTCCCACCGGCGGCGGGGATTCGCCATCAGCATGGTGCAGTCGGGCTATCCGGTGGGCGCCACCATCGGCGGAAGCATCGCGGCGCTGCTGATCGTCGCGTATGGCTGGCGCTCGGTTTATGTGTTCGGGGCGGCCTGCACCATCGCGATGATTCCGCTGGTGCTCAGATACCTGCCCGAGTCGCTCGAATACCTGATCGAGCGCAAGCCCCGCAACGCGCTGGAGAAAGTCAACGATTTGCTGGCGCGGCTTGGCCAGGCGCCGGTTGCGCAATTGCCGCGCCCGAGGCGGGCGGGGGCCGCATCCCGGGGCAGTGTGCTCGATCTCGTCTCCAGCCCGCTGCGAACCCCCACCACGCTGCTGTGGTGCGCGTTCTTCATGGTGATGCTCAGCTTCTATTTCGTCCTGAGCTGGACACCCACCCTGCTCACTGAAGCGGGGCTGCGCGCCGAGCAGGGCATTTCCGGCGGCGTGTTGATGAATATCGGCGGCATCGGCGGCGGCGTCACCCTTGGCTATCTCACGGCGCGGTTTTCCGCCCACCGGCTGACCGCGCTCCACATGCTGCTGTGCGCGGTGTTCATGGTGCTGTTCGGCCTGCTCGACGGCAATCTCGGCGTGATGCTCGTGCTTGGATTCGTGATCGGCTACTTCATCTTCGGCTCGATCATCGGCGTGTACAGCATCGCCCCGGATATCTACCCCACCGCAATCCGCAACACCGGCGTGGGCTGGGCCATCGGCATCGGCCGCTTCGGCGGAATACTCGGCCCGGCGGCGGCGGGCCTCCTGCTCGCCCAGGGCTGGACCGGGGCCCAATGCTTCTTCGCCTTTTCAGTGCCGCTGTTGATCGCCATGATTGCGGTTACTATTTTGCACCATGGGTCTCAACCACGGGCCTCAAACCACGGCGGGCGCAACCCGGATAATCGATGACGAGTAGAACCAAACCGCGCAGCGGGCCGCTGGCGCATCTCCGGGTTCTCGATCTCAGCCGGATCGTGGCGGGCCCTTGGGCGAGCCAAGTTCTGGCGGATCTCGGCGCCGATGTGATCAAGGTGGAGCGGCCCGGCACCGGCGACGACACCCGGAGCTGGGGCCCGCCGTTCCTGCAGGGCCGGGAAGGCAAGGCAACGGGGGATTCCGGCTATTTCCTTGGCGTGAACCGCGGCAAGCGCTCGATAACGCTCAACATCGCCACGGAGGAAGGGCAGGCGATCATCCGCAAACTCGCCAGGGAGAGCGACATCCTGCTGGAAAACTACAAGGTCGGCGCGCTCGCCCGGTTCAAGCTGACCTATGACGAGCTGCGGCGTGAAAATCCCGAATTGATTTATGCCTCGGTGACCGGTTTCGGCCAGGACGGCCCCAAGGCGGCCCACGCCGCCTACGACTTCATGATTCAGGCCATGGGCGGGCTGATGAGCGTTACCGGCGAAGCCGATGCCAAGCCCGGTGGCGGGCCGCAGAAGGTCGGCGTTCCCATCGTCGATCTGATGACGGGGATGTATGTCGCGGTGGCGGTGCTTGCCGCCCTCGCCCGCCGGACGCAAACCGGCAAGGGCGAATACATCGATCTCGCCATGCTCGATGTGCAGGCGGCTTTTCTCGCCAACCAGTCGATGAATTACTTGATTTCAGGCCGCGCGCCAAGGCGGCGCGGCAATAGCCATCCCAATATCCAGCCGCAGGATGTGTACGCCTGCGCCGACGGGCATATCGTCATCGCCGTGGGCAACGACGCGCAATTCGTCAAGCTCGCCGCGGAACTTGGCCGCGACGACCTCGCCGACGACCCGCGCTTCCGGCTGAATGCGGATCGGGTGGCCAACCTCGATGCCTTGAATGAAATCATCGTGGCAGCACTGGCCGGCGACAGCGTGGCGGGCTGGGTGGCCAGGCTGGAATCGGCCGGCGTGCCCTGCGGCCCCATCAACACCGTGCCCGATTTGTTCGCCGAGCCGCAGATCCAACACCGCCGCATGTTGCGCGAACTCGATCATCCACTCGCGGGCAAGGTGCCGCAGGTCGTCAGCCCGATGAACTTCCGCAACGAGCCACTCGCCTTCAACCGGCCGCCGCCCCTGCTCGGCGAGAACACCGGGGAAGTCCTGTCGATGCTTGGATTCAGCCCAGCCGAAATCGAAGCATTGCGGGTAAAAAACGTCATCTGACCCGACTCCAGTGCCGACCGGAGCGGAGGAGCGCCGCTGGTTCGGGAGTGGGGCGGTGAAGCGGGAAACCAGCCGTCTTCGCCGATGGCGAAGAGGCTGGTGGTGTTGGTGGAGGCGGGGAGAGTTGAACTCCCGTCCGTCAGTTCGCGGCCCCGGGGTCTACATGCTTAGCGTCGTCTATTGAGTTGACCCCGGTCTACCCGACGGGCAGGGCGAGCGGGGCGAGCCTGGAAAGGTTTAACGGCGCAACGCCAGGCGCGTCTTGCCGCGATCCCGTTCTGTATGACGATTGCGGACGACGGTTTACGGGAATCCCATCGGCAATCGCTAGCCGCGCTCAGGCGGCCAGGGCGTACTGCGTGTCTTCGGCAACTAGTCAGTTGCAGCGATTGATTTACGAGAGTCACTACCCTCTCGGCATGCACCCTGGGAGTTGATACCGGCGTCGAATCCGAATCGCCCCCGGAGAACTGCGCAGTATAGCACAAGCGGCATGATTTTGTGCAACGCCCGGCGGGCGGCGCCATAGGCTTCGCTTTAGCCGCGGTTCGCTTGGCGCACGATGCGCTGCTTGTCGATGCTCCACTCGCGGTCCTTGATGCTCGCGCGCTTGTCGTGTTCCTTCTTGCCCCGGGCGAGGGCGATGCGGCATTTGACGAGGTGGGCGCGCCAGTAGAGTTTGGTGCAGACGCAGGTATAGCCTTTCTGCGAGGTGGCGCCGAACAGCTTCGACAACTCCTTCTTGTTGAGCAGCAGCTTGCGGGTTCGATCTGGGTCGGCGACGACGTGGCTGCTCGCCGATTGCAGCGGGATGATATGGCAGCCGAGGAGGAAGGCCTCGCCGTCCTTGATGAGCACATAGCTGTCGGTCAACTGGACTTTTTTCGCCCGCAGGCTTTTGACTTCCCAGCCTTGCAGACACAGGCCCGCCTCGAGGCCCTCCTCGATGTGGTAATCGTGGCTCGCTTTCCTGTTGACCACGATTGTGGTATCAGGTGCTTTCTTTTTCATGGCTGCCTTCCAGAAACAACAGGACAAAGTCGAATGGCGCGAGAAAGAGGCGGTTTTTCTTCCCGGATGGGATTCATCCTCGCCGCGGCCGGGTCGGCGGTGGGCCTCGGCAACCTCGTGGCCTTCCCGGTGATGGCCTCGAAAAACGGCGGCGCCGCGTTCTTGCTCGTCTATCTGTTTTTCGTGGCGGTGATCTGCTACCCGGTGATGATGGCCGAAGTCGCCATGGGCCGCAACACCCAGCGCAATCCAGTGGGCGCTTTCGCCAAGCTTTCAGATGGCAGCAGGCTCTGGCACGGCGTCGGCATGCTCGCGATTCTGACGCCTTTCATGATCGCCGTGTTCTATTCGGTGATTACGGTCTGGCTGCTCGTCTACCTGCGGGAGCTGCTCGGCGGCGGGCTTTCGATGCTCGCCGAGGACGCGAGTTTCGGCGAGATTGTCGCCCGGCCTTCGACCTTCGCCTATCTGGTTTTCCTGCTCGTGCTCGTATTCGTGATTCTGCTCGGCGGCGTGAAAGGCGGAATCGAGCGGCTCGCCCGGGTATTGATGCCGACGCTCGCGGTGATGCTGCTCGCGCTGACGGTTTTCGTGCTGACCTTGGACAACGCCAGTGTCGGCATCGCCTATTACCTGGTGCCCGATTTCTCGCGCATGAACCTCGCCGTGGTCAACGGGGCGCTGGCCCAGGCGTTCTTTTCGCTTTCGCTCGGCATGGGCATCCTGCTCACCTACGGCTCGTACTTCAGCCGCGAAGACAGCATCCCCGGCTCCACCCGCATGGTGGCGGTCGCCGATACCGGCATCGCCTTCTTCGCCGGCCTGCTGATCCTGCCGGCGATTTTCGCCTTCGACCCGAACACCAACACCGATGATCTCTCGACGAGCAGCGTCGGGCTGATCTTCAGCTTTCTGCCGAAGATCTTCCTGTCGATGGAGGCCGCGGTGGGCTATTTCGGCGCGAGCGCCGCCGCCACCGTTTTCTTCACGCTGGTGTTTTTCGCGGCGCTGACGTCGCTGGTTTCGATCATCGAAATCCCCATCAGTTGCTGGATCGATGAATTCGACATCTCCCGCCGCAAAGCGATCCTGGTGCAGGCGGCATTGATGGCCGTGTTCACCATTCCCGCCACGATGTCGCTTGGAATCTCCGAGTTCTTCACCAATTTCACGAGTTATGGCGGGGTGTCGAAATCGTTTTTCGACCTCGTGTCCGATGTGTTCTACGAGACTATTTTGCCGCTGGTGGGGTTCACCGTGTGCATCTTCTGCGCCTGGCGCTGGAAGCTGAGCGGGCTGACCGATGAACTCGAAGTGGGGGACCCAAACTACCGCGGCTCGCGCCTGCACCGCTACGTCGATTTTTCCCTCGGCACGATCATCCCGGCGGTGCTGCTCGTGGTCTTCCTGAGCACGGTGTATCAGATTTATTTCTAGCGGCGGCGGCCCAACATGATCTCGGTTGTACGCAGCGCGCTGCTGCCGCATTCGGCGCGGCAGATGTTCGATCTGGTCAACGACATCGAGCGGTATCCGTCGTTCCTGCCCAATTGCCAGTCCGCCAGGGTATTGTCGAGAAGCGAGGATGAACTCGTCGGCGAGCTTTGCCTCGGCAAGGCGGGCATCCGCCAGCGCTTCGTCACGCGCAACCGCCTGCGCCCGCCGGAAGCCATCGACATGGAACTCGTGGAAGGCGATTTTTCGCGCTTCGACGCGCAATGGCGATTCGAAAGCCTCGCCGAAAACGCCTGCAAGGTGACGCTCGATATGGATTTCGCGTTCCGCTCGCGCCTGATCCATCTCGCCGCCGGCACCCTGTTCCGCGACACCGCGGGCGAAATGGTCCAGGCCATGGCGGCCAGGGCCAAAACCATCTATGGCCCATGACGCCATGAACCAACGCGCCGCGGGCACCATCGAGATCGAAGTCGCCTACGCCGCGTGTGGAACACCCACCGCCCAGCGAATCATCGCCATGCGGGTTGCGCCGGGAACGAGCGCCTGGGAAGCGCTGCGGCAATCCGGCATCGCCGCGCAGTTCCCGGAAATCGACCTGGACACCGCGGCCATCGGCATCTTCTCGCGCAAACTCGACGGCAAGCGCGCCCCGGCACCAAAGGACTACACCCTGAAAGACCGCGACCGCATCGAAATCTACCGCCCCCTGCGAATCACCCCCAAGCAAGCCCGCAAATTGCGCGCGGGCAAAAAGCGCGCGGAATGACGACCAGCGCCGCTGTGTGAAGTACAATTCCCCAACTGTTTCGGATTCATGCTGGCAATGGACGACACCAACCTCTCGCGCGGCAAGCCGGGCCTGCTCAAACGCATTGAGCAAGGTTTGTACGAGTATTACGTCACGCCCCACCGGCGGGCGATGGCGCGGGCGGGGCGCGACGAGGAGGACTTGTTCATGCTGCTTGTCTTTGCCGAATCGATGGGCATTCCCAACCCCGCCGCCTTCTACACGATGGAGCTGCTGCCCGTGGTTTACGAGCGCTTCCACGAGTGGCACCAGCGCATGGGCATGGAGCGCTCGCCACTGGATCATGTGAATTGCTGCTGAACCTCGCCCGCGACAGGCAGATCACGCTCTTTGGCGGCAAGGGCGGCGTCGGCAAGACCACGGTGTCCGCGGCGGCCGCGCTCGCCTTGGCGAATGCGGGCCGCCGCGTCCTGCTCGTGTCAACCGACCCCGCCCACAATCTCGGGCATTTGTTCCAGCGCGAAATCGGCCCGCGCCCGGTGCGGCTCGCGCCCGGCCTCGACGGGCTCGAGCTCGACCCCGAAGCCACCGTCAAGACGCATATGGAGGATGTTTCCAGCGCCCTGCACAGCCTGATGCCAGTGCAGTTGCACGGCGAAATCGACAAGCACATCGGCCTGTCGAAGGACGCCCCGGGAATGCAGGAGGCGGCGATTCTGGAAAAGATGGCGGAAGTCGTGGAGCAGGGGAGCAAGGACTACCAGCATTTGATTTTCGACACCGCGCCCTCCGGCCACACCGCCAGGCTCATGGCGCTGCCGGAGATGATGACCGCCTGGACCGAGGGCCTGATTCAGCGCCGGGAACGCGCCGACCGCTTCGCGGAATTCGTCCGCGAACTCGGCGCCGATTCGAGCCTGGGGGAAAACATCGTCGGCGAGAAGAACCCCGCCGCCGAGCGGGAAAGCCGGATCCGCGGGATTCTCAACCGCCGCCGGCTCAAGTTCGCGCATTTGCGCGATGCGTTCGCCGATGCGGAACGAACGTCATTCGTGATTGTGCTGCTTGCCGAGCGCCTGCCCGTGCTGGAAACCATCGAACTCCATGAACAGCTCGGCAAGGCGGGGCTGGCGATCGACTGCCTGGTGGTGAACAAGCGCCTTCCCGCCAACGCCGGAGAGTTTCTCGCGGAACGCCGGAGCCAGGAGGAAGCCCACCTCGCCGCGCTCGAAAAGGCCCTGCCCGGCATCCCCCGCGAGCATCTGGGCTTGGCGGCGAAAGATATTGCCGGCTTGGCGGCCCTGAAGGAATTCTCGAAACGATTTCTCATGTAATCTTTTAGTAAGTGTGAATAATCGAACTTATCTCCTGAAAATCCCAATTAAGTATTAAATAACGCACTCTATAGCATTATCCAGACGGATGCTCTCGGTTGATTCATGTACATCTCATAAAGTACTATTATTCGTTCTTAACGCCGTAAATCTAAAGATAGATAAGAAAAAACCGACATTATGAACAGCAGAGAGAATACCCCCGCCGCAATCGCGGCGGCACTTGGGGAGCGCCTGAAGAAGGCCCGGCTGAACCGGAACATGACCCAAATGAAAGTCGCGGAACGCGCTGGCGTTTCCCGGCTCGCGGTGCTCAACGCCGAGAAAGGCAACGTCCGGCTGAAAGTGCTGATCGCGATTTTGTCCGCCCTTGATCTCGCCGGGGAACTCGACCTGTTCCTGCCAGGCCAAGAGGTTTCCCCGGTTCAGCTCGCGCGGCTCAGGGGCAAAGCGCGGCAAAGGGCCTCGGGCCAGCGCGGGAACCGGGTTGAAGAGCCGTCGCCATGGTAGGTCAAGTTGTTGAAGTCACCTACCGGGGAGGCCAGGTCGGGGCGGCCAGCTTCGATGCCGGCACCGGCCTTGGCGCATTCGAATACGCGCCCCCATTCATCGATGGCGGCATCGAGCTTTCACCGATTGTCATGCCGCTGGCGAGGCGCATCTATTCGTTCCCAGCCCTGGGGCGGGAAACTTTTGACGGGCTGCCGGGGTTGCTCGCGGATTCGCTGCCGGATGATTTCGGCAATTCGATTCTCAAGGAATGGGCCGCCCGCCAGGGCCGCGCGGCGAATGAACTCAGCCCGCTCGAAAAACTCCAGTACATCGGCAAACGCGGTGTGGGCGCCCTCGAGTTCAGGCCCGCCACCAGGCTCAAGGGGCTGAACGCTTCACAGCAACTGCAATTGGACCAGCTCGTTGCAACCGCCCAGCAAGTGCTCGACCAGCGCGCTGGATTCGCCGTCGAATTGCGCCGCGGCGGTCAGGAAGACCGCGAGGCCATGATGGCGCTGTTGTCGATCGGCACCAGCGCCGGCGGCGCCCGGCCGAAGGCGGTGGTGGCGTTCAACGGGGACTTCACCGAGGTCCGCTCAGGGCAAGTGGATGCCCCCGAAGGCTTCAGCCATCACCTGCTCAAGTTCGATGGCGTAAGCGAACACCGCACCGACAGGGAGTCCTTCGGCGACCCGCTCGGCTATGGCGCCATGGAGTATGTCTACCACCTGATGGCAACCGCCTGCGGCATAAGCATGATGCCCTGCGCGCTGCTCCCGGAAGGCAACCGCCGGCACTTCGTCACCCGGCGCTTTGACCGCGGCGGCAACCGCAAAATTCATGTGCAAACCCTCTGCGGCCTGGCCCACGTCGATTACAAAAAGCCCGGCTCGCACTCCTATGCGGAGTTGTTCGGCATCGCCCGGCGGCTCGGCCTGCCGGCCCCGGCGGCGGAGCAACTGTTTCGGCGCATGGTCTTCAACATCATTGCCAGGAACCACGACGACCACGCCAAGAATTTCTCATTCCTTCTGCAAGGCGGCAACTGGAAACTCGCCCCGGCCTACGATCTGGTCTACAGCTTCAAACCGGGAAATAAATGGATCAACAGCCACTGGATGAGCATGAACGGCAAGCGCGACGATTTCACCCGCGGGGACTTCCACGCGATGGAGAAGCTGAGCCCGCTGTTCACCCGCGCCAAGATCAATCGGATACTCGATGAAATCATCGCCCAGGTGTCGCAATGGCGGAGATTGGCCATCGAGCATGACGTTCCCGCCGCCTTGATCGATACCGTCGAATCGAATTTGCGGCTGGATTTGTAGGCATTGCCGCCGCGCCGACCTCTCAGACTTCCCTGGATCGCGCAACCTGTCTTGTGGCCGCCACCGCCTGCTTGGCGAGTTCGCGAATGCCACTGAAATCGCCATTTTCGACCAGGCTTGCCGGTGTCAGCCAACTGCCACCACAAGCAAGCACGGCTGGTATCGCGAGAAAATCGGCAAGATTGGCGGGGGCGATGCCACCGGTCGGAATGAAGCGCATGGCGCGGAAAACGCTCGACAGCGCTTTGATGGCGGGTATGCCCCCGGCCACCAGAGCGGGGAAAAACTTGACGGTCTCCAAGCCGAGATTGTGGGCGCGTTGCAATTCGGTTGCCGTGCAGACTCCGGGGAAGGCCGGCGTTCCCGCGCAGCGGGCCACCTCGATTACGCTTTCATCAAGGCCCGGCGAGACGATAAACCCCGCTCCCGCGCCGAGCGCGGCTTCGGCCTGCGCGGCGGACAGCACCGTGCCCGCGCCCACGATGGCATCAGGCACTTCCCGCGCCACCGCGCCCAGGCAATCGAGCGCGGCCTCGGTGCGCAGCAGCACTTCGATGACCGATATGCCCCCCGCCAGCAAAGCCCGCGAGGTGCGCACCGCGCTTTCCTCATCCGCCGCCTGAACGAGGGCGATCAGCGGCGTGGCCTCCAGGCGCTCTTCGATTTGCCGTGTCATCGCGGAGAAAATTCCAGCAGAATCGGTTCCGGCGTTCCGGTGAACCGGTTGCCCGCAATCACGGTAACCGGATCGCCGACGATGTGGGTCACGCGCACTGGCTGGCTGTCGATAAACTCGTTGTCGACGATGTCGCTGTCCTGCACGCCATGCAGTCGAATCGATGCTTGCGACCTGTTGCGCGATCCTTGGCCCACCGATGCCAATGCCGAGGAGCGCAACTCAAAGTGGGGGCCGAATGTGCTTTCGTCGGTTCCGCCCCGATAGATGTCGGCGATGGCGCCTTCGATGTTCTGGAAGCGCGACCCGGTGATCGAGATGTATTCGCCGTTGTAGATTCCCAGATCCTCGGTTTCCTCATCGAGGGCGAGAATGTTCCCGGTGATATCGTGGAAACTCGAATCGGTGATTTGGATGTTGTCGGCGAAGGTGTGGCCCGCGATTGTGA
Organism: Gammaproteobacteria bacterium; assembly: GCA_026709135.1. Classification (GTDB taxonomy): domain Bacteria; phylum Pseudomonadota; class Gammaproteobacteria; order Pseudomonadales; family Pseudohongiellaceae; genus UBA9145. The sequence goes on along the minus strand of JAPOTO010000048.1, from coordinate 19,922 downwards.
AGAAGTGGAAGGAGTGGTTGGTGTTCAAATCTTCAATATGTGAATTTTCAACCACCAGCAGGTAATTGGTCAGCATCGAATAGCGGCTCGTGCGGATGGCGGAATTTCCGGCGACATCGGGCGCGGCCGCGCCGGAAATGGTGAGTCCGTCGAGCTTGAGGCTGCCGCCCTCGGCGATTTCGAACAAGGCCGTGCGCTCGAATTCGATGCGCGCCGAACCTTCCGGGGCCCGAACCGTCAGCGGGCGGTCGACGACGATGGTCTTCGATACCAGATAATCCCCCGGCGCCATCGAGATGACATCGCCGGCCCCGGCGGCGGCGGCCGCGTCGGTCAGCGAATCAAGGCCGGGGGCGATATTGACCGTCTTGCCGGTATCAAAGCGGTTGTCCGGGCCGGGTTTGGGATACCAGGCAACGCCTGTATCGGCCCGGTCCAAGACTTCAAGGTTGCGGGATACGCCAACTTTGGGCAGCGACTCATCCGCGGGGTAGAGCAGTCCGTTGCCAGCGCGCCGCAGTTTGATGCCGGCATTGATGAAGCCACTTTCGAGCGGCGAACCCCCGACCGCGTTAAGCGCGTTGCCGCTGAATGCAATCCCGCCGATGTCGTCGTGAACGGTGACGATGTTGCGCCGGACTTCGTTGAAAATCAGGTTCGAGCGGAAAACACTGTTGATGGGCGTTGCCGAGCGCTCGGCGTCGCTGCCCGCGGCGAGCTCGATGTGATCGCTGTTGATGATCGAATTGTTTTCAATCAGGGCGTTGTCGACCCGGAAGTACCGGTTGAGCGGCGAGTTCGGCACACCGTTCATCACGACGAGCGCACCGCCGAAGCGATGGCCGGTCAGCCCGCTCAGATAATTGTTGCGCACCACCTGATCGAAATTGATGACCCGGATGCCGCCGGTGTGGTCCGCGCCATTTCCCAAAAACACGTTGTCCTCCACGATGTTGCCATTGCCGTGGCGGAAGGTGAGCGTGCCGCGGGATTCGAGGAACAGATTGCCGCGGATGATATTGCGGCCGGACTTGATCGATATGATTTCCAGCTCGCCGTTGCAGCGGTCGAACACATTGTTTTCCACCACCGTATGCGAATCGGCGAGCGAGTGGGCGCTCGTTCCGATGCGCAGGGTCTCGCCACCGTTGGAGCCGAGAATCGGCCGGGGGCCGAAGTAGTTGTGGTCGATGCGGTGGTGATTTTGCCGGCTTTCCGCGCTGTCGAGCCGCACCGCCATCGTCACACCGGCGTTGCTTTTGCCGACGAGGTGGTTGTGGTCGAAGCGGTTGTTCCTGCCGTACATCATTACCCAGAAATCGGTTTCGTGGCGCTCGGGATTGTTGAAGCGGTCGATGACGGTTTCAGTCACCCGCGAGTGGTAAGCGAGGTCGTCCCTTGTGCGGCGGAAGGAAATCACCGTATTGGTGGGTGTGTGGCCGTCCCGGAAAACCAAGCCGGAAACGACCAGATGCTCGCCGGCCAAACGCAGGTTGGATTGGCCGGTGATGAGGACTTCGCCCTTGGTCTGGGCAGTCAGAGTGATGGGGTTGCCGGATGCGCCCTTGCCGGTAAAGAGAATCTCGAAATCGCGCCATTCGCCGTTGGCGAGCATGATCGTGTCGCCGGGCGCGAGCGTCTGGACCGCGTTTTCATACTCCGCCTGGGTATGGACGAGCCGTGTTTCGGCGAGGCTCGGCTGGATTGACAGTGCGGCCAGAACGGCCAGCGCGATTCGGATCATAAGACCGGCACCTAGATTCTCGCCCTCGCGCCGAAAAACACCCGCGGGCCATACTCAAGCGTCTGCGCCACCTGGCCATCGAGGGCACGGAAGTCCATCCGCGGCTCGCTGAGCAGGTTGATGCCTTCGAGCGTCAATTCGATGTTGTCCGTCACATCGTATCGCAGGCGCAAGTCCAGCGTATTGTAGTCATCGACATAGCGAACCCGGGCTGTGGTGTCGCGGCCGTAACCTTGAAAATACTGCGAGCGCGCCTTGTAGATCGCCTGCGCGTGAAAGCGGTCGTTCTGCCAGTAAATCTGTGTCGCGCTGGTATGGCGCGACAGCCCCCACAAACCGGCCGGCGGCAACAAGCCGAGCAACCGGGTCGAATTGCCGTTGGCGTCGAAGGCAAGCCCGTCGCCGCCATGGCCATCTTCAAATTCAAAATCGGAATCGGCGTAGTTGTAGCTGAACTTCCCGCCGAAGCCGCCGAGGAAACCGGGCAGATAGTCGAAGGCATGGGTGGCGGTGATTTCCAAGCCATGGAGGTCGCTGCTGTCTTCGGAAACCTGGGTGGTTCGCACGGTTCCGCCGACAGTATTGCCGTCAATCAGAAAGTCTTCCTGCTGGTAGACATTCTCGAATGCGCCCTGGAATCGTTTCCAGTAAACGCCCGCGGCGAGCATCGTGTCCTCGTTGGCGTACCATTCGACGCCAATATCGAGGTTCCAGGACGGCAGGGGCTCGAGTTTCGGATTGCCCGGCGCGCCGATGCCTTGCACGGCTTCGGCCAGGGTGGCGTAACCGGAATCGGGGTCGTCGGAATCGTTAGTGTTGATGGCGCGGCTGTTGCCGTAGGAATGGGGGTCCGGCCGCGAAATCCCGCGGAATGCCCCGGCCCGGAACACCCAATCGGGGTTGAGATCCATGATGAAGGTAAGGCTCGGCAGGACCTCGGTATAGTTGTTGGTTTGCAGGACTTTTTCGTATTCGGCGCCTGATTCCGCCTCAACATAGAACAGGCCGTTTTCCTCGATGACGGTCAGCGGGCTGCGGTAGCCGATCGAGGTGACTTCGGTGTCGACCACGCGCACGCCGAAATTGCCCCGCACCGGCCTGCCCGACAGCGCCGACTCGAAATTGGCCTGCACGTAGAGCGCGGTCGTGTCTTCGGTCAGGTCGATGCTGTTGGTCTGGATGCCATTTTGAAAACCGATTGCGGACCTGCCGCCATAGTTCGCGGTGAGTTCATCGAGCAGACAGCCATGGTCGAATGTCGCCCATCCGGTGCCGGTGCCGATGCCGCTGGCAACTGTAACCAGGTCCCTGCCGTCTCTGGACTCGGACAAGAAACCGGGTTCCGGGAAGCTCGACTGGCCGCAGTTGTTGGCCGCGTTGAACACCGCGGCGCGGGCTTCGGCGGTGTTGGATGAACCGCCTGGAACGCCATCGAAATCCTCGTCCTCGAACAGACTGAATCCATCGTCGTTGCGGTTGCCGCCGAAGGTGCGGTACTCGAGCGTGGCCGCGCGCGCGCCAGCCTGCACGTTGTTTACAAAACCGAGGGAGTCGGTGTCCCAGGACAAGTCGAGCCGATAGGCGTCGATGGTGTGCTCGCGAATCTGCTGCCTGGCCCGAATCCGCGCCCGGTCCCGGGCGGTGAAGTAGCGGGGATCGTTGATGTCGAAATCCAGCAGCGAATCCGGGTCGCAGGAACTGCTGCCGTCGGTGCAGAGGATCGTTGGCAGCGCGAGTCCATCGGTGCCGGGGGCGTTCACCGCGAAATTGACCAGAAACTCTTCCCTGCCGCCGGTTTTGTCGGGATCGGTGATCAATACTTCGTTGGCGGCCATGCGCACCTCGACGTCGGTTTCGGTGCGCAGGGTGTCGGCAAAGGCCGCGTCAAAGACGACTTCCAGACTGTCGGTGGCTTGCCATGCGATGTTCAGACCGGCGCCCTCGTATTCCTCAAAACGGGAAAAATCCGTGGTGTTGGAGCGGATGTCGGTATCGGTGGTGAAACTGCGGAGCAGTCCCACGCGGGGATCGGAAACGACATTGGTCAGGTTGTTCTGGGTCGAGCCGAACTGGAGATCCTGGCGCAGCTCCTTCTGATCGCGCTCGGACTGCTGAAAATCGAGGAAGACATCCCATGCTTCATTCGGCTGCCATTGGAACGCGCCGAATATGGCTTGGCGGTCGTCGTCGGTGGTGTTGCGCCGGAACGTGCGGTCCCGGGGCATGTAGGCGAAGGGAATGTCCGCAACGCTGCCGTAGGCGGGATTGGAATCGATGAGGTCCTGAAGCTGGTCGTTGCTCAGGTCGGGGTCGCCGCCGTTTTCATCGCAGCGGCCGGATGTGTCGAGTGGCTGCGCCATGGCATCGAAGGATTCGAGCACGCAGGCCTCGAAGCGGCCGCCGCCGGTGGTGTGGGTTGCTTCCGCTTCGGGGTTGGAATCGTCGCGCAATTGCCCGCCGAGGGAAACGCCGATCGTCCCCAGGCCCTCCACATCCCAGGAATTGATGTAGCTGGCGGTGGTGCGGTGGCCGTTGCTCTGGCCGGCTATGTCGCCATCATCGGGATGCGCCGAGCCCTTTACGCTGAATTGCACGCGCTGCTCGCCGTATTCGATGGGCCTCCTGGTGCTGAGCTGCACCTGGCCGCTGACCGCGCCTTCGATATAGCTCGCCGACTGGGTTTTGTGCACGGCGATGGCATTGAACAATTCCGAAGGGAAGATGCTGTAGTTGACGGCGCGGTTGCCACTGCCGTTGGTCGACTCGCGGCCGTTGACGACCGTGGCGCCCAGATAAGGCCCGAGGCCCCGGACGGCAACCTCGGTGGCGCCGCCGTTCTCGCGGTGGGTTGCCGCGCCGGTGATGGTTTCGAGCGCCTCGCCGATCGACAGGGCTGGCAGCGCGCCAATCTCGTCGGCGTTCAAGCCGTCGACGATCTCGATGGAGTTGCGTTTGAGCGCGATGGAGTCCTGGATCGTGCGCCGCACGCCGGTGACGACGATCTCCTCAAGGGTTTGGGCGCTTTCGGTTGATTGCGCGAGCGCCGCGGTCGCCGGCAGCAGGGCTGGCGCGCAAAGCGCGAGCAGCATCGACGAGCGACGCAGTGAAAAAACGGTTGTGGCAGTCATGTCGGACCCCCTTGGGTATTCAGTGATGCCTATCGGTTGCTCCGAGTGACAACCCTCGCCGGGCTTTGCCTACAGGCGGTAACTCGCGCCCAGGGTGATGCGGCGGTCGGTCAGGCCTTGGAAGCAGACCAGCGCGCCGCCGTTGACGCAGGATTGCCGAACATCCGACTCGGTGAGGTTGACGCCTTCAACCCCCACGCTCAAGTTGTCGTTGACGGCATAGCTGATGCTGGCGTTGAGCTGCCCCCGGTCTTCCTGCACAACGGGAAAGCCCCAGGGGAAGCTCGAGGTGCTGCCGAAATCGGTCGAGCGGTAGGCTTCGCGCCAGGTGTAGCGCATCCGGGCTGAAACGCCATAGCGCTCGTAGTAGGTCGTGATGTTGTAGGCGGACTCGGACAGGTCCACCAATTGCCCGCGCAAGGTGACATCGGTGGCGCCGGAGGAGGTCAGCGCGAAAGCGGCGCGGGCGCGGCTGGTCGGATTGAGAAAGGTATCGCCGCCGGAGAACTCCTGCTGGGTGTAGTTGGCGATGAAGCCGAAGCCGGAGGCCCAGCCGAGTTCATCCTCGAACTGGGAAAGATCGTACTGCAAGGCGATCTCGATGCCTTCCTGGGTCGTTTCCCCGGCGCCGTTGACCGTGGTCGCCGCGGGAACACAGACCCCCACGCCGCCAGCGTCGCCGAAAACATTGACATCGGCGATGGGGTTGAAAATGCCGCCCTGCTCGCAGGGCGCGGTGGTATCGCGGAATCCGGTGGCCGGGTCTTCGAAGGGGTCGTCCTGGGTGCGGACGAACAAGCCGGTGCGCTCCTTGTGGAACCAGCCGATGCTCACCACGCTCGAAGGCGCGAAATACCACTCGGCGGACAGATCGAAGGAGGCGACTTCTTCCGGTTCCAATCCAGGGTTGCCGATTGAGACGGGTGGGTTCGGGCTGGTGCTGAAGGTGGTGGAAGTCGACAGGCTGTTGAAGTTCGGGCGTCTGATGTCTTTGCCCCAACTTGCGCGCAGCAGCACATCGTCGCTGACGTTCGCGACCAGGTTCAACCGCGGCAGCACGAAGTCGTAACTGCCGGACGATGTGGTCGGGGAGGCCACGCCATTGGTGACCGAATTGCCAGTCGAATCGACTTCGGTTTCGATATAGCGGAGGCCGAAATTGCCGCGGAATATGCCGCTTTCAAAGTTCGCCTGGGCATACAGCGCGTTGGTGGCCTCTTCAATGTCGAAAAACGCGGCGACACTGGAGGTGGGCTCGCCGATCGAGCGGGAACCGCCGTGGGCGGTGATCGCGGCATTCAGCCTGGCGAGCACGCCATCGGGGTCGGAGGCCACGAATTCGGGGTTGATGAGCAGGAAGTTGCCGATGTAAAGCGCCCTGCCGTCGGCCTCGTTGAAGTTGTCGGGGCCTGGCACCAGGAGTTCGGCGAACAGATTGCCACTCGGCGAGTCGGCCAGGCTGCGCAGGCCGCGGTTGGTGCGGATGTCGTTGTTGAAGTTCGACGCCGTGCTGCTGCGGTAGCCGAAATCAATCGTGGTGATGCCGGACCAGTCGAGGTCGTAGCTGAAGTCGAGCACCACGGCGTCCTCGGCGCTTTCGGCGATGTCCTGGCTGATGTTGGTGTCGCGCAGCACCACGTTCGCCGGGTCGAGCAACTGCGCCACGGTGGGCGCGCCCGGTTCGCCGAATGCGACGCCCCAGGACAGCGTGCCGCCGCTCAGGTCGTAGCGGAAGGGCGTGCTGTTGTCGTTGGCGCCACCCGGATCCAGCGGCACGTTCGGATTGATGAAGTTCAGCGTGGTGTTGAAACTCGGCGTCGTCGAATCAGATTGCGAGGTTGAAATCTCGGCCCGGCCGGACCATCTGCCGCTTTGCCAATTGGCGCCCCAACTGAAAATCTGGCTTTCGGTCAGGCGCGAGTTGGTATCCGATGAGAAGCGCAGGTTCGGGTCGTCATCGTCAACTGATAAATCGACACCGATCACGCCCCGCAGCGCCGCCTCGATGGAACCGAGATTCTGCGCTCCATTCCTGCCATCGATGGTGCCGAAGTTGATCGTTTCAAAGACTTCGGGAATCGAAGCGTTGCGCAGGCTGCTCACACCCGAGCCCTGCACCCGGGAACTCTCCTGCCGACGCTCCTGATCGTTGACGACGGCATCGAAATACAGCGTCAGTTGTTCATTCGGCGCCCATTCGAAGGAACCGGCGAAGTTGGTGGTTTCGTACTCGAAATTGTCGTAGTCCTGGTTGAGAAACTGGATCGGCAGAAAGTTGAACGATTGCGCGCTCGCGGCGCCGCCACCCGCGGCCACGCTGTTGTCGCGGTCGGTGCGGGGGCGGAAGGCGGTGACATCCTGTTCGGTGTAGCTCGCGCTGACCACGACGCCGAAATCGCCGGCGTCGGTGGTCCAGTTGTCGCCCCAGGTGCCCGACACCCTGGGGTTGAAGTTGTCATCAGTGGACAGGCTGCTGTTTTCCCCCTGGACCCGGACCGCGGCGATGCGCTCGCCGATCTCGAGCGGGCGGATCGTGCGCAGATTGATCGTGCCGCCGACGGAACCTTCGATGGTTTTCGCTTCCGGCGCCTTGGTGACTTCGACCGCGGAGATGATCGCAGCGGAGACATCTTCAAAATCGATGCCGGAGCGCCCGGCGCCGGAATCCACCGTGGACACGCCGTTGATTTCGGTGCGGTTCGCGTTGGTGCCGCGGATTTGCACGCCGGTGCCGACGCCGGCGGTGCGGGTAATCTGGATGCCAGTCACATTCTCAAGCACTTCCGCCAGATTCTGGTCGGGCAGTTTGCCGATGTCTTCGGCCTGGATGATTTCCACGAGATTGGCGGCATTGCGCTTCTGATCGAGGGCGCTTTGCAGGGAAGCGCGGATGCCGGTGACCAATACCTCCTCAACAACCCCGCCACTGGCGACCTGGCCGCTTGACGGCATACCCGCGGCCATGGCGGCCAAACCCGAAAGCAACGCAACCGCCAGCGGCTTGCGCTTGCATCGATGTCCTTGATCCAGCGTGACATCCGCCAGCGCGATCTTTGCTTGTCTTGCACTCATTTGTTTGCTCTCCCGCGTTAGTTTTTGCATTGTGCGTTAGCCAATGCGATAAACCGCAGTCTAGCATATTGGCAGTCCAAAAAAACCCATTAGGCGCATTTAATTGGTATTACCAATAATCAATGGGAATATCAACGCTGGACCCTTCCCGATCCTTTGCCGCGCATCAGTTGCGCGACCTCGGCGGCGTCCACCCGATTGAAATCGCCGCTAATGGAATGCTTCAGGCAGCTCGCGGCGACGGCGAACGCCAATGCCTCGCCGCTGTCATCGAAATGGTTCAGGCCGTAAATCAGGCCCGCCGCGAAACTGTCGCCGCCGCCAACCCGGTCCACGATGTCGGTGATTTCGTAGCGCCGGGAAACACGGAATCCGCCGCTGTCGCGCAGGCAGGCCGACCAAAGGTTGCGGTCGGCGCTGCGCGACTCCCGCATGGTGATGGCGATTGTGGACATGCGGGGAAATCGTTCGAGCATCGCCGCGCTCAACGCTTCGTATTTGGCGATATCGAGTTCGCCGCTTTCGACGTCGATGCCGGCGTCGACGTTGACGCCGAGCGATCGCTGGCAGTCTTCCTCATTGGCGATGCCAACATCCACATGCCGCACGAGTTCGCCCATCACTTCCGGGGCGGTCCTGCCGTAGTTCCACAGCTTCGCCCGGTAGTTGAAATCGCAGGAGACGGTCAGCCCGGCTTCGCTTGCCGCGGTCACGGCCACAAGGCTGAGCCGGGCGGCCGAAGCGCTGAGCGCCGGCGTGATTCCGGTGATGTGCAGCCATTTGGCGCCGGCGAAAATCGCATTCCAGTCGAAATCGCCGGGGCTGGCGCGGCTGATCGAGGAGTTTCCCCGGTCGTACACCACCTTGGAAGGCCGCTGGTTGGCCCCGGTCTCGAGAAAGTAAATGCCCATCCGCTCGCCGCCGCGATGCACATGGCGGGTATCCACGCCGAATCCGCGCAACTCGGCCAAGGCGGCGCCGCCTACCGCGTTGTCGGGCAAGGCGCTGACGAAAGCCGCTTCACAGCCGAAGTTGGCCAGCGAGACGGCGACATTGGCCTCGCCGCCGCCGAAAGTGGCTTCGAGGCGCGGCGATTGCAACAAGCGCTCGTGGGCCGGCGATTTCAACCGCAGCATGATTTCGCCAAAACAGATGTACTCGGCCAATGCGTCAGACTCCTCAGGAATCAAGAAAAATACAGCCCGCCGTTGATGTCCAGGCTCGCGCCGGTAATGAAGCTCGAGGCGGGCGAGGCGAGGTAGGCGACGAGATCGGCCACTTCCCGGGCCTCGCCTTCCCGCCGCAGGGGCGTCGCCGCGGCGACATTGGCCCGCACTTTATCCTTGGTGAATGTGTCGTGGAAGGTGGTGTCGATCATGCCGGGGCAAACGCAGTTCACCCGAATGCCGGCGGGCCCGAGTTCCTTGGCCAGGCCGCGGGTGAAGGTCATCAGCGCGCCTTTGGAAGTGCCGTAGGCGAGCGCGCCCGGGCCGCCGCCGTCGCGGCCGGCCTGGGAGGAAAAATTGATGATGGCGCCACCCGGGGCCATATGCGGAACGGCCGCCTTGGCGGTCAGAAACGCGCTGGTCAAGTTCAGCTTCATTACGCCTTCGAAGAATTGCTCCGTCATATCCGCAAGCGGCTTGCGCGCCACCAGTCCACCGGCGACATTGACCAGAATGCCGATGGCGCCGCCGAACGCTTCCCGCGTCCGATCAACGAGATTTTCCACGTCGCCGCGGCGGGTCATATCGCCGCGAACGCTGATCGCTGTGCCGCCGGCGCCCTCGATGGCCGCGAGGGTTGCCTCGCCATCGCTTGCGCTGTTCAGCCAGGTGAAGGCCACCTTGGCCCCGCCGGCCGCGAGTTTTTCCGCCACCGCCCTGCCAATATCGCGCGAACCGCCGGTGACGATCGCTACCTTGTTTTCAATGCTCATGCCTGTTTCCAATAACAAATGAAAGGATGGGAACCTAGCCGGCCGCTTCGGCTTGCGAGGATGCGGCATCTTCCGCCGCGGAAACCGGTTCGATTCGGCCGCCGAAAATCCACACCGAAGCCACGGCCAGGGGAACCAGCGCCGCGCCAAGCAGGAAGAACGGAACATACGACTCCCGGGTGATGACGGGCACCATCCAGGTTGTGATCAGCACGCCGACCACCGCGGCGGTGCCGCCGACTCCGGCCAGCGACCCCACGGATTTGCCCGCGAAAAAGTCGCTCGGCAGCGTCTGGATATTGCCAATGGCCAGTTGAAATCCAAATAGAATCACCGCGATCAGCAATACCGCGGCCAATGGGTTGGAAGCAAAGGCCGTGGCAATCAGCATCGGCATCATGATCGCGCCGCCCAGGGTGATCGTCAGCTTGCGGGCGGCATTGACCGTCCATCCCGACTTGATCAGCCTGCCGGCAAGCCAACCGCCGAAGATCGCCCCAAGGGCGGCGCCGACATAGGGCACCCAGGCGAACAAGCCAATCTGCGCGATGTTGAATCCGAACTGATCGGCCAAGTAAATCGGCAGCCAACTGACGAACAGCCACCAAACCGGATCGAGAAAAAACCGCGAGGCAATCACCGCCCAGCTTTGCCGGTATCCGAGCATTTCCCGCCAACCCGGGGCGGCTTGTTCGGCATTTTCCTCGGCTGAGTCTTCGGTTTTCTGCCCAGCGAGAATGTACTCCCGCTCCGCTTCGGTAAGCCATGGGTGGCGCTCCGGCGGCGCCTTGAAAATCCACAGCCAGGGAAGCAGCCAGAGGAAACCCAGCATGCCCACGGCGATAAACGTGCCCTGCCAACCGAATTGCAGGTACAGCAGGGCGATTGCCGGGGCGGAGACGATGGCGCCAAGCGAAGCGCCGGAGTTGAAGATTCCCTGGGCCAGGGCGCGCTCCTTGATCGGGAACCACTCGGCATTGCTCTTGGTGGCTCCGGGCCAGTTGCCGGCCTCGCTCACGCCGAGCATCGCTCGGGCCAGCCCCAGGGAAAGCACGCCGCGGGTGGCCGCGTGCAGCATGATCGAGATCGACCACGCCACAATCGCCAGCACGAAACCGAGGCGGGTGCCGATCATGTCGAAAATCTTGCCGAACAGCGAGTGGCCGACCGCGTAACCCACCATGAAGAACGACACGACCAAGGCATAGTCGCTGGTGTCCATGCCGAGATCTTCGGAAACGGCCGGCCACATGATCGCCAGCGCGTTGCGGTCGATGTAGTTGATCACCGTGGCGATGGCGACAAGGCCAACGATCACCCATCTCAAATAGCCGCGGAACATGAATGCCTTACTCCTCGTCGACCGGCGTCGCGTCGAGCAGCGCGTGATGGCCGCGCCATTGGAAACTTTGGCCTTGGAGATCGATCGTGTGCGCCACCAGATCATCCGCATCATGCGACAGGGCGAGCACTGCCCGGGCACCGTCCGCCGTCTGCAAAGCCAGCGCGTCGAGGCCGGCTTCGCTGTGGAATCCTATATCTTCGATCAAGCCGCTGCTGTTCCGGGTGAACTCTTCCGAGCCGTTGTACTCGCCGTGTGGTTCGAGCACCGCGACAAAGGAGGCCGAATCCGCTTCGCCGACGCGCAATACCAAGGCCTGCTCACGGCGCAGGTTGAATTGCGGATCGTTGGCCCCGAGTTCGGTGAAGAAGACTTCCATCTTGTCCAGGGCAATCGTCGAATAGGTGTAGAAGCGATTCCCGGTCAGCCAGGTGACGGAGAAAGTCTCACCCGCTGCGACTTCGGCCCGGGCCCGCAGCCACAGGTGCTGATAACCGTTGGCGTCCCCAAGTGGCCGCAGGCCGGCTGGATCGGGGTCGGGCGGATGGCTGACATCGATGATTTGGCCATTGAAATGAACCGGCAGGTCGAATTGCCGCCGCCCTTTTCCGTCAGCCTTGAGCAGATCGACCAAGACCGGGTGTTCGGTGTTCAGATCGTCAAGCACGGCGACGGTGCGCCTGAATGAAACATCCGCATAAGCGTCCGCCATGGTCGCGCCGGCGAGTTGGATTCCCCCGCCGCTGGCGAAATGCAGATCAACGGGATAGCTTTGTTCGGCGATTGCCAATTCGCCCCGGAAGTGGCTGGTCTCGTCAACAACCAGGGCGTTGTGGGCGATGGTCTGTTTCGCCCAGGTCTCGTTTTCGGGCAGGTAGCGGCCGCCGTTCTTTTGCGCGACATTGAGGAAACGCGCGGCGCCGTAGTCGGTGAGGATTTCATTGCCGTTGTCGTAGAACAACAAGCCGAGTTTGTCGAAATGGCCGTGGCCCATTCCCTGGGAAGTCGCCTTCAGCACAGCGGCCTGGGAATTTGCCCCGTCCCCGCCGCGCAACACCGCCAAACCGCCCCGCTTTCCTTCCGGCCCGTCGCGAAGCAACCGGGAGCGGAATGCATAGGGTATGGATTCCCCACGGTCGAGCGCCCGGGCGAGAGCGAACCCATCGCCATTGAGGACAAAGGATTTTTGCCGACCGGCGATGGACAGCAGTTCGGCATCGCCAGTCAGTCGGTAGGCGATGGCGACACCATGGCGCAACTCCACGGTGTCGAGGCCCTTGTCCTTGATCGCGTCGTTGATTGGGAAAAACAAGCCGTCGTAGGAAAGGTCGATGCAGGCATAGATCGCCTTCAGCAGGATGCCGTCGCGATAGGCGAAGATTTCGCGCTCCGGTTCGTTCGCCTCGATGCTGCGGGCGAACAGCAGAAACGGCATCAGGGCGTAGCGCTGGTAGTAGGGTCCCTCGCCATAGTAGCCGTCGGGTGAAAACAGCAGATCGATCTGCTTCAGGAATCCCGAGCCGCCCTCGCCATTCAGGCCATGGAGCGCCTTGCGCACATAGTCCGGTTCATCGATCGCGTATCCCGTCATTCCAACCGCGGCAACGGCCCAGGTTCCGTGATTGTGGATGCGGTCGAAAGTGCCGGGAGAGCCTGCGGAAAGGAAATCGGCCATGGGCCGCAGCAGTTTGTTCACGATCTGTTCGCGGTCGGTGGGCGCAAGAGCATCGTGAATGGCGTCAAAGCCCTGGATCGCATAAGTCAGCCAAACCGATTCGTTGAGGTTTTGCCAGAACAGCCGGCCCGGATTCGGGCCCCGGCTTTGGGGGTGCCGGCCGAGGCCGGGATACAATTCGGCATAGGCGAGAAGCAGTCGCCGGGCGTAATCGGCGTAAGCCATTTCTCCGGTCAACTGGTGCAGAATGCCGGCATCGTGAATCGCGATTCCGTTCCTTTTGTGCGTCTCGTGTGAATAGCCGCCGCCGGCGTCCACCGGGGGCGGAACGTCTGGAAAAGTCTCGAAGTAGGTATCGATCTCGAGTCGAACCGCGGCCAGGTCTTTGGCAAAACCCGGGGATTGATCGATTGATTGCCTGATGAGCGCGACGTCTTCCGGCGCGAGCAACAGACCGGGATGGGCGGCGAATGATCCGGCCGCCCAGCAAATCACCAACCCAAGGACCGGAACAACCGCTGTTTTCCCAAGCGCATTCGCCATCTCAAAGGTTCGCGATCTTCAGGAACCGGTGGCGGCTCGCCGAGGCCTCCTTGCGGATTTTCTCGACGGCCTGCTCTTCGGTGATATCGAGCATCGATTCAAGCAGGCGGTTGAAGTGCCTGCGCATGGCGACCCGGGCGGCTGCTGGATCGCGGTTTTTGAGCGCGATATAGATCTCCATGTGCTCGTTGCCGCGCTGGGAAGTGTCTTCGAGGCACACCGCCTCGTAAACTTCCTTTACCTGCGGCAGTTCGGTTCGCATTTTCCACAAAGATTCAACGATATGGCGCGCCGCCGAATTGCCGGATGCGGAGGCGATGGTCAAATGGAAATTGCGGTCGGCCTCCTCCGCGGCCTCCTCTCCATCGGGATTGTCACTCGCCATTTGTTCGATGTAGCCGGCAAGTTGGTCGAGAACCCCGTCGCTGATGTGCAGCGCGGCGAGAGCGGCGACCTCCGATTCAATCAGGGATCTGGCCTCGGTCACTTCAAAAGCGTTGATTTGCGGGAAACCCTCTCCGCCCGGTTCGGCGCCATCGAGCACATAGGCGCCGGAACCCGTCTTGATTTCGACCCTGCCGCGGGCTTGCAGGGCAATCAGCGCCTGACGAATCGTCACCCGGCTGACCTTGAATTGTTCCGCCAGGTTTCTTTCCGCGGGCAAGCGGCTGCCAGCCGGATAAGCGCCGTTGTCGATCGATTCGAGGATGGACCGGGCGATGGTGTTGTACAGTCTCTTGTCTTTCATAATCAGGCCAGCGCTGGACAAAGCGAATGGATAGCCCAGACTATATACCAATTTTCAGGAAGAGTGCAAACAAGTTTCGCGCAACAAACTTTGCGGGTTTGGGAATGCCTCTGGGCGCACTCCGCGGCCTCGGCTCAATTGGCGGCTGCTTCGGTGGGTTCGGGTTCGGCGGGCGCCGGGTCGAGTGGTTCGGGGGGGTTGGGGGTGAAATCGCCGGTGACTCTGGCGAGTTCCTCGTCGAGGAACCAGATGGTGATGCGCTCCTGGGTGCGGGCGCCGCCGCCGGGCTGGAAGTTGTAGACGTAGTCCCAGCGGTCCTGGTGGAAGGGGTCGCGCACGAGTGGCGTGCCCATGACGAAGATGACCTGATTGCGGGTCATGCCGGGGCGCAATTGGTCAACCATGTCCTGCAGGATGACATTGCCTTGGGTGATCGAAATCTTGTAGACCCCCGGAAAATCCAGCGAGCCCAGATTGTTGTTGCAGCCGGCGAGCGCCGCCGCGAGCAGGACCGCGAGGATGGGGCTGGCTTTGTTCATGGCGGGTTGTTTATTCCGGGCGGGCCGATTGCGGAGCTGGCGCGGAGCGGCTTTCACATGGGCCGCGCATGGGGGCATAATAACCCAGTATGCGAACAGAATACCCACCGAGGCACCCATGGGCAGCGAGAACCACGAATTGCGCAAGGCCGGGCTGAAAGTCACCCTGCCCCGGGTCAAGATCCTGCAAATCCTGGAAAGCTCCGATCAGAAGCACCTGAGCGCGGATGATGTCTACTTCGCGCTCAAGGAGTCCAACGAGGAAATCGGCCTGGCGACGGTATACCGGGTGCTGACCCAGTTCGAGGGCGCCGGCCTGGTCTCGCGGCACAATTTCGAGGGGGGGCGCGCGGTCTTCGAATTGATGCCCGACGATCATCACGATCATATCGTCTGCACCTCCTGCGGCAAGATCCAGGAGTTTTTCGACGCCGTGATCGAGGAGCGGCAGGTGAAAATCGCCGAGGGGCTCGGCTTCCAGATCACCGATCACAGCATGCACCTCTACGGCATCTGCCCGGAATGTCAAAAACTTTCCTGAGTCGCATCTTGTTTTAGCTTCAGCATCTGGCGCGCGTGGGCGATGGGGGCCTCGCCGGGCGCGTCACCCGCCAGCATCCGCGCGATTTCAAGCACCCTGGCTTCGGCGTCGAGTTGGCGGATTGCGCTTTGGGTGTCCGCCCCGTCGCTGTGCTTGCTCACCGAATAATGCCAATGGGCGCGGCTGGCGACCTGTGGCTGGTGGGTCACGCAGAGCACCTGGGCGGACCCGCCGAGGCCGCGCAGCAAGTCGCCAAGCTGGGCGGCGACACCGCCGCCAATACCGACATCGACTTCATCGAACACCAGCGAGGGCGTCTGCGAAGTGCTTGCGGTAACCACCCGGATGGCGAGGCTGATGCGGGAAAGCTCGCCACCCGAGGCGATTCTGGCCAATGGACCCGGTGGCTGCCCCGGATTGGCGGCGACCAGGAACTCCACTTTCTCCAAGCCGTTTTCCGCAACCGCGTCCTTATCGAGCGCCTCAAAACGAATGTCCACGCGCGCCTTGCCCATGCCGAGGCGCGCGATTTGCTGTTCGATGGCCCGCGTCAGCCCGCCGGCGCCCGCCCGGCGCTGCCCCCCAACCCGGCAGGCGAGCGCCGCGTATTGTTCCCGCAGTTTCGCATCCTCTTCCCCGAGTTGCCGCAACGCTTCCCCACGGCCTTCAATCTCCTCAAGCCGCCGCGCCAGCGTCTGGGCAAGTTGCGCGAGCTCGACCGGGCGCACCTTGTGCTTGCGGGCCATGTCATGGAGTTTGCCGAGCCGTTCATCGACTTCGGCGAGGCGCTGCGGGTCGATGGGAAACTCATCCGCCGCGGCGCGCAGGTCGGCGGCGGCTTCCTCGATCTGGATTCCCGCGGAATCGAGCAATTCCAGCGCGTTGGCCACGCGGCCGCTGGCGCCGCGCAGTTCCTCGAGCATCTGTCCGCCTTGGCGCAGGCTGTCGAGGGCGTTGCCGGATTCATTGTCGGCGATGGCCGCCAAGGCGCCCGCGAGCGCCGCGAGCGAATCGCCGGCGTTGCCGAGGCGGCGCTGCTCGCGCTCAAGCGCTTCGGCTTCGCCATCTTCGGCGCCGAGTTCCCCGAGTTCGGCGGCTTGATAACGGAGCAAGTCGAACTGGCTGTCATCGCCGCCGTCCCGCAGCTTGGCGATGGCGCGCTCGTTCGCCTGCCATGCCTGGTGCAGCGAGCGCAATTCCGCGAGCAGTTCCGGCTCGACGCAATAATCATCGAGCAGCTTGCGCTGGGTCTGGCGCAGCATCAGCGCCTGGTGTTCCCGCTGGCTGACAATATCGACCAGCAGCACGCCAAGCTGTTGCAGGCTCGCCACGGTAACCGGCGCGTCGTTGATGAAAGCCCGGGAGCGGCCATCGCTGGCGATGGACCGGCGAATCAGGCAAGCGCCGGACAAATCCGCGGAAAAATCGTTGGCTTCGAGCCAGGCCCGGGCCGCGTCGTTGCCGCAGATGTCGAATTCCGCGGCAATCGCGGTTTTCGTCTCGCTGGCGCGGACGATGCCCTTGTCGGCCCGGGCACCAAGGGCGAGCCCGAGCGCCCCGACAATGATCGACTTGCCCGCGCCGGTTTCCCCGGTCAGCACCGACATGCCGGGGCCGAATTCAACCGCGAGGCTCCGCACCGTGGCGTAGTTCTGGATGGAAAGGCGCTTGAGCATGGCGCGGAAAGTATATCGAAAACCCGCGGAACACCCACTTGCATACCCAATCGCGCACCGGGCATCGCGGAATCCGCTTGAAACACCATTCCCCGCCCCCATATAGGGATTCGCCGTCTTGATGGTTGGAATAGAGCGACATGAGCAAAGCGCAGCAATCCAAGGCCGGGGAGGATTCGGCGGCGGAAGCCGGGAACCCGGACACCGCCCCTGAAATGGAAGAAGCCGGCGAAGTGGGCGCCGGATCGGCAGACGGCGCGGAAGCGGATACCGAATGGACCCTCGATCAGGCGCTCGCCCGCCTTGCCGAGGCCGAGGCGGAAAGCCGGCAGGCCCGGGACCAAGCGCTGCGCATCCAAGCGGAGATGCAGAACCTGCGCCGCCGC
This sequence comes from Gammaproteobacteria bacterium, assembly GCA_026709135.1. Classification (GTDB taxonomy): domain Bacteria; phylum Pseudomonadota; class Gammaproteobacteria; order Pseudomonadales; family Pseudohongiellaceae; genus UBA9145. The sequence goes on along the minus strand of JAPOTO010000048.1, from coordinate 2,589 downwards.
ACCGAGCAGGATGTCGAGCGCGCGCACAAGTTCGGCCAGGAGAAGTTCGCCAGCGAGCTGCTCATGGTCGTCGACAATCTCGAACGCGCCCTTGACGCCGCGGGCGATCACGAAAACGAGGTCGTCAAGGCGATTCACGAAGGCGTGAACTTGACCTTGAAAAGCTTCGCCGACTGCTTCGCCAAGTTCCACATCGAAGCGGTGGACCCGGAAGGCGAGCCTTTCGACCCCGCGCTGCACCAGGCGATGTCGATCCAGGAAAACGGCAAGGTCGAACCGAACACCGTCATCGCGGTCATGCAGAAAGGCTACACCCTGCACGGCCGGGTGCTGCGGCCGGCGATGGTGGTGGTTTCCGCCGAAGCCGAATCTTCGGCGGGAAGCGGAACATAACGGGCGCGGCCGCGCGCAAGCCAGCGGCGATATGCGAATTCAGGCCGGTTCGTGAGACAACGGACCGGCGACTCAGTGGAGACTACGAACATGGGCAAGATCATCGGCATCGACCTGGGAACGACCAACTCCTGCGTGGCGATCATGGAGGGGGGCGAGCCCCGGGTCATCGAAAACTCGGAAGGTGATCGCACCACCCCGTCCATCGTTGCCTACAGCAAGGATGGCGAAACCCTCGTCGGCCAACCCGCCAAGCGCCAGGCCATCACCAACCCCAGCAACACGCTGTTCGCGATCAAGCGCCTGATCGGCCGCCAGTACCAGGACGATGTGGTGCAGAAGGACATCAAAATGGTGCCCTACAAGATCGTCAAGGCGGGCAACAACGACGCTTGGGTTGAAGTCAACGGCAAGCAAATGTCGCCGCCGCAGATTTCCGCCCAGACGCTGATGAAGATGAAGAAAACCGCCGAGGACTATCTCGGCGAGGAAGTGAATGAAGCCGTGGTCACCGTGCCCGCCTACTTCAACGATTCCCAGCGCCAGGCGACCAAGGACGCCGGCCGCATCGCCGGGCTCGACGTCAAGCGCATCATCAACGAGCCCACCGCCGCCGCACTCGCCTACGGCATGGACAAGCGCGCCGGCGACTCCACCATCGCGGTCTACGACCTCGGCGGTGGCACCTTCGACATCTCGATCATCGAAATCGCCGAAACCGACGGCGAGCACACTTTCGAGGTGCTTTCGACCAATGGCGACACCTTCCTCGGTGGCGAGGATTTCGACCTGCGCCTGATCGATTACCTCGCCGACGAGTTCAAGAAAGAGCATGGCATGGATCTGCACAACGATCCGCTGGCCCTGCAACGCCTGAAGGAAGCGGCGGAAAAGGCCAAGATCGAAGTGTCCTCCTCGCAGCAGACCGAGATCAACCTGCCCTACATCACCGCCGACGCCAGCGGGCCGAAGCATCTGGTGCAAAAGCTGACCCGCGCCAAGTTCGAATCGCTGGTGGAGGATCTCGTCGAGCGCACCCTCGGCCCGGTGCGCATCGCATTGAAGGACGCCGGCATCGAGGCGTCCGCGATCGACGATGTGGTGCTGGTCGGCGGCCAAACCCGCATGCCGCTGGTGCAGCAGAAAGTCGCGGATTTTTTCGGCAAGGAGGCGCGCCGGGATGTCAACCCAGACGAGGCCGTGGCCGTGGGCGCGGCGATCCAGGCCGCGGTGCTCGCCGGCGATGTCACCGACGTGCTGCTGCTCGACGTCACGCCATTGTCGCTCGGCATCGAAACACTCGGTGGCGTGGCCAGCATGCTGATCGACAAGAACACCACGATTCCCACCAAGAAAACCCAGGTCTTCTCCACCGCCGACGACAACCAGACCGCGGTGACGATCCACGTGGTCCAGGGCGAGCGCAAGCAGGCGACGCAGAACAAGTCCCTCGGCCGCTTCGACCTCGCCGATATTCCACCGGCGCCCCGGGGAATGCCCCAGATCGAGGTCTCTTTCGATCTCGACGCCAACGGCATCCTCAACGTGTCCGCCAAGGACAAAGCCACCGGCAAGGAGCAGTCGATCGAGATCAAGGCCTCCAGTGGGCTGAGCGATGAGGAAATCGAGAAGATGGTCCGCGACGCCGAAGCGCATTCCGCCGAGGACAAGAAGTTCGAGCAGCTCATCACCGCGCGCAACACCGCCGACGGCCTGATCCACGCCACCCGCAAATCGATCAACGAAGCCGGCGACAAGGTCAGCGACGAAGACAAGGCCGCGGTCGACAGCGCCATCGGCCGGCTTGAGGAAGCCGTCAAGGGCGACGATCTCGAAGCCATCGAACAAGCCACCGAGGCGCTGACCGAGACCTCGGCGCCAATCGTGCAGAAGATGTACGCCGAACAGTCCACCGAAGCGGATGGCGACCCTGATGCTGGATTTGGCGCCGGCGCGGAAACCCAGGCCGAACCAGGCAAGGCCGACGACGAAGCCATCGACGCCGAATTCGAAGAAGTCAAGGAAGACCAAAAGTAGGCGGCCTAAACACGGCGTCTTCCCGGGTCTGCACAGCGCAAGTCTCCGGCTGGCGGGCTGCGCGCGGCGGGCGTGCGAGGATGGGTGAGGCCTGGTCTGCGAAGCAGACGAAAAGCAGCGCTTTTCGAGGGCCGAACGGCTTGCCATGGATGGCAAGAC